>CAUGPT010000030.1:0-23303 GCA_959601495.1 uncultured Eubacteriales bacterium
GCTACTTACGGAAAAGTAGTCCCTTCACGTCTTTCTTACTTACGTTCGGTAAGCTTACGACAAAGTTTGAAATGCTATGCAAGGAAACTAAAAGTCAGCAGTTTCAAAACTTCGTCGGGGCAAACGAGCGGGTCCTTCGCGCGGTGCGCGGGCGGTGTGCGGCGAAGGTGCGGTGACGGACGGCTCGAATGCGAGCGCGGGATGAACGGTGGGCGAGCAGGGTGCGGAGGTGGCGGACAAGCGGTGCGGGCAGTGCTCGGTGGGTGCGGCGGCGGGCACGGAGCGCGGAGGACAGCCGCGTGAAGTTCAGTGCTGCTTACGGAAAAGCAGTTCCTTCACGTCCTTCTTTTCGCGGAAACAACGCGAAACAGCGATATCCCGCCGCTTACGAGCAGCATCGCCCCGAAAACGCGACGTATAAGCTCCGGATCCGTGACGGACGCAAGCGCCGAGCCTCCATACGCTCCCAGCATTCCCACTGAGCTTGTCAGCAATATGAGCGGGTAGTTTATCTTTCGCTTTGCTATATGCACAAACAACGCCGCTGCCGACGCAAAAATAAAGAAATACAGATTCATTCCCTGCGCCTCAAGCTGCCCCACTCCGCGCACAAGCGTCAGGTATATGACAAGCAGTCCTCCGCCGCCGATGCCCATGCCCGAAAGCGTTCCTATGGCGGCGGCAGCCGCGATATCAACAATAATCAACGTTCACTCTCCCCTTTCGGCGGCAGTAGTTCATACATTGAGATTTTTAGCCGAAATTTGCCGAAATATTCGCCGAAAATAAGGAAAAATATCCTTGTTTAAAGTTGTAAAGCTATTGAAAACACACACTCTCTGTGCTATACTACTGTACGGAAATTATTACAGGCATATGTTTACGGAAACGATAGAAGAAAGGTCGGTTTTCAAAAAGTGAAGATCATCATAGTCGGATGCGGAAAGATCGGCACGACCGTAGTATCAAGTCTTATTGCCGAGGGGCATGATGTTGTTGCGGTGGACACGGATCACGATGTTATCGGAGAGATAACCAACATATATGACGCTATCGGCGTCTGCGGTTCCGGCATCGACTGCGATACACTTACGGAAGCCGACGTCGGCCACGCCGAACTTTTCGCGGCGCTTACCGGCAACGACGAAGTCAATATGATCGCCTGCTTCCTTGCAAAGCGCATGGGCGCAAAGCATACGATCGCGAGAATACGGAATCCCGAGTACAACGAGCAGTCCGTCGACTTTCTGCGCCAGCAGCTTGAAATATCAATGACGGTAAATCCCGAGCATCTGGCGGCACAGGAGCTTTATCATATACTCCGTCTGCCGGGCGCCGTCAATCTTGAAACATTCTCCCGCCGCAATTTCGAAATGGCGGAGTTCAAGCTGCGCGCCGACTCTCCTCTAAACGGCGTAACTCTTATGGAAATGCGCCACCGTTACAAAGCAAATTTCCTTGTGGGCGTTGTTCAGCGCGGAGACAAGGTCTATATCCCCGACGGCAGCTTTGTGCTGCACAGCGGCGACCGCATAGGTCTTACCGCGGATGCTTCCGAAATGATGAAGCTTATCCGTCTTATGGGCATAAACCGCAAGCAGGCAAAGAATATAATGCTCGTAGGCGCGAGCCGCACTGCATACTATCTTGCAAAGATGCTGCTCAGCGGCGGCGCGTCCGTCAAGATAATCGAGAAAAACAGAGAAAAGTGCCATATGTTCAGCGAGCTTTTGGACGGCGCCGCACTTATTAACGGAGACGGCGCGCGTCAGGAGCTGCTGATGGAAGAGGGCATGACCGGCACAGACGGCTTTGTTGCCCTTACCGGCATGGACGAAGAAAACATCCTGCTGTCATATTTTGCCCAGGACGCGGGCGTCGGCAAGGTCATTGCCAAGGTCAACAGAAGCGAGTTCGCGGTCATGGCTGAAAAGCTCGGTATCGAGTGCATAGTCTCCCCCAAGAAAGTCATATCCGATATATTCGTCCGCTACGCGAGAGCGCTGCGCAGCTCCATGGGCAGCAAGATAGAAACTCTGTATAAGCTTATGGACGGCAAAGCCGAAGCTCTTGAGTTTATTGCGGAATCCGATTTCAAATACCTTCACACGCCCCTAAAAAGCATGACCCTCCGCCCCAACATCCTGATAGCGGGCATAATCAGAGGCAGAAAGAGCATTCTTCCCTCCGGCGATGACTGCATCAACGCAGGCGACAGAGTTATAGTTCTGACTGCGGGACATACGCTGAAGGATCTTTCCGATATGGTAAAATAAACTGCCCGCAGCGGGCAGCCGGCACCATTGCCGGCCACGAACCGGCACATCCGGACAGAAAGGCACGTGATTTATAAAGTGAACCGCAGAATGGTAATTTTTACCCTCGGTCAGATAGAACTGCTTGAGGCAGTATTGCTTTTGCTGCCCGCCCTGACGGCGCTTATCTACAAGGAAAAGTGTCTTTGGGCAATTCTGATAACAGCCGGGGTCTGCGGTGTCCTCGGCGGGCTTTTCATGCTCGTAGGCCGTCCGAAAAGCCGCGTTATATACGCCAAGGAGGGATTCGTGATTGTTGCGCTTGCGTGGATCGTAATGTCTGCGTTGGGCGCCGTTCCCTTTGTACTCAGCGGTGAGATCCCCAATTACATCGACGCATTTTTTGAAACCGTCAGCGGCTTTACGACCACCGGCGCTTCCATCCTTACAAACGTAGAAGCTATGAGCCACGGACTTTTGTTCTGGCGCAGCTTTACTCACTGGATAGGCGGCATGGGCGTGCTTGTATTTATTATGGCGATCGTACCGAACGTCAGCGAGCGCTCCATACACATAATCCGCGCCGAAATGCCCGGACCCATTGTGGGAAAGCTTGTTCCCAGAATAAAGGACACCGCAAAGATCCTTTATCTCATATACATATGTATGACGGCGGTTGAGATCATTCTGCTCGTTGCCGGAAAAATGCCGCTCTTTGACAGTCTTATACATACCTTCGGCACCGCCGGCACCGGCGGCTTCGGCATGAAGGCAGATTCCATAGCCTCATATTCACCGTATATACAGTGGGTTATAACGGTATTTATGCTGCTGTTCGGCGTAAACTTCAACCTGTATTATCTTATGCTTATCAGGCGTTTCCGCGCAGCCTTCAAAAGCACGGAGCTGTGGACGTATCTCGGTATCGTTGCGGCGTCAATAGGTCTTATAGCCGTGAACATATATAAAATCTACGGCACTGCTGCGGAAACCGTTCGTCAGTCGGCGTTTCAGGTCGTGTCGGTCATAACCACCACCGGATACGCAACAAGCGACTTCAATATGTGGCCCGGCTTTTCAAAATCCATATTGCTCGTTCTCATGTTTATAGGCGCGTGCGCAAGCTCGACCGGCGGCGGGCTGAAGGTTTCAAGGCTGATAATTATTATTAAGATGGGGCGCAACGAGCTGAGACATCTGCTGCATCCCAAAAGTGTTACAACCGTAAGATTTGAAGGCAAGCAGCTGGATGCGGCCACGCTGCACAATACGGGCAACTTCTTTATTCTTTATGTGCTTACAATGTTTATTATTTTTCTTGCCGTAAGCTTTGACAAGTTCGATATGGAAACAAACATTTCCGCAGTTGCTTCGTGCTTCAACAACGTCGGACCTGCTTTCGGTGCGGCGGGACCTGCTTCAAGCTATGCAGGATTTTCGTCAGTTTCAAAAATAGTTCTTTCCCTTGCCATGCTTTTCGGCAGACTGGAGCTTTTCCCCATGCTGCTGCTGTTTGCGCCGTCTACCTGGTCTAAGAAATAGGATTTCGGTTATAATATAATTTCCGATCCGGCAAAAATGCCTCCGCGTCCTGTCTTTCACGGCAGGAGTGCGGAGGCTTGCTTTTTCAGGCTCATCTTTTCAGTTTTACCTGTTAAGCTTCGACAGCTTTTCCGTGTTCGCAATGGCAACAAGCATCATACCATGCTCCAATTTAAGTTCGGGGGAAACAGGTGCCGTAATCTTTCCGTTTTTGCGGAAAGCAACTATATTGATGAGAAGCTTTTTACGCAGGTTCAGCTCAGCAAGGCTCTTTCCCACCCACTCATCCTTAACATTCATCTCTACGACAGAAAGTTCATCTGAGAGCGTCAGAATTTCAATAATCCCCGCAACAGAAAGATTTTGGGCAAGCCGTATCCCGGATTCTTTTTCGGGAAATATCACTATATCGGCACCGACGCGCCCGAGTATTTTGCGGTGCATTTCGTCTGAGCACTTTGCAATGACCGTTTTGACGCCTGCTTCTTTACACAGCGTAACCGCCATAATGCTCGATTCCAGGCTGCCCGCCATAGCTACAATAACAACGTCCGCATTAGATATGCCGAGCTGCTCTATAGCTTTAGGGTCTGTCACATCGGCACATTTGCAGACAGGCAGCTCTCCTGCGGCATCCCGGATTATCTGCTCACTGCAGTCAACGGCAATAACGTCCATGCCGTTCCTTACCAGCTCTTTTGCCGCCGCCATTCCGTATCTTCCGAGCCCGAAAACGGCATATGTTTTTTTCTTCATAATTTCAACTCCCTTATCCGATACTGATTTCTTCAGAAGGCTCTTTTACAATGTTGCGGTCTGAAGCTTTTCTTCCGAGGGCAACCGCAAGAGATATGGGACCGACGCGTCCGAAATACATCGTGAATATAATTATCAATTTTCCCGCAAAGCCCAGCGACGGTGTCAAATTGCGCGAAAGCCCCACAGTTGCAGCCGCACTTACAGTTTCATACATTATATCAAGCCCGTCCGCATTTGTGCTTGCTGCCAGCAGAACCGTTGAGCAGAACACGACCGTCAAAAACGTGACAACGACGGCAACCGCTTTGACGACCGAGTGCTTTGATATTGTCCTTGAGAAAAGCGAAGCCTCGCTTTTTCCCTTTATAACGGAGAGTGCCTCATATATAAGCACAGCCGCAGTCACGGTTTTAATACCGCCTGCAGTGCCGACAGGCGAGCCGCCGACAGTCATCAGAAGCATGGAGACTATCGCGGACGCGTTCGTCAGTTTTTCCTGAGGTACCGTGGCAAATCCCGCCGTTCTTGTCGTTACGGACTGAAAAATCGACGCCTGTATCTTACCCCAAACGGACATGTCTCCGATTGTTTCGGGATTACCGTACTCAAAGCAGAATATGAGCAATGCTCCGGCTATAATAAGAAACGCGGTGGAGCACAGCGCTATTTTGCTGTGAAGTGTGAGGCTTGCGAAAAGCTTATACCTTCCGTCCCGCTTCATGCGCAGAACTCTTAGAATATCCCACCATACGATATAACCCAGCCCGCCGATGATGACAAGTGCCGCAGTTGTAAGGTTTACAACGGAATCTGCGGCATAATCGCACAGACTGTTTTCTCCGATAATATCCATCCCCGCATTGCAAAAGGCGGAAACCGCATTGAACACGGATATCCATATGCCGCGCGCTCCGAATTTCGGGACAAACACCGTCATATAAAGCGCCGCACCGACGCCCTCGACAATCAAGGTTCCTAAAAGGACTTTTTTCACAAATCTCACAAGCCCCGAAAGCGTATTCAGGTTGAATGCGTCCTGTATAAGCAGCCTGTCGTTCATTCCGATCCTGCGGTTCAGCATAAGCATGAACGAGATCATTACCGTTACAACGCCGATACCGCCTATCTGAATGAGCACAAGTATCACTGCCTGCCCGAAGGCGCTCCATGCAGAAGCCGTCGAAACCGTTACAAGACCCGTAACGCAGGTGGATGTGGCGGCGGTAAACAAAGCGTCAATATACGGGATCGGCTCCCCGCTCTTTGAGCTTATGGGCAGGGAAAGCAGCAGGCTGCCGCAAAGCACTGCCGCCGCAAAGCCAAGCAGAATTATTTGTGTGGTTGACAGACGAAAACGCATTTTTTCTTTCATGCTTTAGTCACCCCACCCGATCGTTTGCGTTTGTCGTGCCGCAGGCAGCACTATATGATATTATTATATCACTTTTTTGCGAACTTTCAAGGGCTGCTGCAAAAACGCTTCCCCCGACTCAAGTATCCGTATAAGCCGGGTCTCCGGCAGATAAACGTGGAGCCAAGGAATGCCTTCAATGATAAAAAAACGGTGCAACCCTGTACGGCCGCACCGTTTTTATTATGCACCGAACTTTGGGACATTGACCCGAAGCCCCTGCCTTTCTTTTACGGATACGTGTTATCTGCCCGCCTGCTTCTTTCTCTTTCTGACGATCGCAGCTGCCGTCGCTGCGAAGCTTACAAGCAGCAGAGCTGTCCACATATAAACGCTGTCGCCCGTTTTCGGGGACTTTGCGGGCTTCGTTTCTTTATTATCGGGCTTTTTTACCTCTCCGTCGGGCTTATCCTGGTCGCCGCCCGCCTCGGGACCTGCTTTTATTTCAAATTCGGCGCTGCACTCGCCGTCGCTGTATACAACAGTCAAGGTATGCTTTCCTGCCGAAAGAGTGCCGAGGTAATCGTTTTTCAGCGTGATCACCGTAGGCTCGGCGGCAGCGGTGTACTTATCCGTCGCAAGGAGAGCGCCGTCTACTTTGACACCCGTAAGCTTTGAAAGTTCTCCGCTCGCCGAAAACTTCAGCGTACCGTCGCTGCCAAGAGTCCAGGAGCCGCCCGCGCCCTCGGTGATTTTATAATCGGGTGTCTTGCCGGATGCCTGCGGCGTCATAGTGAGGTCGGTGTATGCCCAGAAGGTGTACATTCTTCCGCTCGAATCGTAGTCCGGATCCACATTAACAAGTCTATAGCTATAAAGCGTACCATTAATCTTTATCTTGGTATCGGCGGTAAAATAATAGCCTTCTTCTGCCTTAAAATACAAAATGTATTGATAGGTCTCGCCGCTTTCAAATGCGGTGATATGCTTTTCGTAGGCTTTATCAAAGAATTCAGCGGAGTTCACACCTGCGCCGTCCTTAGTTTCCCAGCATTCAAACTGGTACTTATAAGGAGCGTTTTCGGGGGTCTTGCCGGTAAAGGCGGGCTTGTCGCCGTCCTTAAAGTTGACAGTAGCACCCTCGATCTCAATAACATCGATCTTCTGCCACGTCTTTGCCGGTTTCGGCGTCATGGTCAGAACATTGTAAAGCCAAATAGTTTCGCCGTTATCGTCCACATCGATCTGATCGGGCGTCAAGGTAATCTCGGTGCCGTTGATATAAAGCTTTGTATTTTTATCAAAGCGGTAGCCCTCTTCCATGCCCAAATCGGAAATTTTGAAATATACGCCATATGTATAGCTCTTGCCGTCTTCAAAAGCAGTAATGAGCTTGCCGTTGTAGCGAATGTTCCAGAATTCGCTGGAGGTGATACCGTAACCGCTGCCGTCATTGGCATCCCAGCGCTGATGATCGGTGTCAACAAAAGGATCAACGATGCCGGTGCTGAAACGTGGCTTATCTCCGGCATCAAATTCGATGACAGCATCCAAGCGAATCGCTTCAACAACCTGACCGGGTCGCGTCTCTGTTCCGTAGGTGATGAGACAGGTCCTGCCGTCGTCCAGCACATTGACCCATGAGCCGAAGGGCAGCGCCTGACCGTTCAATGTTACATTATTACTGCTCAAATTGCTGTCAAAGACATAGCCGTCTTTTGCCCGAAGTCTTATGGAATATTGATACCTTCCGCCCTTTTCAAAGGTATCGAACCGAGCATCGCCGTCCGAATAGCGGCTATTATCGGAATACCAGTAAGCAACCGTAGTTATCGTGTCGTCGGCATCCTTTACCCGCTTGCCCCATGATTCATAGAGAATGTCGTATTTGTCCTGCTCGGATCCTGCCCGTACAGCTGTGGGACGGGCGGCATCGCCCGGCTGATAGTTGAGCTTCACATTCTCAATATCGACAGAGGTGATGTCGTCGGTCTGTTTGGTGGGCGTGATCGTTTTAATGGAGGGAATGTACATAGAACCGCCGACGAAAGGTGCAGATACTTTTTGTCCGTTCACGGTAATGACGGTCTCGCTGCTGAAGGAATACCCGTCCTTTGGCTGCAGCATAAGAGAATACACATAGTGCTTGCCGTTTTCAAAATTTGTGATAGCGGACAGAGTGCCGTGGGAGCCGTTATCTGAATACCATGCGGCAACAGGCTCGTTGTTTTCAAACTGCTGCCAGCATTCGTAGACGATCTCATATTTATCCAGATCGGCAGCAGCTACCGTGGCACTTGCCTGCGGCGCGTCACCGGGCTGATAATCAAATTTTGCATTCTCGACAGTCGCCGCAGTGATTGCGGTCGGTGCGGTTGTAGGCGTCCATTTGGCTTTCAGGGTAATATTAGCGGCGACATTTGAATCAAAGGTATACTGCATATCTCCAAGATACCACCCTGCAAAATCATAACCGTTCTTTTTCGGATCGGCAGGCTTTATTGCCGGAGCATTCCGCAGCTTCTGCTCAGACACGGCGCTGCCGCCGTCAGAATCAAATGTTACGGTAAATTCATCAAAGGAATACGGAAATACGCCGCAATCTTCAAAGGTACCGCCGGTCATAGTGACCACAGCCTTATTGTTGCTGCCGTATATTGCCTTGCCAAGTCCGCCAAGGTCAACATCGCAGCTTTTTATAGTGCCGCCGGTCATGGTGAATCGGCCATCTTGATAAATATTTACCGCACCGCCGTTGGCACCGGCAGAGCAATTCTGAATGACACCGCCGTTCAGCTCAAAGGTGCCGCTCTGCTTAATAAATACCGCGCCGCCGTCATCGTCGGCTCTGCAGCCGGCGATGGTGCCGCCGTTCATAATGAAAGTGCAGCCGCTGCCAATGTCCACCGCTCCGGCGTCATCATCGGCCTTGCAGTCCATAATGGCGCCGCCGTTCATAGTGAACTTGCCATACTTGATCGGCGTTTCCGTTACACCGGAGTTGGAAACATCCACAGCGGCGCCGTCACCGTCGGTCTTGCAGTTCACGATACTGCCGCTCTCCAGGATCATCGTGCCGCCCCTAACATTAAATCCGCAGTTTTTGTTCTGCCCATCGATCTTGCCGCCGGTGCTGCTGTCCTTTATTGTCAGATTTCCGCTGCTGCTCACGCGAAAGATGTCCTCACCCGTCGAGCTGCAGCTCAGGGTATATCCGTTAAGATCAAGAGTTACAGTGCGCTCCACATCAAGCTCTTCGGCGGTCTCAATGTTTCCGCCCAACTTGATTTCCGAACAGTCCGCATTTTCAAGTGCCGACTTCAGTTCAGCTTCATTGCTGACTGTCGAATCCGTCGCAAATGCCAATATCGGCGCCAGCGACATTACCATGCACAGTATCAGCAAAACCGTCAGCACTTTTCTTCCGAACATCTTAGTTCTCATAAAAATATTCTCCTTATCACAGTCGGGCGCGCGCCCGTATTTGTTTTTCTGCATCTATCCGCCCTTGCCGAGTCCCTGCGCTTCTTTTCTCAGGCATTTTCGGCAAGGCGGGGTGCGTTCATTACAAGCTCGTTTTCCAGATACTGCGAAATGCTGTCCGCCACGGCGTTAAGCGCCCGCTGCACACCGGAGGGGGACAGCCCCTCGCACGGGTGCGCCATGGTTACGGAAAGCTCCGTGCCCGCGCCCCGCTCATCCACGGATATGGAAAACCGACTGCGGTTTCCGTACACCGACATCTCGGACGAAACCGTAGATGTGCCCGTTTTTCTGTACTCTGCTCCACCTTTGTCCAGAACCTCATATACCGCGACAATTACATACTGTCTGTTATACAAAAACGCCCGTTTGGTCGTTTCTCCGCCTTGAAAGGCTGCGTGCTGCGGCGTATTCATAGTCCGGACCTCCTTATTCTTAATAATTTCATCGCAGACAGCCGTGGGCGGATCACTGCTTTTCAATATATCCGCTGATAGGCTCGGTGTACATATTGTCGTCTGTCACAGGCTGATAACGCTTGCCGTCATATACATCGGTAAAGCCGTTGGTGGCTTTGTATATCTCGCCTGTTTCGGTATCGTACACGCGCTCGTAGCCGAGGGTGGCGTCGCTCTGCTTCTGGCTCATAATATCCTGGCTTTTGTTGCGGCTCTCCCACGATGCCATAAATCCGTCCATGGTAGCATTGAAATTCGCGCTGATCTGCTTTGCCAGCGCAACCTTTTCGTTGCTCGCCTGATTTGTTGCGCTTACAAAGCTGTCGGAATAGTTAAGGGTTTTCATGCAGTCACAGAGAACGCTCTCCCAGTCAATGAAGGTGTCCTTTACCGCCGTGACCGCCATGACGTTATACGCCATATAGTAGCCGCCGTCAACTGTCTGCAGCTGATATCCCGAAACGTTGCCGTTTGTAATAGCATAGGAGCCGAAATCCACAACACTTGCGGCAAACAGTCCCTCTCCCGTTTTGCCGCCGTCGCTGAAGGTGGCGCGGAGAAGCTCGTCGCCCAGCGCCGCCGTGCGCAGACCGCTTGTGGATTCAAAGCGGTCGGTCACGGTAAAGCCGTCAAACCGAGGGAAGGTATATCCTGCATATGTAGGCTCGACTGCACCGACAAACGCCGTATACTCCGAAAAGATCTTGAAAAATCCTTCGGTGGAAGGGTTTGAGAGCACGGGCGCGTTTGCGAAGATAGCTGCCTGCGTGTCGCCCATATTGTATTGCTGCTGCCAGGCGCTTTTGCCCTCCTGACTGTGCAGCAGAATGTCTGCTTTCAAAAGGATGAACATCTGATTCAGCGGCTCGTTCGGGTCGCTTATGCGGATAGTGTGGTATATGTTTATTCCGCCGCTTGTTACAGTCCACCCCTTGGGGATGGTCACGCTGAAATCGGAGGTTTCGTACAGCTCCGTTTCCACCGATCTTGCCGCAGACGCCGTGATCTTTATGCCTTTTTCGGCGTCTTTGGCATCGTTCTTCGCACCGCCGCTGCCGCCGCTTCCGCTGCCGTCAGTGCCGCCGGGCACGGCAGATGTTCCGCCGCAGGCTGCAAGGGTCAACACCGTAAGCGCCGCCGCAAAAATGCTTATGATCTTCAAAAGCTTTGTTTTCATATCCTTTTATCCTCCAAAACGGTAGTTATTTATTCGTATGCCCTGCCGAAGCCTATGCTGTCGTACTGAATATAGTCGGTATACCCTTGTGCCATGACCTCTTTTACGGGCAGCATTGTAAAGTCTTCGGTTATAACATAGCCCGTGCTGATATTGCGCACGTCGCTGTAATAGTTTGTCAAAAGGTTTATTTTTCTCAGTCCGAGATCGCAGTTTAGGTGCTGCGCCGCGGGATAGTACGGCGACGCCGTGCCGTCGGGTGCCAGCTGTGCTGCCTCGTCGCCGTCGTCAAGCGGCTCCGAAACGTACACTATCTCGTAAAAGGCGCCGTTTGTCATAAGAATATTGCAATTGTAAAGTCTTACGGGCGTTTCGCTGCCTATAGCGGACAGATCGAGATCAAAGGCTATATAGTTCTTTCTGTCCATATCGCAGTACCAGTTCCATTCGGTCGTACCTGCATCAAGGTATTTGCCGGGAAAGAGAAGGCTGACCTTATCTCCCAAGAAAACAATTTTGGGTCTCCCGGTGTCGTACACCTTGTCGGCGTGCAGAAACTCATCCGTACAGTCTTCCAGTGCTTTGCCGTCGGCACCGTAGCGGTAAACCTTCGCAAACAGCGGGTCATGCGACATATCAAGGCTCTGCGCGGAAAGCGGAACGCAGCTTACTTTATATCCCGTGCCGCTTTTGAAATACATCTGACCCATTTCGCCGTCATATGTATAGTGCCAGTATCGCACCTCGCCGCTCTCGGCAAGGGCGCCCACCTCCATAATGTTCTGCCCGTTTGATAAAGGCATATTGAAATTCGCGAAGTATACTTTCCCGCCGGACACGACTATGTCGTTTATCGTTGTGCTGTAGCTGTGGTCGATATTCATGTCGAACTCGCTGTACTCGTCAATGATACCCTCGCCGCCGAGAAACTTTTTGTAGTCCGACTGATCGTAGGACTTACCGCGCTCCTTCAGAAGCGCCTGCTCCAGCGTTACGGGCTCTGCCTGCGTCGATGTGTCGGTATCCTGCGCGTTCTGCGAGGTCTCCGGCTCGGTGGTGTCTTCCGTCGGCTCCGCCGCGGGCTTTTTTGTGCAGGCGCACAGCGCCATTGTCAAAAGCAGCACGGCAGCCGTTATTCTGAGAAAAAGACGCCCCTCGCTTTTCTTACTCAAGCGTTTTTGCTTCATCAGATATTCCTCCCGACTTTTTCTGTTTAGTTTATTATATAAATACAGCTGTACTGTGTATATAAGTGAAGTCCGCCATTATCGTTTTTTTCGGTGGCGGACTTCCGCCATTCTTAAAATGCGGCTGAAATTCCCCCGTTTTTCCGCAGAAAAACGCAAAAAAGCCTCCCGCCGAAGCGGGAGGCAAAGACATCGTCCGTTATGCGTTATTATAAAGAGTTACAAGTCCGATGCGGGACTTTGAACCTGTTTTTTCGTATATGGCGGAAACGTATCTTTCCAGTGTGCGCCTTGATACATACAGCCGGTCGGCTATGGATTGCAGTCCGTCCTCGGTGTTCACAAGCAGTCCGAAAACCTCGGCTTCTCTCGGTGTAAGCGAGAATTTTTCCGCAAGCCTTTGCAGTTTTCCGCTGTCGCCTGCTTCGCTTTTCTGCTCCGCGGCGAGCCTGTCGAAAAAGGC
Source organism: uncultured Eubacteriales bacterium (assembly GCA_959601495.1). Lineage (GTDB taxonomy): Bacteria > Bacillota > Clostridia > Oscillospirales > CAG-272 > Avispirillum. The sequence goes on from CAUGPT010000030.1 coordinate 12,676, forward strand.
TTTCCTTTTATTAGTATAAATAAGCGCGGCTATACTTGCAAGAACAAACAGCAGCAGCTCAATAGAAATGATAGCAATATTGTTGCCGGAATTCAGCAGCGCGAGCGAGCCACCCGTTATCGCCACCGCTATAAGGTTGTTTACCGCTCTGCCGAGCCCCACCCACAGCTCCGGCACCTTTGTGTATCGGGCGATCTCCATAAACGATGCCGTAAAGAAAACGGAGAAAAAGCCTGCGGAAAGATAAAATATGATAAGTCCTATCACAAACGGTCCCGCAAACTGAAGAACGACAAGGCAGGCGGTCGACAGGATCATTACGCAGTACATAATGATGCTCATATACTTTCTTTCCGCAATGTCGTAAAGAAAGCCCGCCGAAAGGCCGCTGAGCGCAAGGATCATCCTCGGCCACTGTCCGATATTCACAACTCCGTTTGCGTGGTACAGAGTGACCGCGTTGTCAAGAGTGCTGAAAATGCATGTCATCAAAGCGACGAAGACCGCGAGAACAATGCCGATCTTCAGGCTGTCAGCGGCGCTTTTGCCGGTGTCCTCCTTCGTGCTGTCCTTTGCAAGCGCGGGAACAACGCTGTTTTTCTCCGCTCGTATCAGCATGACCGCCAGCAGCAGGATAAAGGCGGAAAGTATGCCCGCTTCGGCATATTCGTTATGTATAAGATTGTTGTTCGCGAACTGCAGCACGGTGCCGAGCATATAGGATATACCCACAAGCCGCGCGACATGGGTGTTGTTCTCCAAAAGGCAAAGGGATTTGCAGTACACGGCGCTGCCGAACGCGCCGAAAATGAGGAATACCGCAAGCCCGAGGCACAGCGTGGAAGCATATGAAGTGTGGCGGCATATGAGAAAAATAAATACGGCAGACAGCACCGCCGCCACAGCGGATATAACAGCCTGCAGCTTTCCGCGGCACAGACGGCAGAGCAGAGGATACAGCACAAAGCCGACAACGCTTATGCCCAGCGCATAGTTCTGCGCGGCAACCGTCCGACCGGCGATCGCCGTTTGCGAGATCATATTGACAAACAAAAACTCCGTCCCGAGAAACGAAAACGTAAACAGGCTCATCAGCAATACAGCCTTTATGTAGGGAATACGGTTTTCCCTGTTAAAGGCATCGCTCTGTCTAATTTTTTTCAAAATACCGTTCATATATAAACCCTCTTTGTTTGGCGATGCGCAGCCTTGCCAAGCGGTAGCTTGCACAATCTATGCAAATCTGTATTTTCAAAAAGGTGATGTTGCTGTAACTGTTGAGAACATGATAGCACATTTTTTATAAAAACACAAGATTATATAAAACAATGGGGCTGTTAATGCACATTGCGGTGTTGGCACAGCTTCTTAGATTTCCGTCCTATCGGACGTGCCAATAAAAAAGACACCCAAAAGGGTGTCGCGGCGCGACTGGGTTCAAAGGTTTCGCCGAAATGCATTTCGGCGCTCACGGTCGCTCTTGCTGCGGAACTTCGGGCGTGTGTAGCCGCGCTTCACAGGGCGCAGCCCTGCTTCATTTTTCATGCACCGCAGATGCGCCTCATTATATATAGGCACGGGCTTTCGAATCCCCGTCCTATCGGACGTGCCAACAAAAAAGACACCCTGTCGGGTGTCTTTTTTGTTGGCGCGCCCGGGGGGATTTGAACCCACGACCTACCGGTTCGTAGCCGGGCACTCTATCCACTGAGCTACGGGCGCATTTACTGTACTTGAATATGTTATCACAACAAGGGTGTTTTGTCAAGGAAATTTGCAAACTTAAAAAAATTTTTATTGTTTTTAACAAAAAATATGCGTATGTACTGGAAAAAGCTGAAGCAATATGTTATACTAACAGTCGGTGTACCCTCGCTTTGAGGGAGTGAAAGAATTATCCATACGAAAGGCGGATCTTTTCAATGAGTAAGAAGTTCAACAAAAATGACGGCAAAAAGAGCACTGCCAAAAAAGTCATTGCGATAATCGCTGCGGTTCTCGCAGTCGTTATCGTGGCAGGCGTTCTTGTAATTTATCAGGTCTACGACAGCGGCTATATCCAGAAGCACACTACCGCTCTCGAGTCCGAAAACTACACTATAAGCAGCGCAATGCTTACATACTACTACAACTCCGTGTACCAGAACTTTGTTTCAAGCTACGGTTCCACGCTCTCCTCTCTCGGACTTGATACTACGAAAAGCCTCAAGTCACAGCAGATGAGCGGCGGCAACGGCACATGGTACGACTACTTCATGAACACCGCGCAGAAAAATGCGAAGCAGCTCCTCGTCCTCTGCGAGGCCGCTAAAGCAGACGGCATTGAGCTCACCGACGATCAGCAGGCTGAGATAGACGAAACCGTTAAAACGATGAAGTCCAATGCAAAGTCGAACAACGTAAGCCTTGACTACTACCTCTCCCGCGTATACGGCAGCTGCGTTGACGAAGGCGTGCTCCGTAAGTGCCTTGAGCTCAGCGAGATCGCAAGCCACTACTCCGAGCATATGACCGAGCAGTACAACTTTACCGAGAGCGACTGGGACAACTACTACAGCGAGAACAAGTCCACATTCCTCAAGGCAGACTGGCTGACCTACGCTTTCACCGCCGATGAGGAAACTCTTGCGGACGACGCCACCGATGAAGAAAAGGCTGCTGCGGACACAAAGCGCAAAGAAGAGTACGAAACTCTCAAGAGCACCGCTGCAGAGCTTGCGGCTACCACCGACGCGGACGCCTTCAGCGTTTATGTCGAGAGCTGGCTGAGAACCGTTAAGTATGCGGGCATGGATGAGGATGCTCTCAAAAAGGACAACGTAGACATCTCTGCGCTGGTTGACGGATGCAAAAAAACCGGCAACACAAACTCCTCCGAAAGCGATCTCAACACATGGGCATTCAGCGAGGACAGACAGCCCTATGACACCAAGGTAATAAGCGACGATGAAAAGTATACCGTTACGGTCTACATGATCCTCCCCGCTGCCGACACTGCCGATCTCGGTCTTGCATGCCAGTACCGCGACACGTATCTGCTTAAGAATTACACATATATTCCCTTCCTTGTATCCGACTACAGCGCCAGCGCAGACGATGCAAAAGCTGCTGCAGAAAAAGTTCTCGATCAATTCAACGAGGATCCCACCGCCGACAATATTGCAAAGCTCAGCAACAGCGAGGGCGGTACAAAGCGTGAGGATTCCGACAAGGGCGCCGTTTGCGACGAGGTTGACGAGTGGCTGTACGACAGCGCCAGAAAAGAAGGCGACTGCGCAGTTGTAACCGGCACTAAAGGCAGCTATGTTGTTTACTATGCAGGCGACGGCGACATCAAGTGGCAGGCACAGGCAAACAACAGCCTTATGAGCGAAAAGTACGATGAAGAATACAGCGCGCTTGCCGAGAAGTACACCGTTACGATCAGCAAGAACGGCGTCGGCAAGATCTCCGAGATCCTTATCAACACTTCTTCCGCCTCTTCCTCCAACTGACACAAGAAAATTGCGGCGACTTTCGGTCGTCTGTGGGGGACCGCCGTTTCGCGGCGTCCCCCTTTTCTTTAACTTTTACTTGCGAAAGTACTCATTCACGGTACATATCGGCAAAACGCACGCAGAAAACGGGCAGCATCCGCAGCCCGCGGAAAGGAAAACCAATATGAAGAACAAAAGTAGGGCAAAGATCACCCTTCGGCGAGCTCTGGCGCTTGTGCTTGCGCTTACGGCGTCGTTCACTCTCTTTGCATGCTCTAAAAAGGGCTCCGGCAAAAGAGGCGATTACAAGGGAGCCGAGGAGGCAGTGACCGATGCCGAGATCAACGAAACGCCCGTCATCGTTACAGAATACTCCACCGTAACTGTCTCGATGTTCACATATTATTTTAATACTTATTACAGAACATTTGTAAACAAGTATGCCGGTTATTTAAGCGACTGGGGACTTGACACCTCAAAGTCGCTCAGCGGTCAGAAATTTCAGAACGATTATGACTGGCATCAGTATCTCACAACTCTTTGCGCGACCGAGATAAAAGATACTCTCGCGCTTAACGACGGCGCAAAGGCCGACAGGCTTGAACTTGATGAGGATGCTCTTGCCGATATCGACGGCGCTATCGACAAATTTAAAGAGGCGGCCGAGCAGAACGGTACCACATATGAGCAGTATATTAAAAATGTTTTCGGCGAGGCAGTAAACGGCGCAACGGTTGAAAAATGCCTGCGCCAGCAGCAGCTTGCGTCGGTATATTATAAGGTACACAGGCAGGAAGACCCCGACGATGCCGCCTGCGCCGAGGAATACAAGAAGAATCCGAAGGGTTATCAGTTTTATGACTGCATCAAGGCAACCGTTCCGGAAGCCGATGCCGAAACTCTCGCGGGCAGTGCCGACAGCACCGAGTTTGCCGAGAGGCTGAGAAAGATCATCACCGACAACAACTTCGGCGGAAACTACGATAAATCGGCAGACACTATCGAATCACTTCTGAAAAGCAAGTATCTGTACCGCACGGCGACGTCCGACGACGACATCAGCGCATGGGCGTTTGAGGACGGACGCAAACCGTATGACGTATACAGATCCGAGCCTAACACACGTGAGATGGTGACAGTCGTCATGCTCCTGCCCTCGGCGGACGGAGCGGTACTGTACCGTGACGAGACCCCGCTCAAAAACTTTGAGTATTGCTTCTTCGAGGATGCCGACAAGGCGCGGAGCGTATACAGCTCATGGGTCGACGGCGGCGCCGACAAGGATGCGTTCAAAGCCCTTGAGGACGAATATAAGGGCGGAACATCCACAAACGTGGATCGCGGCGATATATCCGGAGCGCTGGCTGACTGGCTGTTTTCCGACAGTGCCGTCGAAGGAGCGCATTCCGTTATAGATGTTGACGAAGTCGGCACATATATTCTGTATGTGCTCGCGGACGGCGAGGCAAGCTGGCTCTCCGATGTAAGGGCAGCCATAATCAACAAACGCGCGGAGGATATCGTCTCTTCTCTCTCGGAAAAGTATCCTGCGGATATGAAAGACTCTATATACGATGTTAAGGAAGTAACTATTACAAACAGCTCCAACGGCTGACACGGATTCTGCGCCAGGGCGCTGTCTTAAGTTCATCCCACCTCGCGTTCTTATTTTAAAAAAAGAACCCTAAGATACCGGAAGAACCGGACCGGGTAAGGTTTGAGTTGTCAAGCAAACAAGGCTGCCGTACGGCAGCCTTGTTTGCTATCTATGCTTGATGGTCTAAAACCTATTCAGTCCGGTTTTTTCGGGTTCTTAGGGAGCTTTTTCCCAAAAAAGCTCCCTAAGTCATGGCGCGGGGTAAAACCCCGCATATATATTCCCTCATGTCGGGGCGCGGAGCCCCGCCAATACCGTTCCCCTGCGGGGCGAGAAGCCCCGCCAATACCGTTCTTCTGCGGGGCGCCCGGTCCCGTTCACTTTCAATCACACGTTTCTCCGCCGAAAACCGTTTCTATAAGCTTTTTGCATCCGGCAGGCGAATATCGCCAATAGTCCATGTGCATTCCGCGGTGAGTGTCCACGTAGTATTTCAGCGGCGGCGAAAACTTAGCCGCGTGGCAGTCTATAAGTACCAGCTTTATCTTCATCTTCTCCGGTATAATGCTTTTTATGTACACCGAACAGCAGTCACCCACACTAACCCCTTCGCGCAGTTCCGCAAGTCCCGCAAGGTTTGGAGAAAGTTCAACAAATATGCCGTAATCCTCTACGCTTCGCACTATACCCGCCACCGTGGAGCACGCCGAGAAGTTTTGCGCGTTTTCCTCCCATGTGCCCAGAAGCTCGCGCAGAGTCATGTAGATCCTCGAAGCTGCACGGTCAATTTGCCTGACAGCCGCGTATATGCGCTGACCTGCCCACAGGCGATCGGACGGATGAAATATGCGGGACACGGATATGCAGTCAACGCATATGAGCGATACGACGCCGCAGCCTATATCCACGAACGCGCCGAACGGGTCAAGATGCGTTACGGTGCACGGAATTATGTCCCCGGGAGCAAGGCGCGAAATAAAGTTTTCGGTACACTCAAGCTGAGCCTGACGCCTCGACAGTATAACACGCGCCCCACTGCTTCCCTGCTCGATACGCATTACCTTGAAGCACACCGGCTTTCCGACCCTTGTTATAACGGCAATGTCCTTGCCGCCGTCCTGCGAGTACATGGCCTCGTCCTTGGGAATGATCCCCTCGGCGCAGCCCAGATCGACCCTGAGGCTCATATCGGTGCAGTCGCACACTGTCGCCATAGCCTCAAGAATGACGCCGCGCCGCATTGCCCGCTCCAGCATACGCAGCGAAGATGTGTAGGCTATATTCGTTTCGGTATTGATCAGCGAGCCCTCCGGCATATACACATTTTGCATTTCCATACTTATATCAGTGCCTTTCTTTTTTCTCTGTATTCATACGACTGTGCCATTTCTTTTGCTTGTACGATACATCTAATCTTATGAGCACATTTCGTGATTTATACATTTACTCGGACACTGAAAATACTGCTTGCGCGGATACTGCGCAGACGCCCGGCTTCGGCATAGAAAAAAGGCTATCGCTTTCGCGATAGCCTTTTATAATCATTACAACGGTCTGTCTCTGACGATCAGTTGGTAGGAGTGTAGAGACCGACAAGCATTCTTCTGAACAGGTTAAGGTCAATTGCGTTCAGGTCTTCGTCGTTGTTGATGTTCATGCAATCTTTCTTGCCGTACAGACCGACAAGCATTCTTCTGAACAGGTTAAGGTCAATTGCGTTGACTTCACCGTCTTCATTAGCATCACCGATGATAATATAATTAGAAGTGAGCGTTACGTCCTTAGCGGGCATAGTGAACTCAGTTACGCCTGCAGTAGCGTCTGCAAGAACGTCTGTGTCTCCGGACCATGTAACGAAGCGGTAAGAGCAAATTCCCTCACGGTAGAAGGGTTTGTTGAGAGATACGGTAGCACCGACTTCATACTCTGTTGCAACGCCGTCGATAGTCACGGTGTACTTGGTTGCAGCGGAAGACACGTAGTCGCTCATAAGTGCGGAGCTTCCGAAGACAACGTCCTTTGCATACGCGCCCATGTTGTAACGGCGCAGGTATGTGATCTCGTCATTGGGATCCTCATAGCACATATGGCTGTTGGAAGCATAAGCCATGATCTTGCCGTCCCATGCAAATACTGCCGTGCCGGAATCATTGTCAAACATAAACGCATAGGTGTGCCATGCATTTTCTGCCATATCGCTTGCGCTGAGCTGGGTGTATGAAAGCGCTTTTTCCTTAAATATCTCCGCAGTGGTCGCGAGAGCGTCGCCGGTCTTTGTATCGATTATACCTGCATAGTATTCATAACCATTATCGGTAGAGAATCTGAATATACCGGCAGAGTATGTGCCGTATACCTTACCGTTACCGAATGCATTGCGGATACCGGGAATATAATCATCATCAGCTATATCTTTTGACAGATCGGGGAAATACAGATCCATCTTGTAGGTGTAGGTGGCTTTCCAGCTCTCCAGCGAGAAGTATGTTCCTGCCTGGTTGCCGTTTGTGACATCATCGGCAACAGTCTGAGTAGTTCTTGCGCTGCCGTTTGTATAAAGGTCGATAACCGAGCCGAGATCGGGGAAGGACACTCTGTCGCAGGCGTTCATGATGCTGCCGTCTGTGTTATAAAGCATCGGACCGATACGGTTGAATTTTTCGTCAACTTCGTTGGTCTCTCTCCAAGCGGTGGTAAATCCGTCATTGAAGCCCTTATCCTGAATCTTAACATCGCTGGTAGTAAACGAATACTGTACGTTCTTGTTGTCAGCCTTGGGTATGGTGATATTCTCTACGTGTCCGTCTACGGAGCAGGTTGCAACTACAGAACCTGCAGACTCGGTAGTGGGAAGAACGAGATCGGAATAATCAAAGGTGTGTCCCGTTTTGTAGCCTCTCTGATAGCCGCAGAGTGTGCAGGTCTCGGGAGCTACACAGGTTGCTGCCGCAAAGTTGTGCTCGCAGCGAGCGGTAGTGTAGGGAGTAGAGGAAAGGGTAATGCTGTTGGAGCCGCCGCAGGTCTGGGGGTCGTGAGTCATCTGAGAATCGCAGATTCCGTTGCCCCAACCGAGCCATGCATTGTAAGCGCCGCCCTTAGCCTGTGATGCGTTAAACAGTACAGCCGCAAAGCCGAGCTCGTTGCCTGCTTGTGCAAGATATCCTTCTTTTACAAGATCCCAGGAAACAGCGACCTCATAGTCGGTGCGGTTACGGCGCTGGAATTGGTTCGGGCTTATATCTTCGGTCATCGCGGTACCGTACATACCGCCGATGCCGTAGATCTCCATCATATCTGCGTAGTCAGCGTATTCGCCGGAATACTGAATTACAGTACCCTTACTGCCATCCTTAAATACGTAATCGATCTCTTCGGGATTATATCTCTTGGAAGCATCATACAGCTCGGTGGATTTGACATACGATACTACAAAGTTGCCTACGGTCTCTTTAAGAACGCCGTGCTTATCGTTGTATTCAACACCCTTCCAGGGGCTTACATAATCGAGCATTCCGCCCTTTGCGTCGTAGCCGCTTCCGTCTACGATCGAGTTAGGACCCTGGGGGTCAACTCTGAACTGGAAAGCATCGTTATTCCACGCATCCGGGCCCTGATTGACTGCGTTGTAGCCGTCATTGTCTATTACGTGTGCGGCTACATAGAGGAAATCCTCATCCCACATAAGGTAAATATCAAAATTAAGTCCTTTGGGAGTCAATGACTTTTTGGTTGTGGGATCTGTCTTGTAATAGTAGTAGGTATTCTCGGCAGAGGGTTCGTCAAAAGACGTGTTTCTGCCGTATTCTTTACCGTCGTTGTTTGCGGCATATTCGCTGCGGATGCGCGCAACGGGGCTGCCCCATTCGCCGTCTTTAATATTACCGTCCAGCGTAATGGAGCCCTTTGAAGAATCGCCTGCTCTCACGACCTCTTCGGGATGCCATGTGAAATTTTCGCTGCCGAGTGTACCCTCAGCTACTTTTACTTTAACTTCGCCGCCGAAGTAGTAAGCTTCAGCGCTCACATTGTGCTCATCCAATGTAGCCGCAGTTGCAGACGGAACGATCGCCATTCCGCACACAAGCATTGCCGCTACGAGAACAAGTGATAACACTTTTTTCATAAATGTTTCCTCCGTAATTAGTTTTAGAAGTGCAGATCTTCTGTCTACACCCTTCTGGTGTAAGTATATCACAGCGGTAATTGAATTTCAACCATTTTTATCAAAAATTGCCTGAGCATTTCAAAAATTTTTTACGTTTTTACACGACAAAATCCACCGACATTCTTGAGATGAACAAATCATTTTGACATTTTTTACAAAAAATCAGCCGTCATTTTGTGAAAAATTGTTTCTGTTTTAATTGTGCTTTCGTCGGAGATATTTACATATCTTTCTGAAAGTGATACAATCAATACAGCATAATGATCGCGGGAGGATACATCATGTTGGATCTCAAAACACTGCTGGATAAAATTGCCGATTTTGCCATGAGCGCGGGAGTAAAGCTTGTGATCAGCGCCGTGATTCTCATAGTCGGTTTCAAGCTCATCGGGCTGTTCGTCAGAAAGATGAAGAACAGGAAAGTCACGTCGCACACAGACAAAACCGTGCGCAGCTTTGCCGTCAGCTTTGCAAACATCGCGCTGAAACTCGTGCTCATAGTGACCGTTGCGGCTTATCTCGGAGTGCCTATGACATCGGTGGTGGCTGTGATAGGAAGTGCCGGAGTTGCAATAGGTCTGGCTCTTCAGGGCGGTCTCTCTAACATCGCCGGTGGTCTCATGATCATGATATTCCGACCGTTCTCAGTAGGTGACTACATAAAATTCTCAGGCGGAGAAGGCTCGGTTTCTTCGATAGGCATATATCATACCGTTCTCGTAACGCCCGACTGCCGCAGGGTGGTCATTCCCAACAGCGCACTGACGAACGATTCGGTCACAAATTACAGTGCAGAGCCGCGCAGACGCGTGGAGATAGATTTCGGCGCCTCATATGAAGATGACATTGATAAGGTACGGGCGGCAATACTGTCGGCGGCAGCGGCGGACGCACGCATATTCAGCGATCCCGCGCCGAGGGTCATAGTGACGGAGCATGGCGACAGCGCTGTGAAATACCGCATATGGGCATGGTGTAAAACCGAAGACTACTGGGAAGTATATTTCGATCTTCAGGAAAGTGTTAAGCGGGAATTTGACCGTGAAGGCATAAGCATACCGTATCCGCAGGTCGATGTGCATATGCACGGCGAAGACGACTGAATTTCACGGTCCGCCGATGATGTGTATGCGCATGGGCTGCGCGCCCCGCGAACGGGCGGCGGATTTCGGCTTCTCGAAATTGGGAAAGCATTTCAAACTTTGTGGTCAGCTTGCCGAACGTAAGTGAAAAAAACGTGAAGGGACTGCTTTTCCGTAAGCAGCCGCGGACGGGCGCCTGCTTTCGGCTTTCCGAAATTGGAAAAGCGTTTCAAACTCTATCGTCGGCTTGCCGAACTTGAGTAAAAGATGTGAGGGGGCTACTGTCCCGGCAGTAGCCGCCCTCACGC
>CAUGPT010000031.1:0-21682 GCA_959601495.1 uncultured Eubacteriales bacterium
GCTTGCCCTCATTGCACGGAGAAATGTGTGCGACAGCTCGCACACATTTGCTCCAAAGTTCGGGGATGTGTGAAGGGGCTACTTACGGAAAAGTAGTCCCTTCACGTCTTTTTTACTTAAGTTCGGAAAGCCGACCACAAAGTTTGAAATGCTTTGACAAAAACTAAGGCCCTGCAGTTTCAGAACTTCGGCGGGGAGACGAGCGGAGTCGGGCGCGGACAGTGCGCGGCGATGGCGTAGAACGGTGCGGGCGAGGGACTGTGCGGGCGATGTGTGCGGTGAGAGCACGTGCAGTGCGGTGGGCGCGTGCGTGCGAGCCTTGTGGCGGGTTCGGGTGCGGCGGGCGAGTGGGGCAACGGGGCGGTCATGCGGTGCAGCACCGTGAGCGCGGAGCGGGTGCGGGCGGTGAAAGTGGGTGAGCGCGGGCGCACGGGCGGTGCACGGTGAGAGTGCGGGACGGCGCGGGCAGTGCGCGCGATAGCGTGGGACATGGAGGGTGGGAAACTGCTCATTGCGGGGGCGCTGTCTGCCTTCGCAAAGCAAAAAAACAAAGACCGTTGATTTCATCAACGGTCTTTGCTGTGTGGTGACCCGTGGGAGAATCGAACTCCCGTTTCCGCCGTGAGAGGGCGGTGTCTTAGCCGCTTGACCAACGGGCCTCAAAGCTTGTTTATTATATCATGCCGTTTTGCAAATTGCAATACCTTTTTGCAATATTTTTCGCAAAAAGCAAAAAATATTGCAAAACTGCGCTTTGCGCCTGCCGCGATCGGATTTTTCCGCCGCGGCAGGCGCAAATTCTGCAAGTTTACATCATAAACAGCGTGCAGCCGGAACGCTTGAAGTATTCCGCCTTTTCCCGAAGCGCTTCTTCGCTCACCCTGAAGTGCTCCGCAAGGCACGAAATGCACATAAATTCCGCCGCCCCGCGGTTTACGAGCTTGCGGTGCAGGGCGATATCCGTGGGTGTGAGCTCCCGCCCGCATTTCATACATACATTATTGCCGTCCATATACAATAATTACAGAGGCTTTTCGCCTCAGAGAACGATCTTCGCTCTGTACACGCGGAAATCCTGCATGGGTACAACGGGGCAGAAGAAGTCGTGCTTTACGCCGATGTGCTCGCCGGTGAGGATATCCGTTATGTCAAGTCCCGCGCCGGTGGAGGAGGGAATACCGTAATCGTCGAAATAGAATGGGATCATAAGATCCTCGTTGTCGGAGAAGTTGAAATATCCGATAGCAAAATCTCCGTCGGAGAGCAGCTTTATAAAGCCCAGTCTGCCGTCTGCTGCGTATCTCTGGCGATCCTCGTAGTAGGGAGGACGGCAGTCGGGATCCTGATCTATTTTTATAAGCTCTTTGTTCTGCAGTATTGCGCGGCACTCGTCGCTCAGTGTGCGTATGTCTCCGCCCATCATAAGAGGAGCGCTCCAGAGGCACCACATTGCAAAGTGGAGAAAATATTCGCGGTCGGTGCAGCCGTTTGTGTAGCTGACGTGACCCTTGCCGTGCATGCCCACGACAAGCATGTCAATGTCGTTGTAGCAGCCGGGCGCGGAGCTGTACAGCTTTCTGAGCTGCGACATTGCGTTGCCTCTTATGGATTGAAGGTTGTCGTTTATGTCGCCGGTGCTGCGGTACAGATGTGCACCCACGGAACGCATCCAGGTGTGAGGCTCCTCCTGACCCACGGTGCAGCCGGAATATACTATGTCACGGCCGGTGGAGCGCAGAGCCATGCTCATGGTGAGGTACGAATTTTTGATGTCGCCGCATCCGGGATAGTGGCACAAATCGTATTTCAGATAGTCAACGCCCCAGTCCGCAAACATGCGGGCGTCCTCGTATTCGTGACCGAAGCTGCCGGGAAAGCCCTGACAGGTAAGCGTGCCCGCCGCGGAATATATGCCGAACTTAAGCCCCTTGGAATGGATATAGTCGCCTATAAACTTCATGCCGTGAGGGAATTTTTCGGGATCAACCACAAGCTTGCCGTCGCGACGCTCGCGCAGCATCCAGCCGTCATCTATGACCACGTACTCATATCCTGCGTCGCGGTATCCTTTTTCAACCATAGCGTCGGCGGTCTCGAGAATAAGCTGTTCGTTGATGTTGGGACCAAACGTGTTCCATGAATTCCATCCCATGGGGGGATTGTTAACTATCATAATAGACTCCTTTCGGGCTGCAGAGCCGCAGCGTCGCAACAATTATATCATTATTAAATTTATTGTCAATGATTTTTCAAAAAAACAGCCGCGATTATTTTTACTGCCGGAGACATGAGATAGGCAGCCGTGAGCAGTTTTCGCATTATTTCGATAAACAATGTATCAAATGAGACAGTTTGACGGTATAATTTGGAAAAAAGTGCACTTTTACTATTAAAAATGTAAACAAAATTGTCGTAAACTATGGAAATTTACGACTGAATAATATATAATGTTAAAGATAAATAAATTATATGGCCAGGAGGACATATTACTTATGAAAAAACAGATGACATCGGTACCCTTTACCGATACCCCCGAGCAGAAGGCGCGCCTTGATGCGGTCATCGCCGAAATGAGAGACCAGAAGGGCTGCCTTATGGGAATTATGCAGAAGGCACAGGATATCTACGGATATCTTCCCCCCGAGGTTCAGAAGCACATAGCGCTCAGTCTGGGCGTGCCCGTTTCAGAGGTTTACGGAGTTGCAACCTTCTACTCCCAGTTCCTGCTCAACCCCAAGGGCACAAACCCCGTCAGTGTCTGTCTCGGCACCGCTTGCTACGTTAAGGGCAGCGGTAACCTCATGGAAAAGCTCGAAACCGTTCTCGGCGTAAAGAACGGCGGCATCACCGCCGACAAGAAGTTCAGCCTTGACGCTACACGCTGCATCGGCGCGTGCGGTCTTGCCCCCGTGCTGACCGTGGGCGAGGATGTATACGGCAGACTTACTCCCGATGATATCGAAGGTATAATCGCAAAATACAACTGATTAACGGAGCGGCTGTAAAATGAAAATAAGGGAGATCTTGCAGAATCTCGGCGCGACTCTCGTGTGCGGCGAGGATCAGCTTGACAGCGAGGTGTACACCGCCTGTTCAAGCGATATGATGAGCGATGTGCTTGCATTCGTAAAGGATCAGGCAGTGCTGCTCACCGGTCTTGTCAACCCGCAGGTCATAAGAACTGCGGAAATGATGGATATGCGCTGCATTGTGTTCGTTCGCAGAAAGGTTCCTACCGAGGAGATGACAGAGCTTGCAAAAGACGCCGGCATTGTTCTTATAAAGACCGATCTTCGTATGTTTGAGGCCTGCGGCATACTTTACAGCGCAGGGCTTCGCGGACATGAGGACAAAGAGGTGCGCAATGCCTGACGACGTTGTCACATTCCGCTTTGATGTGGACGGGGACGATTTTTCGTCCGCCGGCGCTGCCTCAGTAGAGGTCAAAAAGCGTTTGAGGCAGCTGGGCATTTCTCCGGATGTTATACGGAGAGTTGCCATTGCAATGTACGAGGGTGAGATCAACATGGTCATCCATGCCGACGGCGGCTGCGCCGTTGTTGAGGTGACCCCCGACGAGATAATAATGGTGCTTGAGGATCACGGCCCCGGCATCGCCGATGTGGCGCTTGCCATGCAGGAAGGATACTCCACGGCGCGCGAAAATATCCGCTCTCTCGGCTTCGGTGCAGGTATGGGCCTGCCGAATATGAAGAAGTATACCGATACAATGCGTATCGATACAGAGGTCGGGCGCGGAACGAAAGTCACCATGACTGTCAAAATCTGAAAACCTTATACGGAGCCGACATGACAGAATATAAACATTCGGTGTCGCTTGACAAAAGCAAATGCAAAGGGTGTACTCACTGCCTGCAACGCTGCCCGACCGAGGCTATTCGCGTCAGAGAGGGCTGCGCGGCGATAAGCCCGCAAAAGTGCATCGACTGCGGCGAGTGTATCAGAGTATGTCCATATAAGGCAAAAAAAGCGACGCACGACCGGCTTGACAGCCTTAAAAATTACAAATATAAAATTGCGCTTCCGGCGCCTGCGCTGTACGGTCAGTTTGACAATCTGGACGATATAGATTTTGTCGTTCAGGGGCTGTACGACATGGGCTTTGACGATGTATTCGAGGTCGCAAAGGCGGCGGAGATGGTCTCGGGCTACACGAGGCAGTACCTGCGCTCGGAAAATATACCGAAACCGGTGATAAGCTCTGCCTGTCCCGTAATAGTCAGACTTATCAGTATGCGTTTTCCGCTTCTGTGCAAAAACATTCTGCCCATACTTCCTCCCGTGGAGGTGGCGGGCAAATTTGCGAGAGAAAAGGCGCTCAGTGAGCATCCGGAGCTTTCAGACAGTGATATCGGCTGCTTCTTTATTTCACCGTGCCCCGCAAAGGTAAGCTATGTTAAAAACTCCTTTTCCGGAACAAAGAGCAATGTGGACGGGGTTCTGTCCGTTTCGGACGTATATTTCGAGCTTGTCTCTGTCATGAACAGGATCGGGATGCCCGAAAAGTCTACCGAAGCGGGCTGCGTCGGCGTAAGCTGGGCTGCCGCCGGAGGCGAGTCCACGGCAGTGTTCAACGAGCGCTATCTTGCGGCGGACGGCATTGAAAACGTTATCCGCGTGCTGGATCAGATAGAAAATTCCGATTTTCCCGAGCTTGAGTTTGTAGAGCTCAACGCCTGTAACGGCGGCTGCGTGGGCGGAGTTATGACTGTTGCAAATCCTTACATAGCAAAAGCGCGGATACATTCGCTGCGGCGATATCTCCCCGTTTCTCCCAACTACCATCCGTCGGACGGAGAAATGGACGGCGGCGTTGTTATGCCGGATGTGGAATCCATACCGCAGACTCCCCTGTCGGACGACAGGGCAGAGGCTGTTCGTATGATGTCCGACATACAGGAGATACGAAAGGATCTGCCCGACCTTGACTGCGGAAGCTGCGGTGCGCCTACGTGCGCGGCGTTCGCCGAGGATATAGTGCGCGGAGAGGCAAGCGCGGATGACTGCGTCGTATTCATGCGCCATGTTTTCCACGATTATATCAAACGGCATGTGCAGCAGAGCAGGATCGCGGAGGAAAAAACCGCGGATGGCGAAAACGAACGGCGAAAGGCGGACACATAAGTGATACAGCTTTCGGATATAGCTTCAAAGCTCGGTCTGGTGCCGCTGTGCGGCAGCCTTGACAGGGAAGTGCGCGGCTGCTATGCCGGCGATCTTCTCAGCTGGGTCATGAGCCACGCGCAGTACGGCGATATATGGATCACCGTTATGTCAAACATAAACGTCGCGGCTGTGGCAAGCCTTACGGAGTGCGCCTGCGTCATAATGGCGGAGGGTAATATGCCCGATGAGGACACCCTCAAAGCCGCAAAGGATAAGGATATCACACTGTTTTCCGACGCGCGAGGCGCATACGAGCTGTGCTGTCTCGTGGGCGACGCCCTAAGGTCTCTCGGAAAAGGTTCCGACTCCGACAAAAAATGAACAGCTACAACTATGATCTTCATATACATTCCTGCCTGTCGCCGTGCGGAGACAATGATATGACCCCGGCGAACATTGCGGGTATGGCGGCTGTCAAAGGACTTCAGATAGCCGCGCTTACGGATCACAATACAACGGCAAACTGCCCCGCGTTTTTCAAAGCCTGCAAGGCATACGGCATAATACCGGTGCCCGGCATGGAGCTGACCGTTTCCGAGGACATACACCTTTTGTGCCTGTTTTCGGAGCTTGACGCTGCCATGGAGTTCGGCGATGCGGTGCACGGGTGCGTGATACCGATAAAAAACCGTCCGGATATATTCGGACACCAGTATATAATGGATGAAGAGGACGGCATTCTGGGCGAAGAAGAAAATCTTTTGCTCAACGCAACGACGCTCTCACTTGAGGACGGAACACGCCTTTGCCGAGATCTCGGCGGAGTTTGCTTTCCCGCTCATATAGACAGAACGTCAAACGGAGCGGTGGCGGTGCTCGGCACGTTTCCCGATTGGCTCGGCTACACGGCGTTTGAAATAAGCGCGTCTGGCAGCGAGAGCGAAATGAGAGAAAAGTTTGAGTGCCTGAAGGCCATGAGATGCCTGAAAAACTCCGACGCTCACTATCTGTGGGATATATCGGAGGAGGGAAATACGGTGGCGCTTGAAGACGAGCCGTATTCCGGCGCGCTTGTCAGAAAAAATCTTCTGCGGTATATAGGCGGAGAAAATGACGCGGGAGGGTCGACGATATGAAGGATCTTTCGCTTTATCTTCTTGATATAACCATGAACTCCGTTCGCGCAGGGGCAAAGCACATAGACATAAAGCTTTTTGAGAGTGCCGATCATTTGCTGACAATGACCGTAAGTGACGACGGCTGCGGCATGACTCCGGAGCAGGTTGCGCGCCTCAGCGATCCGTTCTATACAACAAGAAAAACAAGAAAAGTGGGTCTCGGAGTTCCGTTTCTCAAAATGCTTGCGGAAATGTGCGGCGGCGGAGTCGAAATTTCCTCCGTGCCGGAGTCATGCGGCGAGGATCACGGAACAACGGTCACGGCAACGTTCAGAACAGACCATATAGACTTTATTCCTCTCGGAGATACGGTCGAAACGGTGCTGACACTTGTTCAGGGCGCTCCCGACGTGGACTTTCGCTTTGAGCATACGGCGCCCGGGCTGCACGTGTCAATGGACACGGGTGAGATGCGCGCCGTCCTCGGAGAGGATGTGCCGCTGAACAGCTACGAAGTTCTGGCGTTTATAAAAGAGTATCTTACAGATCAATACTGTAATAAAAATTAATAACATATATGAAAGGAACAAAACTAATGAAATCTTTAGCGGAGCTTGCTGCTATCAGAGAGCAGATGAAGGACAAGGTCGCTATCCGTACCGGCAGCGGCGAAATACGCGTAGTGGTCGGCATGGCTACCTGCGGTATATCCGCGGGTGCAAGACCTGTTCTCAGCACCTTCGTGGAGGAGGTTGCAAACGCGGGCCTTGCGGACAAGGTCATGGTCACCCAGACCGGCTGCATAGGTATCTGCCAGTACGAGCCTGTTGTCGAGATCTTCGAGGACGGCAAGGACAAGGTAACATACGTTAAAATGACATCCGACAAGGCAAAGAGAGTCGTTGAGGAGCACCTCAAAGGCGGAAAGCCTGTCGAAGAGTATCTTATCGGCAATACTAAGCTGTAATTACGGAGGAGAAAACTATGGTTCGTTCACATGTACTGATTTGCGGAGGTACCGGTTGTACGTCCTCCGGCAGTGCCGCTCTCAGAGAAGCACTGGCAGAACAGCTCAAGGCAAACGGCCTTGAGAACGAGATCAAGATAGTCCAGACGGGCTGCTTCGGCCTTTGCGCGCTGGGTCCTATCATGATCGTATATCCCGAGGGCACCTTCTATTCGAGAGTGACTGTAGAGGATATTCCCGAGATCGTTTCCGAGCACCTGCTCAAGGGACGTATCGTTGACAGACTTGCATACAACAAGTCCGAGGACGCAGGCGAGGATGCCGCAGCGCACGAGATGCACACCTCCCTCAACGACACAAACTTCTATAAGAAGCAGAAGAGAGTTGCGCTTCGCAACTGCGGCGTTATCAACCCCGAGAAGATAGACGAGTATATCGCCATGGACGGCTACTTTGCACTGGCAAAGGTGCTTATGGAGATGAGCCGCGAGGAAGTTGTTCAGACACTGCTCGACTCCGGCCTCCGCGGACGCGGCGGCGCCGGCTTCCCCACGGGTCTCAAGTGGAAATTTGCCATGGGCAGCACCGGCAAAAAGTACGTATGCTGCAACGCCGATGAGGGCGACCCGGGCGCATTCATGGACCGCTCCATTCTTGAGGGCGACCCCCACGCAGTTCTTGAGGCAATGGCTATCGCGGGCTACGCTATCGGCGCAGACGAAGGCTTTATCTACGTCCGCGCGGAGTATCCTATCGCGGTTCACCGTCTTGAGGTTGCACTGAAGCAGGCAAGAGAATACGGACTTCTGGGCAAGAACATCTTCGGAACCGACTTCAATTTCGACATTCAGCTCCGCCTCGGCGCGGGCGCGTTCGTCTGCGGCGAGGAGACCGCTCTTATGACCTCTATAGAGGGTAAGCGCGGCGAGCCCCGTCCCCGTCCTCCGTTCCCCGCAATAAAGGGTCTGTTTGAGAAGCCCACCATCCTCAACAACGTTGAGACGTACGCTAACATCCCGCAGATAATTCTCAAGGGCGCGGATTGGTTTGCCTCCATGGGTACGGAAAAGTCCAAGGGCACAAAAGTGTTCGCTCTCGGCGGCAAGATCACCAACACCGGTCTTGTTGAGGTTCCTATGGGTACCACCCTTCGTGAGGTCGTAGAAGAGATCGGCGGCGGTATCCCCAACGGCAAGAAGTTCAAAGCGGCGCAGACCGGCGGTCCCTCCGGCGGATGCATCCCCGCAAGCCTTATAGATACACCCATTGACTACGATAACCTTATCGCCATCGGCTCCATGATGGGCTCCGGCGGACTTATTGTTATGGACGAGGATACCTGTATGGTAGACCTTGCGAAGTTCTTCCTTGAATTCACCGTGGACGAGTCCTGCGGTAAATGCGCTCCCTGCCGTATCGGTACGGTGAGAATGCTTGAGCTTCTCACAAAGATAACCGAGGGCAAGGGCGAGATGGAAGACCTTGATAAGCTCGAAGAGCTTGCAAAGTACATAAAGAGCGCGTCTCTCTGCGGTCTGGGTCAGACTGCACCTAACCCCGTACTTTCCACTCTGCGCTATTTCCGCGACGAGTACGAGGCTCATATCAAGGAGAAGAGATGTCCTGCCGGCGTATGTAAGAGACTTCTTTCCTTCAGCATCGATCCGGAGAAATGTAAGGGCTGTACCATGTGCGCGAGAGTCTGTCCCGCGGGCGCTATCAGCGGCAGCGTAAAGACTCCTCACGTTATTGATACGACCAAGTGCCTTAAGTGCGGCGCCTGCATAGAGAAGTGTAAGTTCGGCGCTATCTCCAAGAAATAAGGAAGGAGCTATTACATAAATGGAAACTAAAATGCTTAATATAAAGATAAACGGCGCGGACTATACCGTTCCCTACGGCACCACGGTGCTGGAGGCGTGCAAGTCCGCCGGCATCGATATTCCCACGCTGTGCTACCTCAAGGATGTCAACGAGATCGGCGCCTGCCGCCTGTGCCTTGTTGAGGTAGTGGGCGCGCGCGGACTTGTAACCTCCTGCGTATATCCCATCGAGCGCGACGGTACGGAGATCCTCACCAATACCGAAAAGGTAAAGGCCGCAAGAAAGATGAACATTCAGCTTGTGCTTTCCGCACACGAGAAAAAGTGTCTTTCCTGCATCCGCTCCAAGACCTGCGAACTTCAGAAATACGCGCATGACTTCGGCGTTGAAGAGGACTATTTCACCCCTGTCCGCAAGGATAAGTTTGAGATCGAAGACTCCGGCGCGTCCATCGTCCGCGACCCCAATAAATGTATTCTCTGCCGCCGCTGCGTAGGCGCCTGCAACAGAGTTCAGGGCATCGGCGCCATCGGCGCACAGAACAGAGGCTATGACACTGCTATCGGCTGCGCGTTTGAAGAGGATCTTGCATCCACCAGTTGCGTAAACTGCGGTCAGTGTATAGTTGCATGTCCCGTCGGCGCACTGTACGAAAAGGACGATACCCAGAAGATCGTTGACGCGCTCAACGATCCCACAAAGCATGTTGCTATCTGCTGCGCACCCTCCGTTCGCGCGCAGATTGGCGAGTGCTTCGGCTACGAGCCCGGCACCGACTGCGAGGGCAAGATGGTAGCCGCTCTCAAGAGACTCGGCTTTGACGGCGTTTACGATATGAACTTCACAGCCGATCTTACCATTATGGAAGAGGCTTACGAGCTTATCGGCAGGATCCAGAACGGCGGCAAGCTGCCCATGATCACCTCCTGCTCACCCGGATGGATCAAGTACTGCGAGCACTATTTCCCCGAGATGACGGAAAATCTCTCTACCTGCAAGTCTCCTCAGCAGATGTTCGGCGCTATGTATAAGGCGTACTTCTGCAAGAAGATGGGCGTTGATCCCAAGGACGTGGTATTTGTATCCGCTATCCCCTGCACGGCTAAGAAGTTTGAGGTCGGCCGCGACGGTCAGTCCAACGACGGACTTATGAACGTCGACATCGCCGTTACCACAAGAGAGCTCGGCAGACTCATCGAGTCCTCCGGCATCAACTTCAAGGCTCTGCCCGATGAAAAGTTTGACGCTCCCATCGACATCGGCTCCGGCGCGGGCGCTATATTCGGCGCGACCGGCGGCGTTATGGAGGCTGCTCTCCGTACGGCTGCCGAAGTTATCCTCGGCACCACCCTTGAGAAGGTTGAATTCGAGGATGTCCGCGGCACAGAGGGCATCAAGTTCGCGGAGTATAAGCTCGGCGATCTTACCGTAAGAGTTGCCGTTGCCAGCGGCACAGGCAACGCGGGCAAGCTGCTGCGCGGAATCGAAAGCGGCGAGTACAATGCGGACTTTATCGAGATAATGGCATGTCCCGGCGGCTGTGTAAACGGCGGCGGTCAGCCTATCCAGCCCGCAAGCGTGCGCAACTCCGTTGATCTGCGAGCCGTACGTGCAAAGATCCTGTACGATGCAGACAAGAACCTGCCTTACAGAAAGTCTCATGATAACCCCATTGTCAAAAAGGTTTACGAGGAGTTCCTCGGCGAGCCCAACAGCCATGTGGCGCATGAGCTTCTCCATACGTTCTACGTCAAGAGAGGTCTGTAATTTATAAAAGCCGAAAGCCGCCCGCGAAAGCGGGCGGCTTTTCTACCTTAATCTATGAAAGAATTGCCTTTGCAGCCGAAAATGAAAAGCGAAAAAAGCGAAAAAACGTGCCGTAATTTGATTTTACGGTTGACAAAAGCGTACATATAATGTATAATAAATCCGTTAAATATGCTGGTGTAGCACAGGGGCAGTGCAGCTGATTCGTAATCAGCAGGTCGTGAGTTCAAATCTCACCACCAGCTCCAGAAAAGCTCTCGTTCTTTCTTTGAACGAGAGCTTTTCTGTTATATTTGTCTGCGGCGAGCTATATTGCCTGCGGCAGTGATATTCGTTTTTCACCGAGTGCTGCCCGGCGGCAGTTTTCGTCGAATAAAATATCTCAGCGCGGCGTGGGCGCAATATCGCGTTTGCCGCGGGAAAAATCGCGTCTTTAAAAGCACGGCATAACAAAAAGAGGGCTTTCGCCTGCTCTTTTTGTTATGCTGTGGGGGTATTCGACGGCAACTTTCAGCGATTAATTTGATTCGGAAACGGCAGCGGCATCATATGAAATGCTCAACCTTGATTCGGCACCGGCAGTGCCTGCTGCGCAATACAGCACAAGAGCAACGGTGACGGATTTATTGGCTTCGAGAGTGCTTGAAAAAACATATCCTGAATCAAGCGGGTTTGATTCGATAATATTTCTGACTGCGGAACCTAAAGTTTCGTACGCAGCCTGAACGGGAGCGATGTATCCAAACTCTGCGCTTCCTGCCGTACCTTCGGTCATTGTAAGCTTAAGCTGGTAACTTATGGGTGTTGCCTCGTGGTTTTCGATGTTGAAATAAACGATTTTTCCGCTGTTGGACGGTATTTCGCTTATATCCTTGAAAGGCTCGTCATCTGTTTTCGGAACAGTCCAATCCGTATAGTTAAAGGAATACTTGAATTCTGTCATAAGCTCCTTTTTTTCCGGCTGCTCGGTTTGCTCGGTTTGTTTTGATTGTTCGGATTGTGTCTGCAATTCGGTTGTTTTACCGGACTTCTTTGAGGAAGAGCAGGCGGCCAGGCAAAGTATCATGATAAAGCACAACGCTGCAGCTGCCGACCTCACAAAAATACCATGTGTAGTTTTCAATGATTTTATCTCCTTAATACATCGGTTGGTTTTTCAGCCGTATTTTTATACATTATATATTTATTTTTCTTTTTTGTCAATAATAATACCTTATCAAACATCAAAGCAGCGCAGCTCGGCTGCAAGCGCAGGTTAACGCTTTTGCTTCATCGTTCATGCCTCCTTTGTTTTTCCGCAATCATTATAGCGAAGTTAGCAGTAATAATCGAACATGCGAAGAAGGAAGAATGCCAAATGATTATCGTTTGACATTCTTGATTTCCTCGCGGGAAGTGACTGGACAGCTTGATAGAAGCAACAAATTCGGGAGATTTTTGCAAGAAATCCGTCCAACGATTTTTGGTATCTTTCCCCTAAATAACAAAGAAAAACACCGGGAAAAGCCTGTAATAGACTAATCCCGGTGAATTCTTTGCCCTCGCAATGCCCGTGGTCATAGGTTATTGCCCTTAATGGTACGATGAATTCGTAAGTGTTTTTTTGTTATATGCAAAATCACATGAGCGTTTTGCCGACTGAGAACGCATCTGCAACGGTATCGCCAAGCTTTACATAAGTGTTGTTGAAAGGGTCAAACGTTATGGGGGCAACAGCGGTGACGTTGACCGCGCCGTCGCTGTCCACAAACTTTTCGTCAACGCTTACGTTTACGATCTCTCCCACCATGCGTCCCGTCTCGGCGTCGTAGCTTTTGAGCCTGCACTCGAGGGCAACGGGAAGTTCTTCGATAAGAGGAGCGTTCACAAATTCGGAGCGGACCGCGTGAAATCCCGCGCGGCTGAATTTATCGGGAGTCTTGTTTGCGGATACGATACCCACATAGTCGCAGGCGGCGACTGTTTCAGCCGTTGCCATGCTGACGGTGAATGCCTCGGTTTTAAGAATGTTCTTCACGCTCTTGTGAGAGGCGGAAAGACACATTGAAATTTCGCGGCTGTCGCTGATCCCGCCCCAAGCGGCGTTCATAACGTCGGGAGTGCCATCCTCATCGTAGCTCGCGATCATAAGAACGGGCTGCGGGTAGCTAAGCGGCTTTGCGCCGAAATTCTTTCTCATGGTGAATACTTCCTTTCATATTTTTACGTCCGCACTGTGCGGCCAGTTTTGCCTGACTTTTTGACTTATATACAGAGAGAGACAGCGAAAAAATTCATTTTTTAAGACCGAAAGCGGATTCAAACACACACTTTCCGCTTTCAATATCAATTGTACGAAACAGTATGGTCAGCGTGTCGCCGTCGGTGTCAACTGCAGCCCAGGAGACCTCGCCGTATCCCGTTTCGCGCATTTCGCGAAACGGAGCTGAAAGCTCCGGCGTCATTTCGCATTCAAGACCTCTGTTCTGATGCCCCGCACAGGCAGGCTCAAAATGTATGGGACCGGCCGCTGCGGTAAAGTATTCCGCCGATCTGCCGCGGTAATTGCACACCTTGCTCGGCGCGTTTGTGACGGGCGTGCCGTCTGCCGAGATGGGGTATGTGCGAGCATACATATGGTCGTGACCGCATATCACAAGATCGACTCCGCCATCGGAGAAAAGCGGGCACAGCTGAGCGCGCAGCTTCAGGCAGTGATCGTTGTTCGGCACTCTGCTGCCGTACTTGCCGGGGGAGAACAGCGGATTATGTATAAGCACGGTCTTCCACTTCATGCGGCTTTCCGAAAGCTCTTTCTTTGCCCACTCGTACTGTTCCTTGCCGAGCGTTCCGCCTGTGAGGTTCGTGTCTCCGGTGCTGAGCACAAGAATGAGCATATTTCCGCGCTCCACGGAATAGTAAGCGCCGTAATCGGTGTTCTGCGGCGGCAGAGAAACGTTGAAATGGCTGTAAAACGAGCCGACTATATCGCGCAGATACCACTTCCAGTAATCGTGGTTTCCGGGTGCTGCCGCAAGGGGATACGCGCGGGTATGCTTTGCGGTATTGCCGAGCATCTTTGCCCAGTTTTCAAATGAGACGGATGTCTCGACAATGTCTCCGCAGTGGGCGATAAATCCGTACTGCGGAAAAACTTCGTCCGCGTCGAGCAAAGCCGCCTCCCACCAATTGCCGACGGTGTCGGTGTCCTGAGTGTCGGTAAAGACGGCGAACGCGCATCTGTCGGCATCGTCCTTCGGTATATGCAGAATCGACGGTTCGGAGAACACACCGCTTTTGTCGCCTACGCGATAGAGAATATCCGCGCCGGGCTCAAAGTCGGGGGTGACTGCGCAGTTTTTGAAGCAGACTGTGTCAAATGCGGCGCCGTCGGAAACATTGGCGTCCAGAACGGATGCCCTTTCGAAAAGAGTGTCCTCTGGGTCCGTATACCAAAGTGCAGGCTGCCCTTTCGCTTTTGTCTGCCAGGTGATACCCATACGCCCGCTGTGCTTGTCGAAAAACGATACGGTTACGGCGTACGGCTTAAGTTCATCGGTCATTAATGAGTTTTCCTTGTGTACACCTTGTATTCAAAGTCGGAGTATGAGCCGCCGCTGCGGATCTCAACGTCAATAAGCTCTTTGCCGCGGCAAAGCTTTGCGGGCACGTAAAAATCGTCGTCCGCGAATGTGAAGAACGTGTTCTCGCCGGGGCACATCCAAACTCCGGCAAACTCGCCGTCGATGTATACCTCGGCACCTCGGTTGGAAATGCTCTGGTCGTAAAGCCTGCGAAGGATAACGCCGTCGTTTTCGGGGATGATCGCGGCTTTGAATATAACGGAGCCGCTGTCGGTCCTAAAGCCGCGGCGCGTTAAGGGAGCCGCCCGCATATCGCTTTCTACGCGTCCCGCGTGCGTATAGCTCTCGCCGTTTGCGGAGTACGCGTGCAGCATCATGGAGGCTTCCGACTCAAGGTTTATCATATCCGTAAGCACAAGCGACGCTTCTTCTATCCTGTAAGAAAGGCACAGGGTCGAGTAGTGCGAGTATGTCTGGCAGACGGCACCGTGCTGTATGTACAGACGAATTCCGTCCTCATAGGCAATGGGCGCGTCGAGAAAATATCTGTAATATCCCGCGGGATTTTTGAAAGCGCCGGGCAGGGTAGAGCCGCCCTCGATAAACACGTCGCTGACGCAGCCCGCGCAGGGAGAATCGTACTTGTGGTTCGGCCAGTAGCATGCGAGATACAGGTCCTCCGTGCCCGTGCCGTTGATCCTGGGAGTCCGCGCGCCGTTTATGTAGAAATGCTCGTTGCCCTCGCAGTACTGTCCGCCGATGCAGGTCTGCACAAGTCCGACGATCTGACCGCGTCCGGTGAACTCTCCGATCTTCCAGTCGCTGAAAAGCTGAGTGTCGCCGTGCTCATAGTCGGCGCAGAAATATCCGGTGTTTTCTTTATCGTAGCTGTTTTCGCCGATGCGAAGCGTTATTTTGGCGCCTACTTCGCTGTCTCCTCTGTTGACAAAGCAGAAAGACGCACCCTGCCAGAAGGGCATGGGCAGATAAAGGGACATTACGCGCTTTGTGCCGCACTTTCGCGAGCAGACCGCATATGAGTTTATGTCGGCGCAGCCAAGAGGCTGCGCGAAAAGATGACTCAGCGGCGCCGCGACCTGGCTTACACGGCTCTTGTCCCAGCTTACATCCAGATATATGTCTCCGATAGGCGCACCGTCCTCAACTTCAACGGTGAACTCACGTACAACTCCTGCCGAGTCAAACTCAAACAGCGTGTTGTAGCCGACCTTCAGAACGGAGTCGCTTCGGTGGGTGCCGACGGTCGCCGCGGAGTCCTCCGCACCGGCATTTTCGCTTTCAACGATATCCGACGGACAGCTGTAAACATTTCCTGCAAAGGAGTTTTCCATCGCCTTTGTCATGTCGGCACCGTCCGGCATACCGTCGGCATAGGTTTCATATATAATATGGTAAAAAACCTTCTTCTCGCCGCGCGCCGTTATGCGAAGTCCGTTCTCAAAACGGATCTCCGTAAAGCAGTTGCCCGCATGGCAGTCATCCTCGTCGTAGTGACCTCTTTCCTCAAATGTGCAGGCGGGACCCGCAAGCTCGGGTATGCCGCCGTTGAAAAGAGAACGGGTGGTGCAGGAGTACCTCGGCGTGCTCTCGCCGCCGAAGTAAAAATCGAGAAACGTTTCGTCGCTTGTAACAGCCATCCATATGCTTTTTATGCAGCCGCAGCCGGGCTCATCAAACAAAACTCGGCTGTCGCCCTCTTCGTAAAGATACTGCCCCCAGTCTGCGTTTTCGTACTGTCTGTCAAAGCTCGAGACCTGAAGAACTCTGCGCTTTGAGGAAAGCACGGGAAGGTTTGCAAGCTCCCAAAAATCGTACATGGATCATCCTCCGTGTGTTATAAAAATAAATTTTACATTTGCCTATAACATTTCGGCAACGGTCGTTTTGATTATTATATCCGCTGCCGCAGACAGTTGTCAAGAAGTATACAAAAATACCGTAAAATTTGTACAATTTTTTATGTTCGGGCATATTGAAAAAGTCTGACGGATAAGATAGAATAATAGTATAAAAGCTGAGTGCAGAGCGTCAGCTTTTTGTATATAGATTTGTGCGGTTTTTTGCTGCGGAAAGTGCGGTTAGGGTGTTATGAAGAGTGTGTACAGAATAATTTCGACAATTTTTGCAATAGTTTTCGCAGTGTCTCTTATACTCGTTCTTTCCGCCTGCGGTAAGGGCTCAAAGACTCCCGACGTCACCACCGATGGCACAAAACAGGCGCAGATCGACACCGGGGAGAACTCAAATGACACCTCCACGCCCCCCGTGAGTGACGAGAAGAAAACAGAGCCGGAAACAAAGCCCGAAACAGAGCCGAAAACAGAGCCCGAGACGACCGGTACGGACGCCGCTCCGGTTACTGATTATGTGCCGAGCGGAAAAACCGATCCCTCCGCTTTTGACAATTGCCTATTTATCGGCGATTCCCGCACGATAGGATTGAGGGACTACGGAAATCTCGGCAAGGCCGATGTTTTTGCCACCATAGGCATGAACAGCTTTCGCGTTTTGAGCGAACGGGTAAATGTGCCCGGCGTGGGAAATACTACTCTTGACGGCTTGCTTTCCTCCAGAAAATATGCAAAAATATATTTTATGCTCGGGCTGAACGAAATCGGATACGATACAAATTCGGTTATAAAAAAGTACGGTACGGTGATAGAGCATTTAAGTAAGGTATGCCCCGATTCCAAAATCGTTCTGTGCGCAAATCTGCATATAAAAAATTCGCGTTCCTCCTCCGATCCGGTTTATAACAATACCGTTCTTAATAAGCTTAATGATGGGCTTAAAGCACTTGCAAACGGCAAAAGCATAGTGTATCTTGACGTTAACCCGCTGTTTGACGATGCAAACGGCGCCCTTCGTGCAGACTACACGGTAGACGATTTCCACCTTATCGGTAAGTATTATGATCAGTGGTGCGCATGGCTCGCCGAAAATTCGTAAATAACGCGAAAAACGTGCAAAGCCCGCCAAAGCGGGCTTTGCACGTTTTTGTAACTGTTACACTAAAAATGTCATGCCATAAACACGCAATTTAACGAAAAAGTCCGCAGGATGCAAGCCGAAGAGAGTTTGCACAAAAAAACGGATACATTTTTGTTGGATTTTATTCATAAAATATACTACATTTTTTCAAAATGAATGGTATAATTGTATAAAGGTAAAGTGGGTAGGGATTTTTATGCCCATTTGAACCCATAGGCAATAACATAAAGGAGGATGGGGCTGTACCTGGTGCGGCACCGCAGAGCGATGTTTGAACGATTCTGGGAATACATAACTCGCCATATCAAGATCGCGTGGAAGAGTGTATTCTTCAATTTTAAGCAGTATTGCTGCTTCTTCGCTGCTATTTTTATTATCCAGATGCTGTACGGCATGATGGCGATATCCGCCACGAACAACAATTCCGTGGCATATCAGCAGATCGTCGAGCAGTACGACTACCACTACGTAATCCGTAACCTTACGCAGGGTCAGTATAACTATCTCGAAGGCTATAAGAGAAGCCAGAACATGGGTATACTGGATAAGAACAAGCAGCTTTACGTGATCGTGGACAAAACCGAAAGATTCAACGAGAGAGAGGGTAAGAACGTTTACGACGTTTACCTCCGATTCGGTAAGGAAGGCGCAGATGCTTCCAGAGTCCAGGAATACTATAAGGATTTCAAAAAGTTCTATGTAGATAAACTTCAGTCGCTTGAGCCGTCTTATTCGTATCAGGATCCGAATCAGACGAACTTCTCAACGGAGAACACTCTGCTGCTCGACTACCAGAGCAGGGTGTCAAGCAATAACGCTACCTTCTGGATCATAACGGCGCTGCTGCTCGTTTTGTCCGTGTTCCTCCTGATGTCCATATACAACATCAGAATGAACCAGTACAAGTTTACATACGGCGTCTATATGACGTTCGGCGCGGACTTCAAAAAGCTGTTTGTCACGGCGTTCTGGGAAATGTTTGTCGTAATGCTCGTTACATTCATCCCCTCCGTGCTCGTGTCCACTTTGGTGGTATGGCTCATATACGCCCCCTCCGGCTTCAGCTTCGCATTCTCCGGCTGGGTATTCTTCAAGGTGTTCGTGTTCAGCCTCTTTGTAGTGCTCGCAGCGGTGTTCATGCCCATGAGAACGACATCGGCGCGTCAGCCCATGGCTCTGATTATCACCGAGGACAACTCAAACCTTGTAACCTCTCCGAGAAAGTCCTTCAACCTGCTCGGCAAAAAGTTCCCCAGAGACTACGAGCTGTATTCGC
Organism: uncultured Eubacteriales bacterium; assembly: GCA_959601495.1. Taxonomy (GTDB): domain Bacteria; phylum Bacillota; class Clostridia; order Oscillospirales; family CAG-272; genus Avispirillum. The sequence goes on from CAUGPT010000031.1 coordinate 18,655, forward strand.
TGTGGCGCTTCAGAAAGTACAACATTCAGCTGCTCACAACGGCAATCATATTCTGTGCACTGTTTATCTGCGGTCTGTATCTTGCCAATATATATAATACGAATGTAAATTATCCGAAGCCGCAGTACGGTATGTCGATCGATACGAACAGTACCAACGCGGCATACGACGCAAAGCTCAGCAGCGATATAAAGAGCGTCAACGACGACTTCAATAAGAAGTACGACGAAGAGCTGAGAAAGTACGGCGACGATTTTGCCGATAACTTCAAGGCGCTTACATATATCGAGTCGACCGGTAACGCGACCCCGACGGACGGCGATGTGGACTTCTCGCAGAGCCCTGTTACGGAGGCAAAATATATTTCCTCATTCATGCTGGTGAACAAGAAGAATGTCAAAGCGTTCTCCACAGGCTTCTTCGTCTATAAGCCCGACGATGCATACTCAAAGTATGACGACGGCAAGGGCGGCAGCTATAAGGTTACAAACGATGTTCTGTACCGCGCGGTCGACGAGGGCACTTCCGATGACCTGTTTGAGTTCCTCAGCCAGTACAAGGTCGAGGGCGATCCCAGACAGATTCTTGAGTCAAACGGCGACACCCAGTACGTCATCATCGGCGACTCCGTGTCGAACATCTCAAAGTATAAGTTCAAGATCGGCGATACCATCGCGGTCTCCACATACGAGGGCGCGGTAACCGCAGTCGATTCCAACCTCTCCGGCAAGAACCTGCTGCGCAAGCAGATCAAGAACTTCAAGTACAGATATACAACGCTCACCGTCTGCGCGGTCATAAAGGATATCCCCTCAGGCAGCGTTCCGCTGTACATGATGAGCGATACATACGAGTCCGTGACGGGACGTTCCGCGGTGACAACAAAGCTCAACGTTTATACCTACTCCTCCGATCCCGCGGATAAAAAGGTATTCCATCTGTCAAACGAGCAGATCAACTATATCGAGGATAATCTGCGCGATGTCATCGACTCCGACGGACTCAGCAAGGTCGGCGCGATCCCTGTTGTTGACTACAATCAGCTGGCGGAAAAGAACATCAAGAGCGATGAGCACTATAACGAGCTGTTCGTTGCGATCTCCGTCCTGATCCTTTGCATTTCACCTATCATATGGTTCTTCTCACAGACAATGTACTACTACAAGCGTGAGAAAGAGTTCAATATAATCCAGTCCATGGGCGCAAACGGCGCCGACATCAGAAAGATATACCTGCTCGGCGGTATCAGCATGGCGATAATGTCGCTTGTGGTAAGTATACTGCTCAGCTACATAGCAAGCTATCTGATGTTCTACGTCTACAACGTAGTCGTGCCCAACTTCTCCGGCGAGTACATACGCTATACCTTCTATATGCCTTGGTACGCACTGGTGATCTCCGTGGTAATGTCCGTTGCCTGCGGCTTCTTCTCGGCATACATCCCGTACAAGAGCTACTTCAAAAACCGCTACTCACTTGAGAACGGCGGCAGCGGCACACAGGACGACGACTGATTTAAGAGAAATAAATAAACCAACGATAGGACGGGCAAAGCCCCGTCGGGAAAGGATCAACAATAATGGCTACTACTGAATATATGCTTCAGACTGAGAGCGTTATCAAGCAGTACAGACAGTCTGACTCTGTTATCACGGCAGTAAACCGTGCTAACATTAAAATCGAAAAGGGAGAGTTTGTGGCAATAATCGGTGCCTCCGGCTCCGGTAAATCAACATTTCTCCATATCTGCGCAGGCCTTGACCGTGCAAACGCCGGTCGTATTATCATCGACGGACAGGAAATCACAAAGATGCACGCCGACGAGCTTGGACGCTTCAGAGGCGAGAAGATGGGTTTCATCTATCAGAGGCATAACCTGATTCCTCAGTTTACGGCGCTTGAGAATATCCTCCTGCCTACCGTAATGTGCAACAAGTCCGACATGAGCTATCAGGAGTCTCTTCGGGAGCTTGTTGAGTGCCTCGGACTCAGCGAAAGACTTCACCATCTGCCCAGCGAGCTTTCCGGCGGTCAGTGCCAGAGAGTCGCAATAGCGCGCGCGCTTATCAATAACCCCATGATGCTGTTCGCAGACGAGCCTACCGGTAACCTTGACCGCACCAACGCGGACGAGGTTCTGCGCCTGCTTCTGAAGATCAGAGAGACCCGCGGACAGACACTGCTCATGGTAACTCATGACCTTTCTATAGCAGAAAAGGCAGACAGAATATTCCGCATGGATAACGGCGTCCTGTCCCTCGACAGAGACTACATCGGCGGAAACAAAAAGACAATAGTAAGCTACTGATTCTGCCGCCTGCGGTAAGATCGGCACAAAGAACGTGCAATAAAAGCACCGGGATACGCAAAGTTTGCGTTTCCCGGTGCTTTTTGCTTTTGCTTGATAAATCATAAGCTACCGTAGAGCTGCGGGCTGTATGAAAAACAAAGAAGCAGCGGAAAAAGACGGAGAATTCGCGGATATGAATATTTTATTGTTCAGTATTGATTCTTATGTTACGGTTTTATATCTGTATTTGAGCGACTTTACAAATGTGTGATTATATGCTACAATATGTAAACAGAGTACAGTTTTATTAAAGTGCTCTGAATAGCAAAACAATAATAAACACTGTTTACGGAGGAATAGCAATGAAAATGAAGCTTTGTGCAATTCTGATGTGCTGCTTGATGATCGCGGCAATGCTGCCGGTTACGGCGTTTGCCGAAGACACAGGCGTGGCGATCAACGAAACCAACTTTCCGGATGCGATCTTCAGAAAAGTTGCTTCAAGATATGACACTGACGGAGACGGAGTGTTAAGCAATGCCGAGATAAGAAATGTTACATATATTGATTGCCGGGGCAAGGAAATCAATGATCTTAAAGGAATTGAGTATTTTACAGCATTGACAAACCTTGGCTGCAGCAACAACCAACTGACAGCCCTGGATGTAAGAAAAAACACTGCATTGACATCCCTTGACTGCCGCCAGAACCGACTGACAGTTTTGGATGTAAGCAGTA
>CAUGPT010000032.1:0-20166 GCA_959601495.1 uncultured Eubacteriales bacterium
AAAGCTACGCTAAAGTCAATTCGTCGAATCTCTCGGGCTTGGAGCACTCGCTTTGCCTTTCAGCTCGCGGGCGCAAATCGGGGTGGTGAGGATAGATTTCTAAGAAAGGAGAGGCGGGAAACACCTGCCTCTCCTTTCGGGTGCAGATGAGGGCTTGCCCTCATTGCACGGAGAAATGTGTGCGACAGCTCGCACACATTTGCTCCAAAGTTCGGAGATGTGTGAAGGGGCTGCTTACGGAAAAGCAGTCCCTTCACGTCTTTCTCACTTACGTTCGGCAAGCTGACGATAAAGCTTGAAATGCTTTGCCAATTCCGAAAAGCCAAAGCTGTCCGCTGCCGGGACAGCAGCCCCCTCACATCCTTTACTAAAGTTCGGCAAGCTGACGATAAAGCTTGAAATGCTTTGCATAGAATATAAGAAACGTGGTTTCTAAATTTCTGCTTTTCCTTCGTCTATCTGACGATAAAGCTCCCGCAGTGCGTCCGACAGCGAACCGACTTCGTCGATAAGTCCGCATTCGACCGCCTCTCTGCCGTCGATAAGCGAGCCTATATCCGTCGCTATCTGATCCGTTTCCATAAGCATCGCGCGGAACTTTTCGTCGCTGACCCTGCTGTGATCAGTAATGAACTTGATAATTCTGTCCTGCATTCGCTCGAAATAATAGTACGTCTGCGGCACGCCCAATACAAGCCCGTTCATGCGCACCGGGTGTATTGTCATTGTCGCCGACGGCACGATGAACGAACGCTTCGTGCATACGGCAAGCGGCACACCGATAGAGTGCCCGCCGCCGAGAACAAGTGATACCGTCGGCTTTTTCATGCCCGCCACGAGCTCCGCAAGCGCAAGCCCCGCTTCCACGTCGCCACCCATGGTGTTCAGTATAAGCAGCAGTCCGTCCACTTCGTCCGACTGCTCTATCGACACTATCAGCGGTATCAGGTGTTCGTATTTTGTGGCCTTCTGCCCGTCGCCGAGAGTATAGTGCCCCTCGATCTGCCCGATCACGGTCAGGCAGTGTATAACGTGACCGTTTTCTCCCGATACGACTCTGCCGCTTTTCAGTATGGTGTCAAGCTCCTCGTTTGCGGCGTCGGGAACTTGATTTTCTGTGTTTTGGCTGTTGTCGCTCATAAAAACTTCTCCATTTTCTGCCTGTCGCGGCGCTCGTTTTCGATAATGTCGTCGCAGAGCCTTATCGTGCCCTCGCTGCAGTCTGCTGTGCTTCTGCGTGCGTCCTCAAGCTTTGTAATGCCCATTTTCGATCCCTTTATAAACATCTCGGCGATGTGCGACGGAGTGGAGTCCGTAAGCGTATTTACGGCAATGCCCGCTTTTGCGCCGAGTTTTGCCGCCGCGCTCGGTTCTTTGGGCTCCCACCCGTGCTCGTGCATTATATCGGAAATTTTCTGCGAGTACGCGCCGAACTGCTCAAGGCGCGCCGTCAGCACGCGCAGCATAAATTTGTCGTCAACTTTGGGAATGACGCTTGCGATATTTTCCTGCCCCATTTTTACGTTTTTGTACATCTCGGACAGCAATTTTTCTTCCGTATATATTTCATTCATTGTGCTTCTCCTTTCGATCCCGCCGTTCGGTTCAGTACGCGCTGCTGCCGAAAACCGCGGAGCCCGCGAGCTGCGCTTCTATTCTCAGAAGACGGTTGTACTTTGAGGTCCTCTCGCTTCGGCACGGGGCGCCGCATTTTATATATCCGGCGTTCATGCCCACGGCAATGTCGGCAATGGACGTGTCCTCAGTGTCTCCGCTGCGGTGCGAAACTATGGCTCGATACCCCGATTCGCGGGCAAGCCGCATGACCTCAAGCGTTTGTGTAAGCGTTCCTATCTGATTCGGCTTTATGAGTATCGCGTTGGCGTATCCGCCGCATATACCGTCCTTCAGCCTTTGCGTGTTCGTTACGAACAGATCGTCTCCCACAAGAGCCACGCTGCGCGAGAGCGCGTCCGTCAAAAGCTTCCAGCCGTCGGTGTCATCCTGATCCATGCCGTCTTCAATGGACGCTATGGGATACTGCCCGGAGAGCTTTTCCCAATAGGCGCAAAGCTCGGCGGCGCTCATTTTCTTTTGCGATTTCGGCATGGTGTACATTCCGTCGCCGTACCATTCTCCTGCTGCGGCGTCTATCGCAATGCGCACTCTGTCCGTGTCGTATCCCGCTTTCTCGATTGCCGAAACGAGAAAGTCGAGTGCCGCCTCCTCGCTTTCGAGATCGGGGGCGTATCCGCCCTCATCGCCGGTGCCGGTAGAAAGACCGGCGGACCTCAGCAGCTTGCCCAGCACGTGATATATTTCGCTGCCTGCCCGCAGTGCCTCGGAAAAGCTGTCAAAGCCCTCGGGCATTATCATGAATTCCTGAATGTCCAGATTGTTTGCGGCGTGCGCGCCGCCGTTTATAACGTTCATCATGGGAACGGGCAGACGGCAGGCGTTGATGCCGCCGATAAGACGGTACAGCGGCAGGCGCAGCGCCTGGGCAGCCGCCTTCGCACAGGCGAGGGACACGGCGAGAGTCGCGTTTGCGCCGAGCTCCGATTTGTCCGCCGTACCGTCAAGCTTCAAAAGCCGCGCGTCTATCTGATGCTGACAAAGCTGACAGCCCGAGAGGGCGGGGGATATTACGGAATTGACGTTTTCCACGGCGCACAGAACACCGCGCCCCATGTAGCGCTCGCTGTCGTTGTCCCGAAGCTCCAGCGCCTCATGTATTCCCGTTGACGCGCCCGAGGGAACGGCGGCAAACGCGCCCGTGCCGTCCTCAAGAAGGGCTGCTGCCTCAACCGTAGGGTTTCCTCTGGAATCAAGTATCTCCTGCGCGCATATCTGCTTTATTTTCTGATACATTGCACTTTTTCTTCCTTTCGATGCAAAATATAAATGTTCGCACGTTTATTATCTGCCGAAAAGCCGTACTTATTCCCACACTTCCGTACAGCGCTTTATTGACGATTTTGAATCGTGTTAACTAAAAATCGCGCGCGGCGGCAAAAAATATGCCGCATGAAGTTGACAAAAATATATCCCGGCGTTATAATATAATGTGAATAAAATCGGAGTGGTGCGGGAAAATTTCGCGCCGCGGAAAACGGGTGCGGTATGGCAAACAGTATGACCGCCTTCGGCAGAGCGAGATGTATCAGCGCCGACGGCTCAAAGGATATAACGGCGGAGATAAAGAGCGTTAACTCCAGATATCTGGACTGCACGGTAAAGCTCCCCCGCATGTATTCGTTTCTTGAAGAAAAGATAAAAGCATATCTCACGTCAAACGGCATCACCCGCGGCAAGGTGGAAGTTTATATAAACGTCGACGTGCTCAGTCAGCAGGGTGTTGAATGCACTCTTGACAGCGCAGCCGCGGCTGCGTATATCGAAGCGCTGCACCGTCTGCGCGACGAGTTCGGTCTGTTTGACGACATCAGCGTTATGCGCGTTGCCCAGAACAGAGAGCTGTTCTGTGTAAAAAAGCCCGATGATGACGCCGAGCGCGATTGGAAAGACGTGAGGGTCGCCCTTGACAAAGCTATCGAAACATTCCTTGAACGGCGCGCCGCTGAGGGCGAGCGGCTTATAAGCGACATAAGCGCAAAGATAGAAGGCATCCGCGGTATATGCGCAAAAGTAAAAGAGCTTTCCGAAGCGGATATACAGGGATACAGCGCAAAGCTTTGCGAAAGGATCAAAAAGTTTCTTTCGGATTTCGATGCCGAGGCGAGCGAACAGCGCATACTTACCGAGGCTGCGATCTTTGCGGACAAGGCTGCCATTGACGAAGAGCTTGTAAGGCTGGACAGTCATTTTGCCTCCTTCTACGAAATCGCGAAGAGCCCCGAGCCATGCGGACGAAAGCTTGATTTCTTACTGCAGGAGATGAACCGTGAGACAAACACCATCGGTTCAAAGGCAAACAACTCCGAGATCGCCCATCTTGTGGTGGATATAAAAGCAGAGCTCGAAAAGATAAGAGAACAGATACAGAATATTGAGTAAAGGCGGAGCGAAACTTGAGATTTATCAACGTAGGCTTTAATAATATGGTAGCCGCCGAACGCATCGTGGCGCTTATCGGTCCCGAAAGCGCGCCCGCAAAGCGAATGGTCCAGGATGCAAAGGATACGGGCAGAGCGATCGACTGCACAAGCGGCAGACGCACAAGAGGCATCATCATTACGGACAGCGACCACATCGTGCTGTCATCCATCCAGCCGGAAACGATAGCTGCGCGCATCGCCGGAGAAGCGGGTGAAGCCGATGAGTAAAAAGGGAATACTTATAGTGGTCTCGGGTCCTTCGGGCGGCGGCAAAGGCACAGTGGTGCGCCGCATGCGCGAAATGCTGCCTGAAATAGGATTCTCCGTCTCGGCGACCACACGCTCGCCGCGAACCGGAGAGGTCGACGGAGAGGATTATTACTTTATAACCCGCGAAAAGTTCACCGCCATGATAGGCGGCGGTGAAATGCTTGAGCATACCGAATACTGCGGCAACTTTTACGGCACGCCCAGAGCGGAGGTCGAGAGAGTTACCGACAGCGGCCGCGACATGATACTTGAGATCGAGGTCAACGGCGCGTCCCAGGTGAAGAAAAAATATCCGGATGCCGTAACGGTAATGCTGATACCGCCTACGATAGAGGAGCTTGAGAGGCGGCTGCGGTGCCGCGGCTCGGAAACGGAAGAGACTATTCACTCAAGGCTTGCGAGAGCGCTTGAGGAGATCCGCCTTGCCGAGACATACGACTATGTGGTCGTAAACCGCTACGGCGACGTTGACGGCTGCGCCGAAAGGCTTTGCAGCATAATGGCTGCCGAGCACAGCAAAAGCTCCCGCATGACAGAAGACATAAATAATTTCAAAAAATAACCGAAGAAGAGGGTAGAAAAAATGAGCATGATCAGTCCTTCAATCACACAGCTTACAGAGGGTGGCAAATTCAACAGATACACTCTTTGCATCGCAACGGCAAAATGCGCGCGCATGATAACCGACGAGTATGTAAAGCAGAGAGAGATAGCGGAGCGCCGCGTTGCCAACAAGGAGACCGATAAGAGCATCGCCTCCATGATAAACCGCGACTACCGCGACGAAAAGGCGGTAAAGGTCGCAATAAACAAGCTTTACAACAGAGATTTTGTGATCGTGGGTCTTACCGACAACGAAGCTGCGGAAGATACGGCTGACGCCGAAGAAGCTATCGGCGCGGACGAACAGTAAACCGAGACTTTGAGAAAATACTGCCGCCGGAGAGTGTCCGACGGCAGTATTTGTCATAGGGCACGGCATAACACTTTTTTATAGGGAAAGAGTTAAGCCGCCGCGTCATTCCGGCGGGAACACCGACGAGTGACGGACGGGCGGCGAAAAAGACTATTCAAAGGAGGGCGGAAAAATGGCAGACAGCGAAAAAAAGCTGTATGTAACGGTGCGCATAATTGATGTGCCGCTTCATGCGGACAAGCCGTACGAATACTATGTTCCGCCGGAGCTTGAGGACAGCGTTTTGCCCGGCACGGTGGTAAGCGTTCCCTTCGGGCGCGGAAACCGAAAAACCGCGGCGGTGGTGTGCGGCACCTCCGACGTTTGCTCCTGCCCGAATCCGACCGCCGTAAAGCCTATTTTCGGTGCGTCGGCGGATACGGGGCTTCTTGACGCAAAAGCGCTTGAGCTTTGCGAATTTCTTTGCTCCTACACTCTCTGCACTTTCGGCGAGGCGGTGCGCACCGTAATACCGCCCGCGGCACTGTCCAAGGTGGACGAGTATTATACCGCTGCGGACACGGCGGAGCCGCCGCAGGATATGCTCAACGAAAAAGCCGCAATGGTCTATACGTACATAAAAGCGCGCTCGGCGGCGGGGGTGACTCCCGAAAAGCTTGTCTCAAAGTTCGGGGAAGAGGCAGCGGAGCTTGCGGCGTCGCTCATAAAGCTCGGAATGCTGCAAAAGAACGTCAGAGTGAGAGAGGCGACAAACAACAGATATACAGTATATGCGCAAATTGCCGACGGCAAAGCGAGGGAGGCGGACGAGGCACAGCGCACCGTGCGCTCTCCCTTGCAGGCGCAGATACTCGCCGTTCTTCGCGCAAACGGCAGAATGGAAACGTCCGAGCTGTATGCAAGAATAGGAAAAAAAGCGCAGGCGCAGCTCGCAAGTCTTGAAGAGAAAGGGCTTGTCACCCTTGAAAAGATCGAAACGTACCGCAATCCGTATCTTGCGTGCGCCAAAGCCGACGGCGGCGCGAATGTGCTGAGCGAAGGGCAGAAGGCGGCATTTGATAAAATGAACGCTCTGTATTCCGAGGGAAAGCCCGCGGCGGCGCTTTTGCACGGTATAACGGGCAGCGGAAAAACAAGAGTTATAAAGGCGATGATAGACAGGGTCATCTCGGACGGCAAGGGAGTTATCATGCTTGTCCCCGAAATCGCCCTGACCCCGCAGACGGTCGGATACTTCTGCGGCTGCTTCGGCGACAGAGTCGCCGTTATCCACTCGAACCTCTCACAGGGAGAACGATACGACGCATGGAAGCGCGTGCGCCGCGGCGACGCCGACATCGTTATCGGCACGAGAAGCGCAATTTTTGCACCTGTCAAAAATCTCGGCATGATCGTTATAGACGAGGAGCAGGAGCACACATATAAATCGGATACCGACCCCAAATACCTTGCCCACGATGTGGCAAGATTCAGATGCGGCAAAACAGGAGCGTTCATGCTGCTCTCCAGTGCGACGCCGTCCCTCGGCTCATACTACAAGGCTGTGCGGGGCATATATACTCTGGTAGAACTCAACGAACGCTACGGCGGGGCAAAGCTGCCCAAGGTCGTTATAAGCGATATGCGCAGCGAGGCACAGGCGGGCAACACGTCGCCTATAGGCAGCGTGCTTCGCGGAGAGCTTGAAAGAGTGTACAAAGATGGCAAGCAGTCCATTGTATTTCTGAACAGACGGGGATACAGCAACACAGTGTCCTGCCGCATATGCGGAGAGGCAATAAAATGCCCGCATTGCTCCGTCTCCCTTACGTATCACACGCGCAGACCGCTGGGTGCCGACAGCGCCGACGCGCCGCAGTACCTTGCGAGAAGAAGGGAATACGGAATTCTTGCCTGCCACTATTGCGGATACAGAGCCCGCGTGCCGGAAAAATGCCCGTTCTGCGGAGCGGAACACTTCAAATACATGGGCTGCGGAACACAGCAGGTGCAGGAGGAGCTTGAAAGGCTTCTGCCCGGAGCCCGGGTGCTTCGCATGGATGCCGACACAACTCAGACGAAAAACGCGCACGGCGAAATACTGCGCCGATTCAGAAACGGAGAGGGAGATATCCTTCTTGGCACGCAGATGGTCACAAAGGGGCACGATTTTCCGCATGTTACCCTTGTGGGCGTTATAAACGCCGACCAAAGCCTGTATCTTGACGATTACAGGGCAGAGGAAAAAACGTTTTCGATGCTGACGCAGGTCATAGGCAGGGCAGGGCGCGCCGACGATGCGGGAATGGCTGTTATACAAACGTCAAATCCGTCGTCGGAGGTAATAAAGCTCGCCGCGGCGCAGGATTACAAAGGCTTTTACAAAGGCGCGATACAGCTTCGCCGCTCGCTTGTTTTTCCGCCGTTCTGCGACCTGGCGGTGCTGACGCTTTCCGCCTCGGACGAGGCGCTGCTGTCATCGTCCGCGGTAAGGCTTTCCGACAGAACGAGAGAACTTCTGCAAAAGGATTTTGCCGATACGGAGGCTGTGATCTTCGGACCGTTCGAAGCGCCGGTATATAAAATACAGAACGTCTGCCGCATGCGGCTTGTAATAAAATGCAGGCTGAATCGCCGCACGCGCGAATTTATAAAAACCGTGCTGTGCGAGTTCGGCAGAGAGGCGAAAAAGGTAAATATCACCGCGGATTTTAATCCGTCGGTGCTGTAAAGGCGAATGCCTAAAACGTTATAACGCGACGACAATACGAAAGGAAGACTGAAAATATGGCAATACGCAATATAGTAAAAGAGGGCGACCCCGTGCTTCGCGGCAAGTGCCGCGAGGTTGAGGAGATAACCCCGAGGATCATTACTTTACTTGACGATATGATAGAAACGCTGCATTTCGCGGACGGCTGCGGACTTGCTGCGCCGCAGGTCGGAGTCAGACGCCGCATTGCGGTAGTTGAGGTCGAGGACGGCGACACGATAGAGCTCATAAACCCCGAGATCATTGCAAGAGACGGTCATCAGCACGAGATGGAGGGCTGCCTTTCCATTCCCGGCGTTTGGGGATATACGGACAGGCCCATGAGCGTTACCGTCAAAGCCACCGACAGGAGCGGCAAAGAGTTCACTGTGACAGGCACAGGGCTTAAAGCCCGTGCGCTTTGCCACGAGATAGATCATCTCGACGGTATACTGTTTACGGATATTGCCACCGAAATGGCAGACTCCGCAGATATAGAGGACTGAAAACCGGAGGTGCGGATTTATGATGAAAGTTTTGTTTATGGGCACGCCCGATTTCGCCAAAGCATGTCTTTCGGCAATTGCCGATGACGGACACGACATTGTGGGCGTAGTATGCCAGCCCGATAAGCCCCGCGGCAGAGGGTATCATCTCATGCCCTGTCCCGTAAAGGAATATGCGCTTGAATGCGGCTTTAGGGTCTTTCAGCCTCAGACTCTCAGGGACGGCGCTTTTGAAGAAACGCTCGAAGAGCTTTCGCTGGATATAATAATTGTCGCGGCGTACGGTAAAATACTGCCCGCATACGTTATAAACTATCCCAAGTTCGGCTGCATCAACGCCCACGGATCGATCCTTCCCAAGTACCGCGGCGCCGCTCCTATTCAGCGTGCTATCATGGAAGGTGAGACCGAGACCGGCATTACGGTCATGCACATGGACGAGGGACTCGACACGGGAGATATGATTCTCTGCGAGACTACACCCATTACCGCAGACGACAATTTTGAAACGCTGCACGATCGCCTTGCAGTTATTGCGGGCGGGGCATTGTGCCGCGCCATGAAGCTTATTGAAAAGGGAAAAGCCGAGCGCGTCCCGCAGGATTCGTCTCTCGCGACATATGCGGCAAAGATCACGAAAGAAGACTGCATAGTTGATTTTTCGCGCCAAAGAGAAGAGGTTTTGAACCTTATAAGAGGTCTGTCGCCGTTTCCGCTAGCCCAGACACGCACGCCCGACGCGCGCCTTCTGAAAATAATATCGGCAAAGCCCGCGGGCGGAAGCTCCGAGGCAGCTCCCGGCACCGTATGCGCGCTGACGGCTGATGGCTTTGAGGTCGTTTGCGGCGGCGGCAAAAAAATATGCGTAACGGCGGTGCTTCCCGAAGGAAAGGGACGCATGAGCGCTGCGGATTTCATCCGCGGCAGGCGGCTTGAGGCGGGAGATCTTCTGAAATGGGAAAAGTAAGCCCCGCAAGAGAGGCGGCGTTTGCCTCTCTCAATAAAATGAAATACGGCCGCTACTCAAATCTTGAGGTCAATGCCACTCTCGGACATACAAGGCTCGGAGAAGAGGACAGGCGGCTGTACACGGCGCTTGTCTACGGCGTTACGGAGCGCCTGATAACTCTCGACTATATTATTTCAAAGTATTCAAATATCCCCGTAGCAAATCTTGACGGGGAGACGCTGTGCGCGCTGCGCCTCGGCATATATCAGCTTTGCTATATGGACAGAGTGCCCGACCACGCGGCGGTTTCCGAGTCGGTCAGCCTTGCGGGGCGGCGCAGCGGCGGATTTGTAAACGGCGTTCTGCGCACGTTTATCAGAAACGATAAAAAAATACCGCAGCCGAATTTTAAGACATTTGCCGAAAATGCAAGCGTGATATATTCGCTGCCCCAGCCCCTTTGCGCCCTGTTTGAGGACTGGTACGGGTCTGCGGTTGCGGAGAAGATCTTTGCTGCTTTTGAAAAGCGCGAGAAAATATGCGTGCATGTAAACACCCTGCGGCTTGAAGCAAAAAAAGCCGCCGAAATGCTTGGCGGCAGAGTCTCTGATATTTGCGGCGACACGGTAGTATGCGCAGGCTTTGCCGGCATTGCCGACGGAATAGAGCGCGGAGACTGGTTTGTGCAGGATGAGGCAAGCGCGCTTTGCGCCGCAGCTCTCGGGGCCGCACCCGGGGACACCGTTGCGGACTGCTGCGCCGCCCCCGGCGGCAAAAGCTTTGCGGCGGCAATGGCAATGGAGAACAAAGGCACGGTCTACGCCCTTGACATACACAAAAACAAGCTTTCTCTTATAGAAAAAGGGGCGAAAAAGATTGGCATAGACATTATATGCGCACGTGAGCGCGACGCGCGCCGACCCGATAAAAGTCTCGTAGGCAAATGCCAAAAAGTGCTGTGCGACGCCCCATGCTCGGGACTGGGGATAATCGGAAAAAAGCCGGATATAAGATATAAGTCTCCCGACGATTTTAGCCGCCTGCCCGAGATACAGTACGAAGTGCTTTGCGGCGCTTCGGAATATACGGCTCCCGGCGGCACGCTGGTTTATTCCACCTGCACGCTGAACCCCGCGGAAAACGGCGAGGTCTGCAAAAGATTTCTTGAGACGCACAAAGACTTTTCTCTGCAGAATTTTACGGTCGGCGGCAGAGAATACGGCGCTATGACGACGCTTCTGCCTCATATTGACGGCACGGACGGATTTTTTATTTGCAGGATGGTGAGAAAAGCTTGAAAACCGATATCCTCGGACTGACCCTTTCCCAGTGCCGTGAGTTTGCCGTTGAAGCGGGAGAAAAGGCTTTTCGCGGCGAGCAGCTGTACGGTTGGATGCAGAAGGGAGTCCCCGTTGACGAAATGAAAAATCTGCCGTCGGGCTTTCGTCAGAACATTAAAGATACGGCGGACTACCGTCTGCCCGAGATAGTTAAAAGACAGGTGTCTAAAAACGACGGCACGGTAAAGTATCTAATGCGCATGACTGACGGCGAGTGCGTCGAAAGCGTTTTTATGAAATACGAGCACGGAAACACGGTATGCGTATCGTGTCAGGCAGGCTGCCGCATGGGATGCCGCTTTTGCGCCTCCACTCTGCGCGGCAGGGTGCGCAACCTCACCGCATCCGAAATTTTGGGTCAGATAGCGGTCATCGGCAGAGATACGGGCGAGAGGGTCGGCGGAGTCGTAATGATGGGTATCGGCGAGCCGCTCGACAACTACGACAACACTGTTAAATTTCTTCGCCTTGTATCCGCGGGAGAGGGACTCAATATCGGGCTCAGACATATATCCGTTTCCACCTGCGGGCTTGTGCCCGGCATCGACAGGCTTGCCGACGAGGGACTGCCCGTAACTCTTTCGATATCCCTGCACGCCGCCGACGACGAGCGGCGCAGCGCGCTCATGCCCGTAAACAACGCATACTGTATTGACGAGCTGCTGGCTGCCTGCCGCAGATATTTCGACAAGACAGGGCGCAGAGTTTCTTTTGAGTACACGCTCATATCGGGCGAAAACGACAGCGAGGCAGACGCACGCCGCCTGGCGCAGCTGCTGAAAAGTAAAATGAAGGTCACGTGCCACGTGAATCTTATAATGCTTAATAAAGTAGACGAAACGGGGTTTGCGACACCGGACCGCGCCGCCGCGAAGCGCTTTTGCGAAACACTTGAAAAGTGCGGAGTCAACGCGACCATCCGCCGCAGACTGGGCACCGATATTGACGCTGCCTGCGGTCAGCTCCGCCTTAACACGGCAGAAGAAAACGAATAAGATCAGAGAGAGGGATGCACCGCCGCAGGCGGTGCATCCCTCTCTGATCTTAATAAAAAATCCCCGGCAGAGCCGGGGATAACAGTTTACTTTATGCCGACAATAAGAGCATAGTCAATGTCGAAATAATCATCGGTGCGGCTGCCGAGGCCGCTTGCAAGCATTGCCTGCCGAAAGGTGATGTCCTTTGTATTGCTCAGAACCAGATATGTGGTGTCACATGCGGCGCTGCCGAGCCTTCCCGTAAGTTCAAGGCGGTATTTATAGGTGTGACCCTTTGCAATCCAACAACCGTCGGCGCACTCTCTGTGCGGAGTGAAAAATATGTATTCGCCGTCATCCGCTGTGTCCATATCAACTATGACCTTCGGCGCTGCGTCAATGATCCCGGCAGGCACATCAGCCTGCATATCGGAGCTTTGCGCTCCGTGGTATCCGGCAGCGCTTATCGCCATGGGGCAGACAATACTGGCGGCAACAAGCCCCCAGAGCATGGTGCGGACCCATTTCGGGGAATTCTTGATTATCAGGCTGATGATAAGCGCAGCCGACACCGAAATGCCCGCAAATGTTGCGGCTGTGAGACCGAATATAAACATTTCGTTCAATGTAAGCCCCTCCTTTGTTATTGCCTTTTTTCGCAGTCCCGGCGGTTCTGTATACACTATAGCACATGAGAAGAAGTTTATCAAGCTCTTTTACAAAAAATAATTAAATTCAGATAATGATCGGTCCGGGTGTTAGGATCGGAATATGCTGCGCGCGGGTATCACGGAAGCGCTGCCGCGTTTCGGCAGATACGCACCGCCTGTATTATTGTTTACATTTTTGCGCATAATTGCCGTTGACAAACGCCGTCGGCAGCGCTATAATACAAGAGTCCGTTTTCGGACTCTTTAGGAGGAGCGATATGGATATTTCATATTATATAGATAAAACCGAGCATCTCATGCGCCGTCAGGATGCCTTGTATCACGGAGCTGCCGCAAAGTTCGGGCTGTCGGACGCCGCAATGTGGGTATTGTATTTTCTTTCGGGCAGCGGCGGCGGAGTGACCCAGCAGGAGCTTTGCAGGCAAAGCTGCTTCGCAAAGCAGACTGTAAATTCCGCTGTCAAGAGCCTCTCGGACGGCGGCATTGTAAAGCTTTGCCCCATAGCGGGCACAAAAAACCCAAAAAACGTGGTGCTTACTGACAACGGTCAAAGGTTTTGCGCCGATACCATAGGGCGGCTGAGAGAAGCGGAGAAGCGCGCATATTCGTGCGTTGGCGAAAAAGAGCTCGACGCTTATCTTGAAACATTGGCAAAGCTTACGTCATGCATCGCGGCAGAGACGGAAAAACTGTAAAAGGAGAAAATCATGGCAAAAAAACCGTCTATTCAGCTTTCCGATCATTTCACGTACGGGCGGCTTATACGTTTTACGCTGCCGTCCGTTCTGATGATGATATTTATATCGATATACGGCACGGTGGACGGCTTTTTCGTCTCCAATCTTGTGGGCAAAACAGCTTTTGCCTCCGTAAATCTCATTATACCGTATCTTCAGATACTGGGCGGCGTGGGCGCAATGCTCGGCGTCGGCGGCAGCGCGCTTGTGGCTAAGACCCTGGGCGAGGGCGACATCGAGAGGGCAAGACGGTATTTTACAATGATGATGTACCTCATGCTCGGCACAAGCATATTCTTCACGGTGCTGGGTATAGCAGTGCTGCGCCCCGTGGCGTACCTTTTCGGCGCGACGGAGGCGATGATAGGCGACTGTATGACTTACGGCACCATCTGTCTTGTATTCACAACGGCGCTTCAGGCGCAGTATACATTCCAGAGCTACCTCATAGTTGCGGAAAAGCCGAAATTTGCACTTGCGGTCGTTGTTATGGCGGGCTGCACGAATATGGTGCTGGACTATCTGTTTATGGCAGTCCTCGGCATGGGTGTTGCGGGCGCGGCTCTCGCGACCGGCATAAGCCAGTGCGTGGGCGGCATCGTGCCGTTTGTGTGGTTTCTCTCAAAGAAAAACAGATCGGCGCTGCGCTTCACGAAAACCAAATTTGAGGCAAAACCTATGCTTAAGGCCTGCGTCAACGGCTCATCGGAAATGATGACAAGCGTTTCCGCGTCCGTGACGGGTATACTTTACAATCTTCAGCTTATGAAATATGCGGGAGAGGACGGCGTTGCGGCGTACGGCGTTGTCATGTACGCGGCGTTTATATTCATCGGCATATTTGCGGGATATTCCTCCGGCGCGTCTCCGGTTATGGGCTATCACTACGGCGCGGCAAACCATAAGGAAATGAAAAATATACTCAGAAAGAGTATCATAATGCTTGCGATCACGGCGGCGGTGCTTACGGTATGCGCCGTACTGTTCGCACGCCCCATATCGGCGCTGTTCGTCGGCTACGACGCGGAGCTTCTGAAGCTTACGTCGGACGCTTTTGTAATATGTGCGCTGCCGTTTCTCGTGATGTGGCTGAATATGTATGCCTCGTCGTTCTTTACGGCGCTCAACGACGGCGCGGTGTCGGCGGCAATATCGTTTCTGCGCTCGCTGGTGCTGCCTGTTATATGCATTCTTGTCTTTCCGGGTATATGGCAGCTTGACGGCGTATGGTACGCCCTCGCGGGCAGCGAGTTTCTGAGTACGTTTGTCTCCCTGGCATTCATGATAGGCAAACGCAAAAAATACGGATATTGAGTTTTTGAAAAAGAAACGGACCTTTTGCCGTGTGCCGATAAGACAGTAATTTGAGAAAACTACAAAATCGGCAGCTGCTAGGTAGGATTGGACAGCAAAACAGGCGGCACTCAGCTTCGGTTGGGTGCTGCCTGTTTTTGTACATCTGAGGGTTGAAAATTGCTTGTTTTCCCCTCTGTGTGGCTTTGTTCAAAAGTGAGCATAACGTAAGTGATTGGGACAGAACGGTTGCAGGAAAGCTTTACAATTCATCAAGTAAGGATATAGAAAAGCAGCACAGAGACGGAATGTGCCGCTGCGATCGCTTCAATAAAATATCAATGCGGCGCACGAAGGCAAAACATCGCGCTCTGGAAAAACTTATCCCTTCGGCAAAGGGGAAAGAACTCGGCGTATTTGCACCGTTCTACTGTGAATACGGAGTGAATATTCATGTGGGAAAGGGCTGCTTTGTCAATTACGGCTGTACTTTTCTTGATGTCGCCCCCATCACTCTCGGAGACGGAGTCTGGATAGGCGCAAATGTAACGCTTGCAGCGCCGAACCATCCTTTTATTGCCGAGGAGCGCCTACCTGCCGACTACCCGGACGGAAAGCACGACCTTGAATATGCTTCGCCCATCACCCTTGGGGACGGATGCTGGATATGTTCGGGCGCGATCATCTGCGGAGGTGTTACCGTAGGTGAGAACAGCATTATAGCTGCGGGCGCCGTGGTGAACAGAGATGTTCCGCCCGGATGTATTGCAGCAGGAGTTCCTGCAAAGATCATCCGCAGAATAGACGAGGGTGATCGGATAAATGTTTGGGATACATATCTGAAAAATGATGTTCCGATCCCCGCGGGGAAAAATAAAATGTGCGCCGATAATACTCTGTGCGGCGCAGAAAAACGGCGGTATTACCGCTGCTTTCGGAAAACAGCGGGCACCCTCAGACATGGAGGTTGCCCGCTGTGTGTTTACCTTTCGGGGAGCGTCAATTAAACATGAGCCTGAACAGAACGCAGGAGAGCAAAATGCAGAATATCATGACGATTGTCGCTACGGGAAAAGCGTGGCGTGTGGAGCGCACGCCGGCGGCTTTCGAAAAATAAACGCTTATAACATATATCATTGTGTCAGACGAGCCCATGATTATAGAGGCGCAAACCGCGGCGGCGCTGTCCGGGCCGCATTCCTCCAGAAGCTTAGCGTACGCGGCGGTCGATGCGGAGCCGGAAACGGGTCTTGTCAGTATAAGCGGCAATATATCCGCAGGTATGCCGAAACGCTCCGTCACCGGGGAAACAAGCTTTGCGAAAAGCTCCACCGCACCTGAGGCGCACAGCATCGACAGTCCGACGCACAGCATCACCATTGTCGGTATAAGCGAGGCGGCGCAGCGCAGCCCTCCCGCGGCGCCCGAAACGAAGACCTTTCCTCCGCCTTTGGTCTTTACCATGAGAAAGGCGCAGACGAGCAGCACTGCGGGCACGATATACGCGGCGCATTTTTCAATTATCTGCATACTGCCTCCGCGTCCCGGACGGACACTTGCCGCCGCCTTTTTGCGGCGGGCTTGCGGCACCGCACCTTGCCCCGGATGAGACAGCGCCGCGCGGTGCGGTGAGGTGTGGGCTGTTGTTTGCTGACGACGCGTATCCCGCAAAAGCGCCCGCTTTTGCGGTACGAATGCTTCCCGATGCCGCGGAACATCCGACTATTTTTTGCGGCAAAGCCGGTTCGTCGGACGGGGAAGAACGGTTTTCTGCATATGCCGAACTCTCGGCGGTGCCCGCCGAAGGTGAAAATCTCCCGGTTTTGCTTTGGATCCGCGCCTTTTTCTTTTTCTCGTGCAAAGATGACGCCGCCGCGCACAGGCGGCACAGCACCACAGTCAGAAAAGCGCATGACGCGGAGCATATCCAGATAGGCACGATTATGTTGAAAGGATCAAGACTCCCCGCACCGCGCCGCAGCGCTATGAGCGTTGTGGGCAAAAGGTCGAGAGACGCGGCGCCGAGCGCCGCAAACGTTACCATATCATCGGAAGCGACGCCGCCCGTGCAGGCGGCATTCATTTTCTCCATTGCCGAAAGCGCAAGTGGAGTCGCGGCATTTCCTATCCCCAGAATGTTGGCGGAAAGCGCCGCGCTGACTTCGTCGCGCCCCGCTCCGCTTTGCCACGTTTTCGGAAAAACATGGCGCAAAACGGGAGAAAGCAGGCGTGAAAGCACCCTTATCGCTCCGCTTTCGCGCAGCACCTCCATAATTCCGTTCCACAGGCACATTGCGCCGCAAAGCGATATTACTACAGTTACGGCGTTTGCCGCTCCGTCCAGCGCGGCATTTGCCACGGCGCCCATATTTCCCGTAAATGCCGCGAACACTACGGATAGGACGACTAACGAAAAAAAACACTTTTCAATCAAAGTTTTTTCTCTCCTATTGACAATTACTGTAAAAAATGATAAAATAACAGCATACTAACTCGGAGGTATGTATATGAGATCATTGGGAATGGTCAGGAAAATAGATGAACTGGGCAGAATAGTGCTCCCCATAGAGACAAGACGTCTTATGGATCTGCAGGCAGGAGACGGCGTAGAGATCTTTTCGGAAAAAGACAGGGTAATATTGCAGAAATATGCCCCGGCTTGTATCTTCTGCGGCGAGGCGGAGGATGTTATTACATACAAAAATAAGAGAGTTTGCAGAAACTGTGCAAAAGAACTTTGTCGGATAGAGCAGTAGGTGTATCTGTCCGGCAAAATTTTTGCAGCCTAAAAAAACAATTCCCCGTACTTTTCCCGTCAGGCATTGACGCGAAAGTATCGGGGAATTTTTTGTTGTGACTTTTCCCGATTTTCTCGGTCAAAATGACAGTATTGACGATAAGAGATTGCGACGGCTTTTTTGAGAGTGGGGCAATATGATTGTTATACCGAATCATATGTAAAGGACGACAAAAATATGAAAAAGAAAAAGGCATTTGCAGACGGCGGAGAAGTGAAAGGTATTATGCGCCGAACAGCGGAGCAGCTCGGCGCGGGCGGAACGGGGATTGTGAAAAAGCTTGCATATCCGGCAGCCGTTGCCGCTTTGTCGTTTATTCTGAGCGCCACGCGCGGACCGATGGGCACGTATCCCTTCGGCGTTGCCGCGCTTTGCGCAGCGGGTGGAACGCTCAATACTGCCTGCGCTTTTGCGGGCGCCATGCTCGGCACGCTGACAATGGAAAGGGGCGCCCTCTGGCAGATACTCGTGCTGTTTCTGACGCTTTGCGCGCGCACGGTCTCCTGCGTTGCAGAGGGGACGATAAAGCGTGCGACAGCGCTTCGCCGACTCTACCGTGAGCCTGTATATCTGCGGCTGACTGTCAGTGCTGCGGCGGCTGCGGGGCTGGGGATCGTCAATATTTTCACTACGGACGGGCTGTATTACGGCATAGCCTCCGCTGTGTGCGGGGTGTTTATGTGTACGGCGTCCGCCGTGTCGTTTGTTTTTCTTGAAAACAGAAAATACGATCCCTCCAAGCGCATGATAGGTGTCTGCGTCCTTGCCGGCATACTGACCGCGGCGCTGTCCGGAATGGGCATCGGGTTCGATCCCGCTACGGTCGCGGCGTTTTCTGCATCTGTCTATTTTGCGTATGCCGGAGGAACGGCGTACGGTATTGCGGTGGGTGTATGCTGCGGTATTGCCGCGGGCGGGGGCATTGCTCCCGTATTTGCGGTCTCTGCGCTGATAGTGGGACTGTTCTCGGAGAGACTTCGGGGCGGCGCGGTGGCATCGGCGGCGCTGTTTTCGTCCGCTTTCGGCGTGCTGAGCTCGGGCCTTTCGTTCCTTACAGACAGTTTTCCCGAAATATGCCTTGCGGCGGCGGTGCTTTCACCGCTCATGCATTTCAGAATACTGCCAAAAAAACTGCCGCCGTTTCTGAGAATGGAGGCGGCAGGGGCGCACGACGGTGCGGCTCTCAGCCGACTGAGAGCGCAGGATGTGAGATATGAATCCATATGTTCGTCTCTTGAGTCGCTTTCAAAAATGCTTTTCGGCGTATGCGACAGCCTTAAATGTCCGTCCGAGGACGAGTCATACCGCATATGCGTTGCGGCGCGGGCGCGCTTTTGCTGCGGATGCAAAAACGAGGGACAGTGCTCCGGAGCCTGCGAGAGGGAAGTGACATCGTTCTTTGATGCCATGTCGAAAAGGCTTTCCATGAGCGGAAAGGTGAACGCAAAGCTTGTGCCTGAGGAGCTCGCAAGGCGATGCTACAAAATGGATTCCATCATTAACGCCGTGAATATTTCGGCGCGCAGAGCCGCGGGCATGAGCGAGAGCAGGCACAGGACTGAGCTGTTCGCGTCGGATTACAGCGCCGTTGCCGCGCTTATGCGTGAGGCGGGCAGCCGAGGCGAGGATTGGGAGAGGGACACGGATGCCGAGGCGACGCTCAGGGGAGAGCTTTGCCGCGAGGGATTTCCGTACGCCGAGGCATTGGTGTACGGGCGGCGTGCGCGTCATATATTCATGCACGGTATAGATATGACAGGTGTGCACGCAGGTGAAAACGATGTGAGAGAGTGCACGGGCAGAGCGCTGGGGTGCAGGCTGTCGCCGCTTGAATTTTCCATAGACGGCGGGGATGTGTCCGCGTCAATGCATACCGTGCCTCGTTTTTCAATAAAGGCGGGAAGGTACAGCAGCGCCGGGGCCAGGGACGAGACCAGCGGGGACAGTGTGTGCTCGTTTAAGAATAATGAAGGCTATTACTACACACTTGTGTCGGACGGCATGGGCAGCGGCAGGGATGCGGCGATAGTCAGCGGAATATCGTCCGTCTTTCTCGAAAAGCTTCTGTCGGCGGGCTGTCCGATGAAAAGCGCTCTTGAAATGCTGAACTGCTTTGTGCGCGGCAGCGACGGCGAGCAGTTCACTACGGTCGATCTTATGGAGGCGGATCTGTACAGCGGCAGGGCAAGGTTTATAAAAAGCGGAGCCGCGCCGTCGTTCGTCATACGCGCAGGTCAGCTTTACAGACTCCATTCAAAGACAGTGCCCGTTGGGATCATGCGCGCGCTGGATGCGGAGGCAATATCGTTTGATCTTATGGACGGGGACACGGTCATTATGATGAGCGACGGTGTGACGGGAAGCTATGAGGACTGCCCGTGGCTGTATGAGCTTTTGTGCGGTGGACTTTGCCGACCGACGCAGCCGGCGCAGACGGCGAGGATAATAGGAGAGGCTGCCGCCGCAAAGAGCGGAAAGGAAGACGATATAACGGTCTGCGTTATGAAGATAACGGAGATCGAGTAGGGGACATGTGGGGTTTTAGCTTCTTTGCAAAGAATTGCGATCTCTTTCGTCTGCTTGCCGAACTCATGTAAAAGATGTGAAGGGACTGCTTTTCCGTAAGCAGCCGCGGAATGGGCGCCGGTTTTCGGCTTTTCGAAATCGGGAAAGCGTTTCAAACTTTGTGGTCATCTTACCGAACGTAAGTGAGAAGGACGTGAAGGGACTGCTTTTCCGTAAGCAGCCGCGGACGGGCGGCGGCTTTTAGCTTTTGGGAATTGGGAAAGCAGTTCAAACTTTATCGTCAGCTTACTGAACGTACGTGAAAAAGACGTGAAGGGACTACTTTTCCGTAAGTAGTCCCTTCACACATCCCCGACCACTGGAGCAAAAGCGGTCGAGCTGTCGCCCGCTTTTC
>CAUGPT010000033.1:0-19446 GCA_959601495.1 uncultured Eubacteriales bacterium
GCTGCCGGAACAGCAGTCCCTTCACGTCTTTCTCACTTACGTTCGGTAAGCTGACAAAAAAGTTTGAAATGCTTTCCCAATTTCGGAATACCGAAAACCATCGCCCGTTCGCGGCTGCTTACGGGAAAGCAGCCCCTCACGTCTTTTGCTCAAGTTCTGTAAGCTGACGATAAAGCCTGAAATGCTTTGCCAAAACGCAAAGCAAAGCTGCCGTGCGGCAGCCTTGCTTGCTATCTGTATTTGATAATAATCCCTTTTCCGGTTCGGTTTTTTCGGGTTCTTAGGGAGCTTTTTCCCAAAAAAGCTCCCTAAGTGGGGCGCGGGGCGAAGCCCCGCATATATTTACCCTCGATCCGGGGGTGGGGCGAAGCCCCATAAAAACCTTCCCCCTCATGTCGGGGTGCGGGGCGCGGAGCCCAGCGAAAGCGTTTCCCCTGCGGCGCGGAGTCCCTCGAATAACAAGTCCCCTGCGGGCAAAGCCTCGCAGGGGACTTGTTATTCAGTCGTCAAGGCAAGAATACAGCGTGTTGCGAAGACGCGGAGCCGTATATGGCTCCTGATTGTTCAGCATATGATGCGCATAGAAAAGCGCGACCTCGCTGTCAGGATCCACAAGCATATACGCGCCCGCGGCACCTGTCCAGCCGAACTCTCCTATCTTCGATACGGCGCCTGCCGCCGCAGGATCTGTCAGCGTGCGCACACCGAGTCCGTACCCGTATCCGGGGAACCAGTAGTCCGCTTTCTGATCGTCTCTCAGCATATCGCTGCGCATGAGATCTATCGTTCTGCGCCCGATTATCCGTGTGCCGTCCGGGGCTCTGCCGCCGTTTGCCATCATCTCGGCAAACTTTGCCATGTCAGACACCGTGGACGATATGCCCGCGCCGCCGCTTGCATACTCTGTGCCGAATATCATACCGTTGCGCTGCACATCTACCGGAGAATACTTTCCCGTTTCATCGCTGAACTGATACAGCACGGCTGCCCTGCCGCTGTCTTTTATAACGCCGCCGCAGTACTCCGTATCCTCCATGCCCAAAGGCTCAAATATGTTCTTTTTCGCAAAGTCGCGAAGGCTCATGCCCGATATGACCTCAACGACCGCCGCGAGCACATCGTGAGACATTCCGTAAAACCAGCCGCCGCCCGGCTGACGGAACAATGGGTCTCCCGCCAAGGCGTTTATCATGTCCACCGTGGGGCACTCGGGCGCAAGACGCTCCTTCGCCGCAGCAAACGACGCACCGTTTGTGTTGTAGTCAAGACCCGAGGTCATTGTGAAAAGCTCGCCGACGGTTATGGGATGCTCAAGAGGCACAGTCGTCTCTCTGCCGTCCCCGTCGAGCGCGCGTACACGCGCGTCTTTCCATGCGGGAAGAAAATCGTACAGCGGATCCGTAAACAGAAACTTACCCTTTTCCCAAAGCATGAGCGCCGACGCACATGTGACGGGCTTCGAGCAGGAATACATATACATTATGTTTCTGTCACAGTCCATGGGAATGCCGCGCTCAACATCGGCATATCCGGAAGCCGAGCTGAAAACAAGACGGTGCTTATAGTAGACCGCGCAGGCGCAGCCCGGTATGCGCCATGACGTAAAATGATCAAGAAGTTCTCTGAGATTTGTGAAATCCATAAAGCATTTGCCCCCGAAGATCAGTCGAGAATATATACCTTTACATTCCGACGGCCGTAGCCCGCAAAATTCGGATTGCTTGTCTCATAGTATATATCTATAAAATTGCCTTTGATAAGTCCGCCGGTATCCGCCGCAATGCGGTAGCCGATGCCCTCTATATACACTTTCGTTCCGAGAGGAATGACGGTGGGGTCAACGGCAATGACCTGCTCCGTAGCAGGCAGGCCCGATGCGGTAATGCCGCCGCCCGTGTAAACGGTGGAGTCGCATATAAGCACATACGAATAGCTGCTGGGCACGCCGCCGATGACTGCGGTCCCGCCTGTGCCGCGGGCTATAACGCGGTCCGTAGGCTGACGGCTGACATACTCTCCGCTTTTTTCTCTCGCGGTCTCAACGCCGTTTACATATGTAACATTGTACGTTACGGTGCGAACGCCCTCACTGCCCGCCTGCTGCACTCTTGTACTGCCGCGCGGGATCGTATCCACATCGACGTATTTCGTCTCGTAGTCAATGCTTTCCTCAGAAGTGGCGGTACCGTATGTGACGGAGTCTACCGCAACGTTTACGTCACCGTCTATAAAAGAGGAAAGGTCCGCCTCGGTCTTCTGCGCGTCGCTGAGTTCTATTCCGAGAAGCCCGACAAGCTCGCCGAGGGTTCTGCCCTTTGTGCTGCAGACGACCTCAGGCTTGTCGTAAAAGCTGAATTTTACAGTGTATCTGCCCGACTCTGCGGCATCGGAGGAGGCTTTCAGAACGCCGATATCCGCCGCAGACGCCTCGGGGACGTCCGTTTCATCCAAAACGACGGCTGCACCGAGAACGGAGTCTGCGCTGATGGGCTTTGCGCGGTTTCTGGAGGAAAGCACGACAGCGCTTACCGTGATGCCCGCGCACAAAAGCAGGGCAGCAACGGCTGCCGCCGCAAAGCGGACGATCTTTTTCCTGTTCGCCGATTTCGCTTTGGAGGCTGCCGATGAAAACATACCGCTTATTTTAGCGGACACCGCCGAGCCGCTGCCCGACGTGCCGACAGACGGTGTCGAAACGTTCTTCGCTCCCTCATTGACCGCGTCGAACACAGCAGTGTCTGAAGCTTTCCGCGCCTCATTTGATGCAGCGGGAGAGACCGCGGCGCTGTTTGCGCGCTGCCTTGAAGCCACAGCACGAGAGTGTGAAACGGGCATATTATCCGCCGCGCCGGAGCGCTGAGCGGACATTTCGGAGCCGACATAGCCGGCAGATGCAGCCGTGTTCACGGCGGGCGCCGAAATATCGCTGACGGCGGCATCGGTGCGCGGAGCGTCACCGCGCTGCTGCTGCGCTGCCGCAGGAGTCTTTACGCGTGCAGGAGAAACGCCGCGGCGCAAATTTTCGGCTGCGCCGCGACGCGCCGCATTCGTCCCTCTCTCATTTGAAGAACGAGAGAGCCGCGCCGCCTCGCTCAATGTGTCGATAGCAGAAATCCTGCGCGCCGTTCTTGCGGCGCTGCCGTCCCGCGACGGCATATCCCGTCTTTCGGGCGCACTGTATATTCGGTTTTCCTTTGATAAAAGCTCAGACATGGCGCTGCGCGCTTTGTTAGGCTTTTTCACTGCAGAAATCACCGCCTTACTTTGCCCGCGGCGCATCGTCAGATGCACCGAAACCGGACGTGTAAATTTTTTATAGTTTTATGTTTTTGCTATGTACAAGCCGAAAATAATACTGTATACTAAATGTGAAAGTACATCTGCCGCGCGCAAAGTGCTTCAGACTCATATTCAAAACCAAAGTCTCACCGCGCCGCACGGCAAACCGAGACAGCATCATAGCACCGCCTCGTGCTCACGGTTCGGGATAACGACGCCCGCAAGGGCATTTTCGCTCAGCCGTCAATGGGAGCCGCCGCGCGAATGCGCGGGTGCGGCACAGCCGAACAATTTGCCCCCTTGGGCAAATTTCAAGTCATTATACCACGAAGCGAAAATGTGTGCTTGCACAAACATTTTCGCTCAGCCGTCGAATGACGCAGCCGCGCGAATGCGCGGTCAGGGCATTCGCCCTGATGTTTTGCCCTCAGGCAAAACAACTGCGTACATTATACCACCATTATATGAACAAATCAAGTTTTTTATGGTCGGCGCGCCCCGAGGACCCCGCACGACATGCAATATCAGCTCATAATCATCAATATAATCATCAATATATACGGAGGAAAACATGACAGTTTCACTTAAAGCGTTGCACGAGAAAGAAGCCTTCATAATAGATATGGACGGCGTTATATACCACGGCAGCAAGCTTTTGCCCGGCGTTACCGAGTTCGTCGACTGGCTGTACCGTGAGAACAAAAAATTCCTGTTTCTGACCAACTCAAGCGAGAGAGCACCCAAGGAGCTCTCCACAAAGCTTATGCGCATGGGGCTTGACGTTGACGAAAGCCATTTCTACACAAGCGCCCTTGCAACGGCGTCGTTTCTGAAAACTCAGTGTCCCGGCGGCAGCGCATACGTTATCGGTGAGCCGGGACTTATGAACGCCCTTTACGAAGCCGGCTTTACCATGAACGACTATAACCCCGACTACGTTGTTTTCGGCGAAACGAGATCGCTCAGCTATGAAAAAATAGAGCGCGCGGTGCAGCTCGTGCAGAACGGCGCAAAGCTCATCGGCACAAACTCCGACCTTACGGGTCCTACCGACGCAGGCCGCATCATGCCCGCCTGCCGCGCCATGATATCTCCCATAACGCTGACCACGGGCGTTGAGGCATACTACATAGGCAAGCCCAACCCGCTTATCATGCGCCACGCGCTGAAGCATCTGGACGTTCACCGTGAGAACGCGGCGATCATCGGCGACAGAATGGACACCGACATTATCGCAGGCATCGAAAGCGAGCTTGATACGGTGCTCGTGCTCTCCGGCGTTACGAGCCTTGAGACCATGAAGGTGTTCCCCTACCGCCCCGCATATATAATGAGCGGCGTGGGTGATGTGCTCAAGGACGAGATCGAAAAACTGTAAGTTCATATAAAAAAGATGAGCGGCGCTGCCGCTCATCTTTTTTTGCGCACCCATCAGTGCCGCAGCATGGTGACCGCGGCGCGGGGCGAGCGCTTTGCGGGCGTGTTCGGCACATAGTTCTGCATAAGCGCCGCATATACACCGCAGCCCTTGCACCAGTGCCCCGTGCAGAAATTCTGCTCGTGCTCCTCTTTTTTCTTTTTCGTGGGAAATTTCGATACGGTCGCTTCCCCCACAATACCCTCGCACGTAATGGAGAGCGGTGCCTCGCTCATGTAGAACGGGCAGAACACCAAAGCGTCAATAGTCTTGTTTGCCATAGTATGTATATCCTTTCAAATTATTTTTCCGTGTTTTCGCCGAAGGCTGTACGGCGCCGCGCGATGCTCTCTCAAGGCAGAAAGAGCATACGGCTTTTTCTCCCGTCGGAAAAGCTATGTCCGCGGCAGCCGCGGCGCTTTCACCCGTGCCGTCCGCGCCGCATATCCCGTCTCCGCATATGCCGCATATTTCGCCCGGGACGCCGCGTCGCGGATAAACGCACCGCGCGCATATCGCATCGCCGCGGAATATGTAATACTTCTCCCGGGATGCATCGATATCTTTCCTGCACACCGCGCAGCGGACAGATCCGCCGAAGCAGAAGCCGCAGCCGCTGCATTCCCCGATGCCGCAATTGCACAGCTGCGCCATCACTGACCCCAGAATATAGCCATCGACTCGCCGACCGACAGTCGCAGAAAAGACGATATTCTGCGCGCCTCGTTGACAGTGAGTCCGTTTGCGTTCGTCCGCAGCTTTCGGTAAAGCGTGGTGCGGTCTATACCCAGTATCCCCGCCACCGCCTCAAGCGTTGTGTTTTTTTCCGCGATCATTTCTTTGAGTTTTTTCACATCTATTCCCATGCTTTGCTCCTCTTATTGGTATCTTTTGTATGATTTTACCATTTTTTACCATTTGCGTCAAGGGTTTTTGTGTCAAAAATCGGGCGTTTGTGTTGCATATATGCAACGCAGGTATGTTTATGTCATATTTTGCCGCAGTTGCGCGGTTTGCACCGATATGCCCGCTTTTGCCGCGGCCTGCGCTTTACTCACGACTCACGCGCCGATGCGCCCGCTTTGCCGCGCCGCGCGCTATACTCACGCCCCGATATACCCGCTTTTGCCGCGGGCGGTCCGGGCGGCATGATTCTATTAATTCGTGCCCCCGATGCGCCTGTTTTGCCGCGACCGCAGTACAGCTGACCTTCTTTATTCACCGACACGGCAGCACCCGCGCCGGACTTTATATGAATGATATCATCCGCTTCCGACATTTTCTCCCCGCCGATCCCGGCAGTTGACACGGCGGCGCGGCGGTGATAAAATATAAAAAATGCCGCCCACGGGCGGAATATACTGTTTTTTGACAAAATACCGCATTCCGCTTTCGGGTCGGAACGCGCACTTCCGCAGGAGGTGACAGCTGAATGAATAAAAATCGTATTGGTGCCGCAACGGATAACCGTGCCGATCGGCGCGGCGCGCGGGACGGCGCGCGAAGCGTTTTCGGCGGTTTGTGCCGCGGCGTGCGGGTGACTGCACTTGCCGTATGCATCTGCCTTATGCTGTCGGCGCTTCTCACGTCATGCTCAAAGTCGGCGTCCGACGAGCCCTCCGACGGCACGGACGGTTCTTCCCGCGAGGAAACAACGGACACCGTTACGCCGCCCGAGCCCGACGGGTACACCGTCCCCGTAAATGACAGCGAAAACGGCAGCACAAAAGCGGAATATTCATACTCGCCTGACGGCACGTCGGTCACGGTCACCAAGTACACGGACGGTGTGGGCACCGCCTACACCATGACCTTTGACGAGAACGGCACTCCGCAGAAAATCACGTGGGACAAGGTCATAAACGGAACGCGCACGGCGCATTGGGCATCGTCGCTTACCTGCGACGGCGAGGGCAGGATCATCGGCGAGGATCAGTACTGCGATCTTAAGCTTACTATGTCCCTGAACTACACTTACGACGAAAACGGTTATCTTACGAAAGAGCACCACAAGGATCAAAGTAAAGACCGCTCGTGGGACTACTATATGGTATACGACGACCACGGCGGCCTTGTAAAGTGCGCCAGAGTTGAGGGCGGCGTGTCGGAGCCATTCGGCGACGAGGCATCGTACACATACGACAGCGACGGCAGAATTCTAACCGAGAGCGCGGGCGATGTCGTGACGACTCACGAATACACCCTGACGGACGGTCTGGTCACAACGGAGCGCGTCACCTGCGACAGCGGCGATTTTCACTGGACGTACTACTACCGCTACACGTACGACGGAGGTGCGATGGTTCTGAGAGAATACCTTTTTGAAAAAAATGTTCTGGGTGAATGCACTTATACGCAGACCCCATACAGCCACTACGCCTATGCTGCAGAGTGGCTCGGCGGCGAGCGCATGCCGTGACGCCGCGCGTCGCGCCGCGCAAAAACAGCGGGGAGAGTAACGGATTTCGTTACTCTCCCCGCTTTCTTATATTTCGGTGTTTGGAATCATTTGCTTCTCTTTTGGAAGCACCCTGCAGCCGCGGCGTACAAAGTGACAAGTCCCGCGCTGAGAAGCAATGCGCCGACTATGTCGCTGAACCAGTGAACGCCGGAGATAAGTCTCGCCGTCGGCATGAATACGCAGAAAGCGCCGAGGGTGCAAAGCACCGCGGTCCTTATCCACGGGCGCTTTATGCGCCGCTTAAGCTGCATCATTGCGGTGGGGATGACGCACATCACAAGCAATGTGGTGGACGAAGGATACGAGGCCTCCAGCCGTCCTTCGATAAGCACGGGACGAAAGTTCGGAGAAAAAGCTTCAAACGCGATATACGCCGCGAATACCGCTGTGTAAAACGCGCCCAGGACAAGGATATCTGGATCCACCCTGCGAAAGCTTTTTCTTTTTATAAGCTGTACAAGCCCGAGCAGTGCAAAGCCGCAGACAAAGCAAAGCGGTACTATTCCAAGCCAATCCGTAATTTCGTACAGCGTCATGTTGACGCCGAGCGTCTTCTGAAACGCAGCGTTCAGCGCCGCAAGCCCAACGGACGAGCCGTCGGGACCTATAGGCTGCACGTCGATAAAGCAGACGGCAGCCGTCCACAGCACAAAGAGAGTGAGCAGCGCTCCGGAGAGCGCAAAGAGTTTTTCGACTGATCTTTTCATTTTTTCTTCTGTCCTTTGAAAGTATTCGGCCATAGCCTGAATACATTTTGCCGAAGGGACGAAGAAAACTCAAGAAACGCACCGTCACGGCAGCGACACGTTCCGTATCATCGACGTTTTAAGAGAAGCGCCGTCTTTATAATCAGGAGCACAAAAACAAATACAGCCGCATAAGGCTGTCTGCACAGCATAAAGAAAACCGCGGTGCATGCTCCGAGAAGCGCGGAAACAAAGGGGCAGAGGCGCGCCCATGTTTTGTTTCTGATATTCTGAAGCGCAAGCGCGGCAACGCCCCACAGCACTGCGGCAAATGTAAGAACAAGGCTTACGGTTTTTACATAGGGACGTACCGAAAGAGACAAAAGAGAGACGCCGACCGAGACGCCGTCAGCCCGACTCTGCCCGAAAAGCGGCAAAAGCAGCAAAAGCGCCGTGCAGCAGTCAAGCAGTCCGAAAACAAGCGTGCGCGTGCGCCGCTCTTTTTCCGCGCTGTCGGCCTTTGCCACGGTGAGTATGGCATCGTCCGAAAACAGCTCGTCAAGTGACACGGAAAAAAACTTTGATATTGCCC
This sequence comes from uncultured Eubacteriales bacterium, assembly GCA_959601495.1. Classification (GTDB taxonomy): domain Bacteria; phylum Bacillota; class Clostridia; order Oscillospirales; family CAG-272; genus Avispirillum. The sequence continues at coordinate 8,436 of CAUGPT010000033.1, forward strand.
TGACGGAGTCAATACTCGGGAAACCCCTGCCCGACTCCCACTTGGAGATCGCCGTTCGTGAAACGTACAGCTTTTCCGCAAGCTCCTCCTGAGTGAGACCTCTGCTCTTTCGCAGCTCCTGCAATTTTTCGCAAAACTCCATATGATCCTCCGTATACGCGCCGAAATGCCGTGCCGCGGTCAGTCGAACAGCGCCGGCGCGTCCGTATTTTCGAGAAAGTCAAAGCACATGCCGATCTGCTCCGCCGTGGTCTTTTCTATTGCAAGGTTTTTCGGCAGCGCGTCACGCTCAAAATATCCCATCTCGCTTGTTTCGATATTTTCGCAAAACTCGCCGCCCTCACATACACAGTACACAAATATTTTGATAACTCCGTACAGATAGTTCACCGCATTGTGCCTGCGCCAGTCCTGAACGGCTATCACCCTCTCGGCGCGCACAATAAGTCCCGTTTCCTCGCGCACTTCTTTAACTGTGTTTGAAGCGACGGACTGATCCACGTCGCACCAGCCGCCGGGCAGCGACCAAGTACCGTTTTTCTCGTGAACAAGAAGTATTTTACCGTCTTTGAAAACTGCGGCGCGCGTATCTGTTTTCGGGGTCTGATAGCCCGATTCATTGCAGAAAAGTCCGTAGATCTTGTCGGCACTGACGTCGGTTTTCTCCGCCGCCATTTCTGCGGCGATGCGCCGCAGCTCCTCATAGCGCTCACGGTCGTATTTATCCCTGCCGTACTGAAGCCCCGCCTGCGCGATGCTTTGTATGCGTATCGCAAACTCCAGCCATTTATCGTTTTATCTTATATCCATGAAATATCCTCCGAACGCAGCGGGGCGTGCCGCTAAATAATACCGCTGTGACGATAGCTGCCCCGTTTCGCTGCAGCGCGGACAACGGTAAGATTGCCTGTGCCGGGCGCAGCGTTTTGCATATCCAGTATACCACAGTATTCCGCGGATAACAATACGCAAATACAGTATCCGTCCCACGGGCGCCGCCGCGCATACGCGCCGCGCATACGTACCTTACCCGAATTCGCGAATTTTGCGCACTGTCCTGCCGATCTTCTGACAGTACTCAAAGAAAAAACCGCCTCTCGGCGGTTTTATATTTGAAAGGCCCTCGCCTTTCGGCTTTCAAAGCTCTATATGACGGTATCTATCCAATAGCGCTCCAGATCGATATTTCTGTCCGGCTCGTGGACGGTACTCTCGTACACTCCGCCGCAGGCTGTAATTATTTTGCGGCTGCCCTCATTGTCAGTAAGGCAGCAGACGAGCACGCGGGAAAGTCCCAGCTTTGCGCATATGGGCAAAGCGAGACGCAGCATCTGCGTTCCGTAGCCGCGCCGCCGCTCGGAAGGGCGCACGGAGTAGCCAATATGCCCTGCGTATTTTTCGAGATAATCGTTGAAACGCCTGCGTATCTCAAGCACACCGACCATTTTGCCGTCCCGCTCCCGCACCGCTATAAACTGCACCGTAGGCACCTTGCCGGGCGGCACGGTCTCCTCGCTGCTCATCATTTCGAGCCAAGCGAGCCAGTCGGCAGCCTTTTCAAAGCGGCGCAGGGATCCGCAGCCGTCCATGGAGCCGCCGACAGTGAGAAAGTCGCGTCTGTAATTTTCAATCTCATCGCTGTAATCAACGGTAGGGGTAACAAGCTTTATTTTGTCTTCGCTTTTCATTTTCGGGATGAATTATTTCAGCATGGAGGAAAGAATATCCTTTGCCGCTTTCAGCGCCTCGGGCACCTTGGAAACATCGGAGCCTCCGCTCATGGCGCTGTCGGGACGTCCGCCGCCCTTACCGCCGCATACCGCGGCGACCGCGCCGACGATCCTGCCCGCGTGCGCGCCTGCCTTGACCGCGTCTGATCCGCAGCAGGCGATAAAGTTCAGCTTTGCGCCGTCGTGTATGGCAAGTACCGCAACTGCGGAGGGATCTTTGTCGCGCAGCTTATCGCCGAGGGCTCTTGCCGCTTCGACCCCGGCGTTTCCGAGATCCGCAGTGCAGAGTTTCAGCGTGCCGACCGTCTCGCCGGAAGCAAGCAGACTGTCAAGCTGCGAGCCCGCGATCTTTGAGTTCAGCGCTTCTATCTCTTTCTTGAGCGCCGAGACCTCTGTGCCCAGCTGTGCCGCGCGCGCCGGTGCGTCCGCGGGGTTGCCCGCTTTGAGCGCCTTTGCCGTGTCGGAGATGAGCTTTTCTTTCTTATCGAGAAGCGTGAGAACGCCGAGACCCGTAACACCGCATATTCTGCGTACGCCCGCCGCAACGGAGGATTCGGAAACTATTCTGAAAAGCCCTATCTTTGCTGTGTTGTCAACGTGGGTACCGCCGCAAAGCTCGGTGGAATACCCGCCCATTTTGACCATTCTGACGGTTTTTCCGTACTTTTCGCCGAACAGCGCCATAGCGCCTGCGGCTCTTGCGCTTTCAACGTCGGTCTCAACGGTCACAACGGGAACGCCCTCGAGGATCGCGCGGTTGACCTCTGTCTCTACTGCGGAAAGCTCCTCCGCCGTGAGAGCCGCGAAGTGAGAAAAGTCAAAGCGCACTTCGTTTCTGTCAACATAAGAGCCCTGCTGCTCAACGTGGCTGCCGAGCACCTTGCGCAGCGCGCCCTGAAGCAGGTGGGCTGCGGAATGGTTGCGCTCCGTTGCGGCGCGCACGTCGGGGCAGACGCTTGCCGTAACGCTGTCGCCCTCGTGAATATCTCCGCTCCTGACGGTGCATATGTGGATATATACGCCGTCCTCTTTCTTTGTATCGGTGACTTCAAGCTCGGCGCCGGCGCTGCGGATATGACCCACATCGCCTACCTGACCGCCGCCCTCTCCGTAGAAAGGAGTTTTGTCAAGAATGACGCTTATTTCATCGCCCTCACCGGCAGCAGCTACCTTGCCGTCGTCGCCCAGAAGTGCGAGAACGCAGCCTTCGCTTTCAGTATTTCCGTAACCGGTGAACTCTGTTTTCGCAATGTCCGCGAGAACGCCCTTCTTTGCGCCCTCCCAGCTGGAAAGATCGGCTCTTGCCGCTCTTGCGCGCTGCTTCTGCTCGTCCATGAGCTCCTTGAAGCGCACGTTGTCGGTCTCAAGACCGTTTTCAGCGGCGATCTCCGCCGTAAGATCCGGAGGGAAGCCGAATGTGTCGTAAAGCTTGAACACATCCTCGCCGCAGAGCACCTTTTTGCCGTCCTTCGCGCAGTCGGCGATGAAGCCGGAGAGTATTGAAAGACCTGCGTCGATGGTGGCGTCAAAGCGCTCCTCTTCCATGGAGATGATCTTTTTGATATAGTCTTTTTTCTGTACAAGCTCGGGATATGCGCCGCCGCTCTGCTCTACAACAACGTCGCAGAGATCGCCGAGAAACGCGCCGGAAATGCCGAGCAGTCTGCCGTGGCGCGCGGCGCGGCGCAGAAGTCTGCGCAGAACGTAGCCGCGTCCCTCGTTGGAGGGGCTGACGCCGTCGCATATCATAAAGCTTGCGCTTCTGATATGGTCGGTTATAACGCGCACGGATATATCTTTCTTCGCGTCGGTATCGTAGGTGTAGTCGGCAAGCCTGCATACGGTGTCAAGCACGCTGCGTATGGTGTCCACCTCGAAAAGGTTGTCCACGCCCTGCATTACGCAGGCAAGGCGCTCAAGGCCCATGCCGGTATCGATATTTTTTGTGGCAAGCTCGGTATAGTTGCCCTCTCCGTCGTTGTTGAACTGGGAGAACACGTTGTTCCAGATTTCGATAAACCTGTCGCACTCGCAGCCGGGACCGCAGTCCGGCTTGCCGCAGCCGTATTTCAGCCCGCGGTCAAAGTATATTTCGGAGCAGGGACCGCAGGGACCGCTGCCGTGCTCCCAGAAGTTGTCCGCTTTGCCCAGACGCACGATGTGGTCTTCGCTGACGCCTATTTTGTCTCTCCAGATGGAGTATGCTTCGTCGTCCTTTTCGTAGACGGAGGGATACAGAAGCTCTGCGGGGATCTCAAGCGTTTTCGTAAGGAACTCCCAGCTCCACGCTATAGCCTCGTTTTTGAAATAGTCGCCGAAGGAGAAGTTGCCCAGCATCTCAAAAAACGTGCCGTGGCGCGCGGTTATGCCCACGTTTTCGATGTCTCCCGTGCGTATGCATTTCTGGCAGGTGCATACACGGTGTCTCGGCGGCTCCTCCTCGCCCGTGAAATACTTTTTCATAGGCGCCATTCCGGAGTTTATGAGCAGCAGAGAGCGGTCGTTTACGGGGATGAGCGAAAAGCTTTTGAGACGCAGATGTCCCTTTGACTCAAAGAACGAAAGAAACGCCTCTCTGAGATCGTTGAGCGAAGTCCATTTCATGATAAATACCTCATTTTCAGAGTATCTTAATGCGCCGCGGCGCACAATAACAAATTCAGCGCGACAATACCGATATGCTTGCGCGCTACGGTTATTATACCGCCGCTTTCCCCTTCTGTCAACAAGTTTTCAAAGACTTTACACGACCTTGCTTGACAGGCGGCGGCTTATGGTGTAAAATCCGAATTAAGAGATACAAATAAATAATAAAGAGGACAGTTATGGTAACATACGAGGACGTAAAAAACAGCGAAGATATAAAAACATATATACAAAAGGCGGACGAAGCGCTGTCCGCTCTCGGCTACACGGAGCACAGCTTTGCCCATGTGGGCATTGCCTGCGCACGCTGCACATACATTCTTGAAACGCTGGGAAAGGACGCACGCGAGGTCGAGCTTGCCCGCATTGCGGCGTATATGCACGATATAGGAAACCTTGTGAACCGCGTGGATCACTCCCAGAGCGGCGCGGTGATGGCTTTCCGTATTCTTGACAAAATGGGCATGGACGCTTCCGAGACAGCCGCAGTCGTTGCCGCCATAGGCAACCACGACGAGGGCACGGGCGTGCCTATAGACGATATATCGGCGGCGCTCATCATTGCCGATAAATCGGACGTGCGCCGCAGCCGTGTGCGCAACACCGACATTGCAAGCTTTGACATACACGACAGAGTAAACTATTCCGCAACGTCGTCCTCGCTTATCATAAGCGAGGATAAAACGGAGATCGCGCTTTCCCTTGAGATCGACACGCAGTTCGGCAGCATTATGGACTATTTTGAGATATTCCTGGACAGAATGATCCTCTGCCGCAAGGCGGCGGAAAAGCTTGATCTGCGTTTCAGACTTGTCATAAACGGTCAGCCTCTTCTTTGATATGCAGCACGGGCGCATGCGGCTTTTTGCCGCATGCGCTTTTTCGCCGAGTCGATGTGCTGTGTATGCTCATGCTTTGAATTCGTGTTTCGACACAATGCGCGCTCCGTCGACAAAACCGCCTGCGGAATTTCCGAATATTTCGCCGAAACCCGGCAGTCAGCAGTCCCGCTGCTGCCGTATTCGCCCCGCCGCTATTGACATTTATTAGTAATTTGGTTAAAATATAGTTGAATATAAAAAGGTGCCGCCCCGATATCTGCGGCGGCGCATCAGATCTTCAGAAGGAGCAGTGAGGCATCGGATGAAAAAGCGCGGCATGGAAAACCGAAGAAGCGGCACGCATTCTCCGCGCGCTTTTTTTGCTGCCCGCGGCATTGGGGCAGCCGATGCTTTTGCCGCCCTTTGCGCGGGGCTTGTCGCGACGTCCGTCGTCTTTCTCTGCGGCGGCAACTTTACCGAGCTTACATATGTCCGCCGATACCCCGTCTGGCTTTTTGCTCTCGTGTTCTGCCTTTCGTTCTTCGCAGTTCTCGCCGCGGGACTTATACGCCGCAGTCCGGCGCTTATCGGGCGCATTCTGCTTGTCTCATCGCTTGTAATGTCTGTGATGCTGTGCGTGTGGGAGCCGGACAGTATATATTTTGACCTTGGCATTGCCTTTGTGCTTCTGCTTATTCTGCGTCATGCGGAGAAAAGCTCGGCGCTTGATACGGCGCGGGCTGATATCTCAAAGAAAAGCGCGATCATCGGCACCGCGGGGATATTTCTAATATTTTTCGGCGCCGTGTTTTTCTTCACGGCGGCAAAATACAAAAGCTTTCAGCACGGCGCGTTTGATTTCGGCATTTTCGCCCAGATGTTTGAGCAGATGGCAAAAACGGGCCTGCCGTATACAACGGTGGAGCGCAGCACATATCTTTCCCACTTTGCCGTTCACTTTTCACCTGTATATTATCTTCTGCTGCCGGGGTACATGATATTCAGAAGTCCGCTGTATCTTCTCGGTGCGCAGGCAGCCGTTGTTGGTGCGGGGGTGTTTCCCGTGCGGCGCATATGCCGCGAGCTGGGGCTTTCCGAGCGGGCGTCCCTTGCGGCGGCGGCGATGTTCGCCCTGTATCCGACCATGGCAAACGGCTGCTTCTACGATTTTCACGAAAATAAATTTCTAAGCGTTTTTCTTCTGTGGCTCGTATACTTTGCGCTAAAGAAAAACACGGCGGGTATCATAATTTTCTCCCTTCTGACCCTGTCGGTCAAAGAGGACGCTTTTATTTACGTTATCGCCGTTTGCCTGTGGATGCTTGTCACAAACAGGCGCAGGGGACTTGCGGCGGCGACGGCGGCGTTCTCCGTTCTGTATTTCTTCTTTGCCTGCGCCATGATACGGCACTCCGGCGGAGAGATAATGTCCGGACGCTTTGAAAACTACACATATACGAGCGGCGGCGGACTTTTGCAGGCGGTGCGCACCTGCGTGACGGATATAGGCTACCTTATAAGAGAAGTATTCGCGGGGGCGGATACCGAGGCATTTCGCGAGCTGACATATCCCGGGCAAAAGCTTGAGTTCGTGCTGTGGACGGCGGTCCCGCTGCTGTTTGCCCCGTTTTTGAGAAAGCGGGCGTCGGAGCTCGTACTGCTGCTGCCTCTTCTCGTCATAAATCTTATGCCGCGCTGGATGTATCAGTTTGACATAGACTATCAGTACACATACGGCACGGCGGCGCTCATGATATTTTCCGCTCTGCTTTTCCTCGGAGAGAGCAGCGCGCGGCGCAGGCGCTTTGTGCTTTGCGCAATGCTTTGCCTTTGCACGGTGTTCTCGGCTTCGGTCGTCGTGCCGAAAGCGCAGAACCAGGTCGTGCGATACTATTCGCACAGGCAGAAATACAACGACACCGCCGCAGCAATCCGCAAAATACCCGCGGACGCGTCCGTCACGGCTTACGGCTATATGGTGCCGCACCTTTATTTCATCGACGATCTGCACTCCTGCCCCGAATACTATGGGGAGTACGAAAAAACGGATTATTATGTTATAGACACCCGCTACGAAAAAGACTCGCATACACCGAAAATGTATGCCGCCATGGGTGATGACTACACCCTGTACGACGAGGCGGGTTATGTTAAGATATACAAACTGACAGAGCAGGGACAGTGATTTTTAAATGAAGAAAGAAGATAATGTACACTGCAACCACAGAAACAGAATGCGCGCAAAATACGAGCGCTTCGGCGCAGATGCCTTTGACACTTATCAACTTATTGAAATGCTTCTGTTTAACAGTATCCGTCAGGGCGACACGAATCCCGCGGCACACAAGGTAGCGGAGTCGCTCGGCGCGGGAGGAATACTCTCCGCCGATGCCAAATGTCTTGCCGAAGCGGACGGTATAGGTGAGAAAAGCGCGGCGCTTCTGCGCCTTTCGTGTGATACGACCCTGAGACTTCTCAGAGACAGCATTGCGTCAAAGCCGCTTGACAGCGAGTTTGCCCGTATGCTGTACGTTTTTACATGGTTTGTCTCAAAGCCGCGCGGCTGCGTCGGAGCGGTCTATCTCGATTCGCGCTCGCGGGTCATAGACGCATCGCTTTTGTCGTCCGGCAGAATGTTCCGCTGCGAGGACTACGGCGACAGAATTTGCGAGGCGGTGCAGCAGCTGCGGGCGCAGAAAGTGATCATATGCCATAATCACAAAAACGGCGTCAGCGAAGCCTCTGTTGAGGACAGGTTTCTGACGGAGTATCTCTCCCGTACACTCAGCGCCGCGGACATTGAGTTCATCGGTCACTATATCGTGACCTCATCGGACTGCGTAAGGTGTCCAGACTGTACGGAGGAACGTTGAAAAACGCGCAAAGCGCAATTGACAGAATACAATATAAAGTGAGAACTGTATGAAAAGATCGGATTATCTTGAATGTGCAGTTGCCCGCGGCACCCATGGGGTGCGCGGAAATCTGCGTCTTGAAAGCCGGTGCAACACCCCGGCTGACCTTGCGGCGCTTCGCCGTTTGTTTATTGAGAAGGACGGCGAGTATGTCCCGATGGAGGTGGAGCACGCCTCCCTGCAAAAAGGCGCGGTCCTTGCAAAGCTTTCGGGCGTTGACACCCTTGAGGCTGCCGCTGCCCTGCGCGGCACCGTTTTTTATGCCGCCAGAGAGGATATAAAGCTCGGGCGCGGCGAATACTTCATAGCGGATATGATAGGTCTGCCCGTGGTGGATCATGAGAGCGGGCACAAATACGGCACACTTTCCGACGTCATACGTCCCGGGGCGCAGCAGATATATGTCGTAAAGGGCGAAAACGGAGAGTTTATGATACCGGTCGTGCCGGAGTTCATAAAAGAGATCACCGTCGGCGACGGCGGCGCCGTTCGCGTAAAGCTCATAGAGGGCATGGCAGACTGATGAGATTCGATATTATGACGCTTTTTCCCGACATGGTGCGCACGGTCCTGTCCGAGAGCATAATCGGGCGGGCTGAGGCGGCGGGAAAGCTTTCTGTCAACTGCTACAACATACGCGACTATTCCGACGACCGCCGTCACCGTGTAGACGACACCCCATGCGGCGGTGGCATGGGCATGCTCATGGCGGCGCCTCCCATATATAACTGCTACCGCGCAGTAGTATCCGACGTGGAAGACGGTGAGCGGGTGCACGTTGTGTATATGTCGCCGAGAGGCGCCGTGCTGAACGACGCCATGGCGCGCAGGCTGTGCTCAGGCTATGACAGGATAGTGATCCTTTGCGGACACTACGAGGGCGTTGATCAGCGGATCATAGACGAGATCGTTGACGAGGAGATCTCCATAGGCGACTATGTGCTCACGGGCGGCGAAGTGCCTGCCTGCATTCTTTGCGACTGCGTGGGAAGGCTGTGCGACGGCGTTCTGCCGGACGCGGTGTGTCATGAGGACGAAAGCCTCGCAAACGGGCTTTTGGAATACCCCCAGTATACAAGACCCATAGAATTTATGGGCAGAAGCGTTCCGGAGGTGCTGCTCAGCGGTCACCACGCAAACATTGAGGCGTGGCGGCTGGAGCAGTCCGAAAAGCTGACCGCCGAGCGGCGGCCGGATCTGTATGCGCCGTATGCGAAAAGGAAAGCGGAGCTTGAGGCGGCGCGCCTCGCAAAGCGGCGGCGCAGAAGATCAAAGTCGGCTCCGCATGCCGGCGCGGACGGCGAGGCAACCCGCGGCGACAGCACGTCAGTGAGCGAAAAGCCGAAAGACCCGAGCTGAAAAAGCTGCGACTGCGTCAAAAAACGAGCCGCCGCTCCTTGACAACGGGCGCGCGTGCAATTATAATTTATTTGTTCGGATAAAATAAACAGAGGAAGGTTTTTTCTATGTACAACATCGGTATCGATCTCGGCGGCACAAATATTGCAGCCGGAATAGTTGATAAGGACTACAACATTGTAAGAAAAGCGTCCACCCCCACGGACGCGGACAGAAGCGCCGACGAGATCACGGCGGATATTGCCGCTTTGTGCAAAAAGCTCGTTGAGGACGAGGGCATCACCGTGGACGATATCGGCGCTATCGGCATCGCCACCCCCGGCACCGCAAACTGCGAGACGGGCGAGATCATATACGCAAACAATCTTCCCTTCCGTCACTACCCCATGCAGCAGAAGCTTTCAGCAATGCTGGGCAGCGACAAGAGAGTATATATCGAAAACGACGCTAATGCCGCCGCAAAGGCAGAGTCCGTCGCGGGCGCGGCAAAGGGTTCGAAGTATTCCGTTATGATAACGCTGGGCACCGGCGTCGGCGGCGGCATTATCATAGACGACAAGGTGTACTCAGGCTTTAACTTTGCGGGAGCCGAGCTCGGTCATATAGTTATAGAAAAGGACGGACGTCAGTGCACCTGCGGCAGACGCGGCTGCTGGGAGACATATTCTTCCGCCACGGGACTTATCCGCACCACAAGAGAAAAGGTGGAAGAGTGCAGAAAGGCCGGCAGAGAGACCGTTATTGAAACGATGATCTCCGGAGACCTTGACAGAATTTCCGGCAAGACGGCGTTCAAGGCAATGCGCGCGGGCGACGAAGTGGGCAAAGAGATCGTTGAAGAATATATTTCGTATCTCACTACGGGTCTTGTAAATATCATAAATATTTTCCAGCCCAACGTGCTTTCCATCGGCGGCGGCATTTCAAATGAGGGCGACGCGCTTATAGATATGCTGCACGACAGAGTTTTTGCGGAGACGTACTCCAGAGACGGCACACCCCAGTGCACGCTGAAGATCGCAAAGCTCAAAAACGACGCGGGCATAATCGGCGCTGCAGCGCTCGGAATGTAAAGGCAGCGCAATGTAATGTGATTTGCGCATCTCCGCGCCCCGCACCCTGACATGAGGAACGGTTTCTATTGGGCTGCGCCCCATGCCCCGACCATGGAAAAAGGGATATATGCGAGGCTCCGCCTCGCGATCCGACCGTGCGGTGATTGTATATGGGGCTTCGCCCCATGCCCCAACCGAGGTGGGATAAATCCCACCTCGCGTTCTTATTTTGGGAAAAAGAACCCTAAGGACCCGAAAAAACCGAACTGCATAGGTTTCAGACTATCAAGTATAGATAGCGAACAAGGCTGCCGTCGGCAGCCTTGTTTTTACGTTTGGCATAGCAATTCAAACCATATCGTCAGCTTACCGAACATAAGTGAGAAAGACGTGAAGGGACTACTTTTCCGTAAACAGCAACGGACGGGTGGCGGTTTTCGGCTTTCCGAAATTGGAAAAGCATTTCAAACTTTGTCGTCAGCTTA
>CAUGPT010000034.1:0-18403 GCA_959601495.1 uncultured Eubacteriales bacterium
GCCGTTTATCTTTAATCCCCCTTATTTTTTGTTCAGTTTATTGACAAAGTCCCGGGGCAGCGCCCCACATATTTATCCCCCCCATGTCGGGGCGCGGGGCGCGGAGCCCCGCATATAATTCTAATTCAGCTAAGCGGCTGAATTCCGTCCGACTGACCGTAGTTCAAAAATGCGGTGTAGCCTCTCTGCGCGTAGCGGTTAAGCTGCTTGCCCATCTTTTTCGTTTTGCGGCACATGGCAACGTCGTATTTGTCTCTCAGCTTCTCGGCCTCGATCTCCGCGTAAGCGAAATTTTCGGGGTCGTACATGACCACAAGCTTTTCACGGCTGTTCGGCACAACAAAATTTCCGCGATCCCTGAGGATGGAGTATATGCGCTCAAAACCGATGGAAAAGCCCACCGCAGGCACATTTTCGCCGATAAACCTGCCGATAAGATTGTCGTAGCGTCCGCCGCCGGCGATAGCGCCGCTGAATTCATTGCTGCGAACTTCGAATACCGTGCCCGTGTAATACCCCTGACCGCGCACAAGCGTTACGTCAAACTCAAGCTTGATACCGCCCGCGGAGATTTTCTTCACGGTGTCGGTAATGTACTCAAGCCTTTCTGCTGCCTCGCTGTTGCCGGTCGCGGCGGAAACGTCCGCAAGAGTTACACACTCCTTTGAGAAAAACTCTCTGAAACGCGATACCGTGTCATCGTCAAAGCCCTCGGCGGAAAGCTCGCCGCAAACGCCGTCGATGCCGATCTTGTCAAGCTTGTCAAGGGTTATGCAAGCCCTGTCCAGCCTGTCCTCGGCAATACCGAGGGACGTCAGCAGTCCGCGGAGCAGCCCGCGGTCGTTTATCTTGACCGTAAAGTCACCGATGCCTGTCTTTTTCAGCGCCTTGGCGGTAGTAAGTATAAGCTCGATCTCGCACTCGGGATCCGCAGAGCCTATAATATCAATATCGCACTGTATAAACTCGCGCATTCTGCCCTTCTGCGGATTTTCGGCGCGGTACACCCTGTCCGTCTGTATCGCGCGGAAAGGCAGAGAAAGCTCTGCGCGGTTGTTCGCGAAATAGCGGCACAAAGGCAGGGTCAGATCGTATCTCAGTCCCATGTCGGAAAGTTCTTTGACATTGCCGCTCTCAAGGGCGCGGTTCAGCTTTTCGCCGCGCTTCAGCACGTTAAAAATAAGGTTGAGATTTTCACCGCCGTCACTTTTGTCAAGGTTTTCGGCATCCTCCATAATAGGAGTGATGATGTGCTCAAAACCGCTGTTTTTATATGTCTCGATTATGGCAGACTGGAGATAGTCGCGTATTTCCGCCTCTGCGGGAAGGTAGTCAAGCATTCCCTTTACGGGTTTCTGTCTCATAATGTTTCCTCATTCCGTTTTGCATTATAGTTAATGATACCATTTAGCCGCCGCATTGTCAAGCGGCGCGGCGCGAAAAAGCGGCAGCGACTGGAATCGTCTCCCCGCCTTTGCCGCTTTGCTGTTCGTTTGTTTAAGGACGCCGTTTTGCATACCCGGAGATCTCGGCGCTCTGCGTTTCGATGCACTGTGCGAGCCGCCGCGCCGCCTTCAGATAAGCTTTGCGCCCTTTGGCGCAAACTCGTACAGAGACAAAACGCTGCCGGACGTGTCTCTGAAGACAGTAAACGCCGTACCGTCGGGAATCCGCGCCACCTCGGGAATAATAGTGCTGCCGTGTGGCGCCTGCTTTCCGAACTCGGTGCGAAGCGCCGCGCAGCAGTCTCTCATGCCCGCAAGCTCCATTGCAAGCTCCGTAAGCTTTACGTTGTTCGCGTGTCCGTTTGTGTCGGTTAGGTAATCGTCAACTGTCTGCGGCGCAAGCCTTGTTCCGCCGCACGGCACCGAAATGCGCCTTGTGACTGCCGGCAGAGCGGCGCAGCGCTCGGCATTATCCTCCGTGTGCCACAGCCCGCGGGGAGTTTCTTCGGGTTTCTGCGTCTTTGTGTTCATGTATACCCAAAGCGTGTCGCCCGCCGCGAGAAGCTCTCCGCCCGCGGAGTACATATACAGCGCTTTTTTGCTCAGCGAGCCCGCAATGCCGTAAACGCCGGTTGAAATTTTGACTGTTTCACATATTTCGGGCATGCGGAACGACTGTATGTGCCACGATAAAAGATACCATGTACAGCCCGTATCTTCCGTGTATTTTCTCGCAAGACCGCGGTCGGCAGCGTGGAAATATCCGCAGTCCTGAAACAGTCTGAGAAGCCCGCACATGGAAAGCCTGCCGCTGCTGTCAGCCTCGCTGTATCTTATGCGTTCAATTCTGTCATACATTGGTGATGCTCTCTTCGTTGTGCCAGAACAGATTAAGCAGCAGCTTGAATCTGTGCTCGTCAAACGGCGCCTCGCTGAGGTGAGCTATAGTCTCATCGCTGATCTTTCCTGTCTCTATAAGCTCGCTGCCTGCCTCGGCATACTTTTCTATAAATTTTTCCATGCGGTCCCAAAGCTCGGGCACGGACAAAAGCTTTCCCTGCGGGCAAAGCAGGGGATAATAGTTGCCCTTGCCGCATATGCAGTCATACTGGGCAAGCATGGGATCGTATATAAGGTCGGTCTGCGCATAGCCGCAGGTGGATACAACGACAAATTTCTTGCCGCTCATATCGTAGCGAAAGCCGTGGAAGGGCTCGCCCACGACCGGCAGCTGACCGTTGTAGGTGTTCATGATGCTGAGCATCCTGTCAGTGAACACCTTTACAGTGCCGGGCATGCCGAAAAAGTACAGCGGAAAGGACTCGATTATAATATCCGCTTCCATGACCTTTTCTTTTATGATATGGATATCATCGTCGCGTATAACGCACTCGCCTGCCGTTCTGCCCCAGCAGCTGAGGCAGCCTGTGCACTGCTTTATATTGCAGTCGGCAAGGGTCACCGTTTCAACGGTGCAGTCGCATTTGCGCTTTATGCCCTCCACAAACTTGTTTGCTATTCTCATGGTGCAGCTTTTGCTTTTGCGGGGGCTGCCGTTTATCAACAGAACCTTACACATTTTTAGGGCTTATCTCCTCATATCTGCCGATCTTGCGGTATTTTTCGTATCTTGCATCTGTCAGCTTTGCGGACTTTTTCTTCATAAGCGCCGAAAGCTCGCCGTACAGATCGCGCCCGAGAGACGCCATCATCTTTTCGGTGCTCTCCGGATTGAACTCCGCAGGCTCCGCTACAATCTTCTCGATAATTCCGAGCTTTTCGAGATCGGGTGCAAACAGATGCAGGTTCTCCGCAGCTTCGGAAACGCGGGCTGGATCCTTGAAAAGTATGCTTGCGCACGCTTCGGGGGATATTACGCTGTAATATGCGTTTTCCAGCATCCAGACTCTGTCCGCAACGGCCAGAGCAAGCGCGCCGCCGCTGCCGCCCTCGCCCGCCATGACCGTGATAACGGGGGTCTTGAGCGACATAATCTCGTACAGATTGTCTGCGATGGACTGTCCCTCGCCGCGCTGCTCCGCACCGTGGCCGCAGCTTGCACCCTGCGTATCCACAAAGCATACAACGGGACGGTGGAATTTTTCCGCCTCTTTCATAAGGCGGAGCGCTTTTCTGTACCCTTCGGGCAGTACGCAGCCGAAGTTTCTGTACATACGGTCATTCAGCGAATGACCTTTTTCTATACCGATGACGGTAACGGGCATATCGGAGAGCCACGCAACGCCGCCCACAAGGGCGTGGTCGTCGCCGTATCTGCGATCGCCGTGCAGCTCGTGAAAATCCGTAAATATGCCGTTTATGTAGTCAAGTGCCGTGGGTCTGCCCGCTTTGCGCGAGCATTTTATTTTTTCATATGCGTCCATATATTCTCGGTATCCTTTCTGAGAACAAAGAGAGAGAGAGGGAAGAGGGAAAATCGGGGCAGGAAATGCGCCGCGCGGTGTTTCTTTCGCGGCGGGCTGACGATACTCCGCTGCCCGCGCGGAGAAGATCAGGCTGACAATACTTTACTTCCCACGCAAGGCAGGTCAGGCAGTCGATACTCCGCCGTACACGTGGGGCAGATCGGATTTGCGCGCCGCGCTTCTCTGACGTTTTGCCGACAAAGGCACCCCGCATTTAGCCGTGATATTTACGCGCGCCGTTTTCCCGATGCGGCGTGCAGCCGCAGCATATAGGCGAGAAATTCTTTCTGATCCTCGCGCTTTACTATCGCGTCAAGAAAGCCGTTTTCAAGCTGGAATTCCGCGCTCTGAAAGCCCTCGGGCAGTTTTTCTCCCGTGACCTGTTCTATAACGCGCTTGCCCGCAAAGCCGATAAGCGCGTGAGGCTCGGCGATTATCATGTCTCCGAGCATCGCAAAGCTTGCCGTAACACCGCCTGTGGTCGGGTCGGTGAGACACACCGCGTAAAACAGCCCCGCGTCGTTGTGCAGCTTTATCGCGCCGGAGACCTTTGCCATCTGCATAAGGGAAACCATGCCCTCCTGCATGCGTGCGCCGCCGGACGCCGCATAGCCCACAACGGGCAGACGGTGCTTTACGGCATACTCAAACAGCGCGGCAAGCTTGTCCCCCACAACGCTGCCCATGGAGCCCATCATAAATTTCGGCTCCATTGCAAAAATGCAGGTTTCTTCTCCGCCTATTCTTGCGACACCGCACAGAACGCCTTCGTCCTCGCCGCTTGCGCCGCGGGATTTTTTAAGCTTCTCCGCATAGTTCGGAAACTTCAGCGGGTCGTTTGTCGCCGCGCCGTGCCAGAACTCGCGAAAGCTGTCGCGATCGCTGACAGACTCTATACGCAGTCTCGCGGGCATTTTGTTGTACGCGCCGCAATGAGGGCAAATATACAGTTTTTCGGTCATGGTCTCACCCGAGACCTCTCCTTTGCACTTTTCGCAGACGAGAAGCTCGGGAGCTTTGAATTTTTGCGTCATATCGTCCTCCGGATCTGTCAGGCGCCGAGAGCTTCCAGCGTTTTTGCAAGGCTTTCGGTATCGCCGACTCTGAGTATTCTGCAGCCCTCGGGAAGTATCCTTTTGCAGAGGCCCGAAAGAGTAGCGCCGGCGCCGAGTTCAATAAACGTGTCAATGCCGCGGGCGTACATATCTCTGATGCTGTCCTCCCAGCGTACACTGTGTGATGCCTGCTCAGCTATCATTTTGCGAAGGCTTTCGATATCGTTCGGGTAGGGTTTGCCTGTCGTGTTGCAGTAAAGAGGCATTTCTGCGGGTGACATTTTCATATTTGCAAGAACACCGTGCAGCGCCTCTGTCGCGGGGCGCATGAACGGCGTGTGGAAAGCGCCGCTGACGGCAAGCTTTACCGCCCTGCCGCCCAGAGACTTTATCTCGCCGCAGAATGCGTCGATCTCCTCTGCCGAGCCCGCGCAGGCAAGCTGACCGGGGCAGTTGTAGTTTACGGGATAAATGTCTTTGTAGTGTGAGCAGACCGTCTCCACTGCGGAGTTATCAAGCTTCAGCACAGCTGCCATTGCTCCGGGATGATCCTTTGCGCACTGCGCCATAGCGCTGCCGCGCGCCGTAACAAGGCGGAACGCGTCCTCATAGCTGAGTACGCCCGCATATGCAAGAGCGGGGATCTCTCCCAGAGAAAAGCCTGCGGCGGCATCTGCCTCAACGCCGGCATCCTTCAGCGCCGCGGCGCAGGCGAGATCCGTCAGAAACAGGCAGGGCTGCGTGTTTTCCGTAAGCGTCAGTGCGTCTCCCGGCCCCTCAAAGCAAAGCGCGGATGTGCCGGGACGTATGGCGTCGCCCATATCAAAAACTTTGCGGGCAGCGCCGCAGGTCTCGTACAGATCGTGTCCCATACCGACCGTCTGCGCGCCCTGACCTGCAAATAAAAATGCTGTTTTGGACATAACTTTTTGCCTTTCTGTCTTTTTGCGGCGCCGCGCGCCGCTTCTCCCGTCAGCCGTTAAGACTCTCCTTGGGGATAGCCGTAAACACCATGGAGCCTTTTGCCCTCACCTGTCCGTCCACCTCGGCGCATGCGTCGAAATATGTAAGCGAGCCTCCGCTCTGGGTCTTGGTGACGGTGATCTTGAGTGTGTCTCCGGGGAGCACGGGCTTTATGAATTTGAATTTGTCGATCTTGAGAAGCACGTATATAAGTCCGTCGTCTGTGCCGTCGCCCTCTATTACAAGAGAACAGAGCTGCGCGCAGCTTTCCACGATCAGAACGCCGGGCATTATGGGCGTGTCGGGAAAATGACCCATGAAATACGGCTCGTTTATGCTTACGTTTTTGATGCCGACGGCACTCTCGCCGGAATTAAGCTCCAGCACCTTTTCTATCATCTGAAAGGGCGGGCGCTGCTTCAGTCTTTTGTTGACTTCAAGTATGTTCATCATAAGCTGAGTCCTCCGTCCACAACGATGGACTGACCGGTTATGTATTTGCTGTCGTCGCTGCAAAGGAACGATACGACGTCGGCAACCTCGCTGACATCGGCAAAGCGTCCCATGGGAACGGCTTTGATGTATTCCTTTTTCTTATCCTCAGGAAGCTGATCCACCATTTCGGTGAGAACAAATCCGGGAGCGACCGCGTTTACGCGTATGCCGTAGCGGGCAAGCTCTTTCGCCATTGTCTGTGTCATGGAGTTTACCGCGCCTTTTGTTGCGGAGTAAACGGACTGCCCCGCAAGCGCCATCTTTGCGCTGACCGACGACATATTCACTATAACGCCGGACTTCTGACGGAACATTTTAAGAACCGCCTGCTGTGCGCAGTAAAGGTATCCCTTTATGTTAAGGTCAAGACACTTGTCAAGAGTTTCCGTGGTGAGCATAAGCAGATATTCGTCCTTGACGATGCCAGCGTTGTTGACAAGCACGTCGATCTTTCCGTACTCGTCCGCAATGTCCTTGAACATTGCCTTTACCTGCTCGGGGTCGGAAACGTCGGCTTTGTATGCCGCGGCGCTGCCGCCTGCCGCCTTTATTTCTTCAACGGTCGCGTTTGCCGCGGCGTCGCTTCTGCTGTAATTGATAATGACAGTCATGCCGTCGCGCGCAAGGCGCATGGCGCACGCGCGTCCGATACCTTTAGAGGCTCCGGTCACAATAGCAATTTTACTCATATATACATATCCGTCCTTATAAAAATTTCGGTAATACTTTGCTCAGCGGCGGCTGAGGATAACTGCGCAGTACGATCCGCCGACGCCGTATGAGGTCACGAGAATGTTGTTTATACCGTCCGTGCCGACCTTGCAGCTCTTCATGGCGCTGCCGTCGTACCTGTAAGCGGGGCACCGAATGCCGTCAAATCTGCCGGAGAGAAGCAGCGCCGCGTGCGCCGCGGAAAGAGAAGCCGCAGCCGCTCTGCCTTCACCTACGGTATCCTTTACCGTAAATACGGGAAGATTTGCAAAGCTGTCCGCGAATACCCTCTTGTAGGAGGCGAGCTCCTCTTCGTCGCATACGCTCTGTCCGTTGCCGAAGCCGACAATTGCGTCTATGTCGGAAAGCTTCATGCCTGCGTCCTCAAGGGCGTAAGTGATGCTTTCGTCAAGCGCCGCACCGGAGCCCTTAAGCTTTCCGAACGAAACGGAATGATGCGACATTCCGTAGCCCGCAACTTTTGCGTAAGGCTCGGCGCCTCTCGCGCGGGCGCTGTCGGCGCTCTCTATCATAAGAGACGTGCTGCCGTCGCTGAGAACAATGCCGCTTTCCTCGGTGTACACGCCGTGAACACTGTCGGCAAGGTACCCCGCCTTGCGTGTGAATTCTTCGATTATATCGCTGTTTTCGTCCGTGCCTGTGGCAAGCACGGCGCGGCTCTTACCGGAGCGTATGATCTCGCAGCCGTATGCAATGCTTTGCAGTCCGGACTGCGCGCCGTTGGTGATAGTGGCGTTGTAGCCCTTTATGCCGGAGCAGATGGAAAGGTATCCGCCTGCGGCGTTATATACGGTGTTGGGGAAACGGAAGGCGCTGCCTGAGGCATTGCCGTCGCTTACAAGGTCTCTTTGGAAAGCGCAGATAGTGGAAAGCGGTCCGCAGGCGGTGCCCACAACGATACCGATGTCTGCGGCGTTTGCGTCGCTTATCTCAAGTCCCGCGTCTTTGATGGCAGCCATGCCGGAAACTGCCTGCAGCTGGCTGAATTTATCAAGCTTGCGGTAGAATGCCATCTTAAGACCGTAAGCCTCGTGATCCGCGTGACCTACTGCGGACTGAAGAGATACGCTCTCGGGTGCTTTCTCGGTCTCGTAGTTTTCAACGTAGCTGTCAACGCTGTTTCCTATGGGGCTGACAACGCCGATACCCGTAAGGTATACATCTTCTTTTTTCTCGGGGACCTTAACGCTGCCGCGGTCCTTGCTGAAAATAATGCTTGCGTTGTTTCCGCCGAAAGCGAACGAGTTGCTCATGACGGCGTGCAGCTCTTTTTTAAGAGATACATTGGGGCGGAAGTCTATATTCCCCGCACGCTCGGCGAGCTTTTCAAGGTCCTCGTCGCTGTAGCCGATGGTGGGCGGCACGGTGTTGTCCGTAAGAGCTTTTACAGCAAACACGGCTTCGATAGCGCCTGCCGCGCCGAGGCAGTGACCTACCATTGCCTTGGTGGAGCTTACGCTGAGATCGTCGTTTTTTGAGTCAAATATGGTGTGAAGTGAAAGAAACTCCGCTTCGTCGTTCTTTGCCGTGCCCGTGCCGTGGGCGTTTATGTAGCCGATATCCTTTTCGCAAAGGCCGGAGCCCTCAAGCCCGCGGCGGATGGCGTTCATCTGACCCTCGCCGTCCGGCCTGGGAGCGGTGATGTGGAAAGCGTCGCTGCTGATGCCTGAGCCGAGGACTTCGCAATATATCTTCGCGCCGCGAGCTTTTGCGTGCTCGTAGGACTCAACGATAAGCACGCCGCTGCCCTCGCCGAGGGTGATGCCGTCGCAGTGGTTAAAGGGCGAGCAGCCGTTTGCCGCCAGAGCGTGCAGCGAGAGAAAGCCCGCGTAGGGAACGGATGCAAACGCATCGGAGCCGCCCGCAATGGCGACATCGCACTTGCCGCTTCTTATAAGGTCGCAGGCATAGGCAATGCTGATGGTGCCCGCAGCGCAGGCGTTCGCAATATTCGTAACAACGCCGCCGGCACCGAACTCGTATGCGACCTGGTTTGCGATGGAGGATATGGGCATACGGAAAATATCGTCCGCGTCGCCGCCGTTTCTGTAGTAATCCTCAATGCTTGTCGCACCGCCCACGCAGCTGCCCATAATAACGCTCACGCGGGGGCCCTCTTCTGCGGTGACCGTGTAGCCGGCATCGCTGAGAGCTTCTTTTGCCGCCTTTGAGCAGAGCTTTGAAACTCGGTCCATTTCATCGGCGTGCTTGAAATCTTCAAGGTCTGCGCCGCGAACCTCGGCGGCGAGCGTGGAGTAGCAGTCCTTTGTGTCTACCGTGTCGGTATCCTTTATGCCGGAAACGCCCGCGACGGCGTTTTTCCAGGCCTCGTCAACGCTGTTTCCGATAGCGCAGACAAGTCCCAGACCCGTTATAACGCAGCGGTTTTTGTTATCAGTCATGGTTATTGTTCCTCCGTGATGTGCTCGGTGCACACAGAAAATATTTATATAAATTCCGGCAGAGCGCCGGAAAAGCTGTCACATAAAATGCCGCAAAATGGCTGTCATTCTGCGGCATTGCGGAGCATTATATGTGTGCGGCAACGTATTTTGCAAGGCTTTCTACGTTGTAGAAGGGCTCCTTGCCGACGCCGGTCATGGATACTCCGAATTCCTTGTCGATAGCGGCAATCATCTCGAGAGAGTCGATAGAGTCAAGTCCGATACCGTCGCCGAAAAGGGGAATGTCGTTTGTCAGCACGTCAGCTTCGATTCCGAGGCTGTCGCAAAGCAGCTCCTTGATTTTTTCGGCAATCTTGAGTTCCTGTTCGTTCATCGTATTGTCTTCCTTTCTGAAATTATATTTGCTTTGTAAGCAATTTTTCCATCTGCTCTTTGCAGACTTCTGCCCCCTCGTGCATAACGACGGAGGGTCTGCCCTTGGCGTGTACGTCAAAGGCTATTTCTGAACCCACTATAAGCTCCTGACGGTGAAAAAGTCGGTAACCGCCGCGGCTTATGAGCGGAATTACAGGCGCGTCCGTAAACTTTGCCAGCATGAGAAATCCGGGATGCAGCTCGCCGAGAGTGCCGTCGCGCACAAGCTTTCCCGCAGGGAAGATAAGCACGCTGCAGCCGTCCTTCAGCGCTTTTTCGGATCTCTCCATCCATTCGCTGTCCATTTTATTGAGGTCTATCGGTATGTATCTCAGGTTTTTGAAAAGCCAGTGCAGCGCTTTTTTGTTGTACCACTTTGTGGTCACGACAACATACATTTTGCACCGGCAAAGTGCCTGAGGTATAAACGAGCCGTCGTGGTGGCTCGTGTGGTTTGCCGCAAGAATGCAAGCTTCATTTTTGAGCTTTTCCCGCACAGAGGGGTCCTCGTACACAATTTTCGGTCGGTACGCTATCCACGTAAGCGCGGTCCATACGGCAAAGCCCGCGTGCACGATCGCCTTTACCACCGCTCTGAGCGCTTTTTTGATCGTTTTCAACATATTATATTATGTATTCAGAAATTCTTTGAGCGCCGCAAGCTTCTTTTCCATAATTGCGTGTCCGTGACGGTAAAAATCATTCATTTTGTCCGCGTCGCCTTCAAAATGGCTGATACTCGGCATCTCCGGCCGAATGATAAACGCTCTGCCGTCCTTTTCGAGCGCGGCGAGAGTTTTCATTTGCTTGTCGTATGCACTTTTGCGGTTTATCATTGCTTCTGCCACCTTGGGAAACCTGTTTTTGTAGCAGAGATTTATGATAAGCTTCATTTTAGAATAGTCCGTGGGCATTTCCGTGTCCATGCGGGTGAGCACCACCACCGCTTTTTCGCAGCCCTTTTTCATGGCGCGCTTTACTGGGACAGAGTCGATAATGCTGCCGTCGAGATAAAAGCTGCCGTCTATTTCCACGGGCTGGCTTATAACGGGAACGGAGCACGAGGCTTTGCACAGATTGAGAAGCCTGTCGGGATCGTTGTCGGGAGAAAGATATTCGGCACGGCCGCTTTCGCAGTTTGCCACAACAAATTCGCTTTCGGTATCCGACGCGAAAAACGCGTCAAAATCAAAGGGTATCTGATCGTAGGCATAATCGAAAAGCATTTTGTCAAGGTCGAGCAGCTTTTTGCTTTTCAGCATCTGCTCAACGCCGAAATACGGCTCGGCGTTTTCGTGCATAATGACCTTCTGCGTCCGTCCCTTCTGACCCGCTATGTAGTTCACAGCGTTGCCGCTGCCTGCGGATACGCCTATAACATAAGGAAAGCTTACGTTGTTTTCAATAAGACAGTCCAGCACGCCCGCCGTGAATATGCCTCTGAAAGAGCCGCCCTCAAGAACAAGACCTGCTTTTGCCACTTGCCGAAACACCTCCGTTTCCGAAAACTCACATATGTATTTTATGGGACAGATGTTGCTTTTCGTCTTAAAATACGGTATAATTATATCAAACACAACAGCTTTGTCAATGGACAGTTTCTGCAAAATATGTTACTTTACCGAGAAAAAAGCGGAGGAAAATATGGAAAAACAGGATATAAGAGTTCAAAAAACCAAAAAGTCCATACAGGAGGCGCTGTTTGCGCTACTCAGCGAAAAGCCCATCAACAAGATCACCATAAAAGAGCTGGCGGACAAAGCTAACATAAACAGAAAGACATTCTATGCCCACTATACCGGCATCGAGGATATCGTAAACGAGCTTGAGGACGAGCTTATAATAAACCTGCGCGAATTTCTGCAGCAGTGCATGATAGACGAATACGGGCTGACGCCATATCTTTTCATGCTGTTTATAGACAAGCTGTATTCCAGCAACACTTCGTTTTTCGAAAATATGGTCTCCGTACGCAACTACAACTTCATTGCGGAAAAAATCAAGCGCGTTTTCAAAGAGCAGGTGCTGCTGAGCATAAACGCCCCCGAGGACGAAAAGCTTGTAACGGAAATGAAAATCGACTATCTTCTGGGCGGAACAACGGCTGTGTACGCCGAGTGGATAAGAAACGGAAAACCCTGCTCGCTTGATACCATGACCACGCTGCTGCTTGAGTGCTCCTACAACGGAATCGTGGGCGAGCTGTAATCTTTGTCTGCTCCGCAGATAAAAATTATCAATAATCGCATAAAAATTATTGACAAACGATAAAAATGCTGATATAATTACCGCAGATCGGAAAATACGGTAATTTTATCGGCATTTTTATGTGAGGTGTATTTATGAAAAAAACGTCAATTATCCTTTGCGCCGCCGCCATATGCGTCTGCGCGCTCCTGCTCGTGCTGCTGTGCGTTTTCGCACCGCATACAGCGGATGTATATGCAAAGTACCGCAGCATTGACCAAGCGGGCAAATCCGCCATACTGTATTCGTTTTACGCCTGCGCATTGCCAGCGGCATCGGCGCTGTACTGCCTTATGCGCATTACGCTGAACGTGTACCGTGATCAGGCATTCCTGCGCAGAAACAGTACATACATGGGCATAATCTCCTGGTGCTGCCTCGCCGTTGCGCTTATCTGCGGAGTCGGCGGCACATGGTACATGCCGCTGTGGTTTGTAAGCGGAGCCATGCTCATGCTGTTTCTTGTGGTACGCGTTGTACGCATATGCTTTACGGCAGCGGCGGGCATCAAGGAAGAAAACAGTCTTACGATATGAGGTGACGGCGTTGATAGTTGTAAACATTGATGTAATGATGGCGCGCCGAAAGGTGTCGTCAAACGAGCTTGCCGCCGCCATAGGCATAACACCGGCAAACCTCTCAATCCTCAAAACGGGCAAGGCAAAGGCAATACGCTTTTCCACCCTTGAGGCTATCTGCAGATATCTCGACTGCACCCCCGGCGACATACTGGAATACAGACCGGATTGAATATGCCGCACGTTGATAAGCTGAATGGTACAGTTAATATAGTACCGACACCGAAAGCCCGAAGATGCCGCACCGCAGACAGATAAGCGTTGTCGGCGGCATGTATTTGAGAAAGGAAGAACTGTTATGGAAGAACAGAAATACGGTGAACTCTGTGAAAAAAGCGAAGCAGTCGCCCCGACCGGCGCTGCCGAGGAGCAAAGCGGACAGCTTTCAACAGCCCCCGCTGCGGACGGACAAAGCGCGAATGCACATGCGCCGACTGCGGAACCTGCCGCGGAAAGCGGGGAAATTGCAGATGCAACTGCCAAAACACCGGGCGCGGCAATCTACCATATCAGACATACCCCCGCCGCAAGCGTCGGCGCAAAAGTGTCTATGCGCCCGTCGCAGGTACTCCTCGGCACCGGGCGCTCGGCTCAGCGTCCGTTATGTCCCGACGGCACAGCCGCTGCCGCAGCTCCCGATCATCCCCAAAGCGCCGCCGTTCCCCGACGCGCAGCTTCAATGCGCGACATTGCATATGCAATAGTCGCCGCAATACTCTCCGTATTCCTCGTCGACTGCCTCCTCTGGCACAGCGCGGGGCTCGGCACTGCTGTTTCGGCGGCGGCAATGTATATTGCAACCGTTTTGTATCTTTTCGGCAGAAAAAAGCATTTTGACGCCTACACCGCAGCCATCGGTGTGCTGTTTCTGCTGCTTTCGGCAAGCCTTGTCTTCTCCGATAACGGCGGCGCAAAGTTTTTTGTCGTCACGGCGATGACGATCCTGTATGCGGCGACTGTCATGGATATGGCATCGATGCGCCGCAGCCTGTCCGGCACTCTCGGCAGCGTTGGAGATTTGTTCCGGACAATGTTTGCCCAAAGCTTCGGCAAGATCGGCGCCGGTACGTGGGCACTGTTCCACAAAAACAGCCGCGACGGCAAAAAGAGCAGCAGCAAAACGGGCGCAGTGCTTATAGGCATCGTAACAGCACTTCCCGTGCTTGCGGTGATCATCCCTCTGCTCGTCTCCTCCGACGCGGCGTTTGAAGGGCTTCTCAAAAGCTTCTCACCCGAGATTGCAGCGGAAATCATAGGCGCAGTCATTGTAGGGCTCATGCTCTTTATCGTGCTGTTTTCACAGGCATTTACCGCGCCGGACAGTAATGACGAGGTCCGCCGTCACGCGCCGGACAGCGAAAAAGGACTTGCTCCCGCCGCCGCAGCTGCGTTCTCCTATGCAGTGTCGGCAGTGTATATACTGTATCTCGTAAGCCAGCTGGCATATTTTTTCAACGCCTTTTCCGGAATATTGCAGGACGGCTACACCATGGCGCAGTATGCGCGCCGAGGATTTTTCGAGATGTGCGTCATTTGTCTTATAAACCTTACAATTGTATTTGCCGCAAACCTTATCACCCGCAAAAAGAACGGCAGAATATGCATTTCTCTGCGTATCCCGTCCGTGTTCATATGCACATTTTCGCTTGTGCTCATTGCAACCGCCCTTTCGAAAATGGTTATGTACATATCCGCATACGGCATGACCCGTCTGAGAATATACACTTCTCTTTTCATGGTTTTCCTTGCGGTAACGTTTTTGTTTGTGATCCTGCGGCTGTTCATAAGCCGCGTACCGTATATGAAAGCAGTTCTGCTGTGCGCCGCCGTACTGATAGGTGCCTCCTGCGCGGCGGATATTGACAGCGTCGTTGCGCGCTATAATGTAAACGCATACCTTGACGGCAGGCTGTCCAACATAGATATGCGCCTTCTGCGGGATATGAATTCCGACGCGGCGGTACCGTATGTGTATAAGCTTACAAGCGACAGCGACCCGGAAGTGGCGTCGGCTGCAATGGATATTATGAAAAGCCGCTTCGACAGCGCGTTTGATGTCAAGGCCATCAACGGCACATTAAGGCCTCTCCCACGCCGCAGCACGGATATGCGCGGATACAACGCCGTGAAAGGCCGTGCCGCAAAAATACTTCTCGACGATTGGGAGAAGTATTACAGATACAGATACTCTGACGGATATTATGACGGCTACGGCAATCGCAGCTACTACGGCAGCGATAATGAATACAGCAGCGATACCGCAAGCGGCAAATGGACATGATGTACCGCGGCACCGCGCCAAACACCGAACCTGAAGACAGCGCGTGAAACTTGCTGTGCAGGGCTTGTTTTTTCTCAGCCCTGCATAGCAAATAAGGCAGTTTTCGTACATCGTTGCCCGACAGACGTAGACTGAAAACCGCCGCTCAAAAAAATTGATATTTTTTGAAAATTCAGTATTGACAAGGCGGTGCTTTTCTGCTATAATCAGTAAGACGCAAGCGGTTGAACGAATGCCGGTGTAGCTCAGCTGGTAGAGCAGCTGATTTGTAATCAGCAGGTCGGGGGTTCGAGTCCGTCCACCGGCTCCACCGCATTACTTGCGTAACTGAATATGGGGGAATTCCCGAGCGGCCAAAGGGGGCAGACTGTAAATCTGTTGTCAGTGACTTCGATGGTTCGAATCCATCTTCCCCCACCAGATTATGTGCCTGATTTTACTGTCAGGCACATTTTTCTTAGTATTCATGCGGGTTTGCGGGCTTTTTTCCGTTTCAAAAAAGGATTGGTGTCCCATTACTGTCATCCCCGTTTTTAGAGATATCTGCAAAGCTAAGCGGAGTTTTCACCTGATTTTTCAGGCTGGGAACTCCGCTTTTTTGCGTTTACCACTCTTTTTTCCCGTTGTCGGAACTGTAAAAGTTTTCGGCAGATATATAGATAGATTGACGAAAGCCCCAAATGGGCCAATTTCAAGCCCTCAAGATACAAGGGGGTAGTGCGCCCTTTTTTAGAACCGCTCCGGCTGAATGGCCGGGGCGGTTTTCCGCTTTTCCCCCCTCTCACACTCTCCCCCCTAATACTTTACCAGCTGGGAAAGAACAAGATAACTCTAAGCTCTAACTCAGCAAGAACCTCAAGTTTTCAACAACCAACAAGAAAGGATGAGTAAAACCATGAACATTGGCATCGACCATGGCTATTACGCAATCAAAACCCGGCATTTTTCTTTCCCAGCCGGTATTGCAGAGTATTCCCATGAACCCTACACCTTGCAAAACACACTGGAATTCGGCGGGAAGTTTTATGTCTGCGGAACCGGCAGACAGCCGATCCTGCGTAACAAAATGGAAAACGACAATTACTACCTGCTTACTCTTGCAGCCATCGCCAAGGAAATCAAACAGCGAGGTGGAAAAACGGAGTGTTCGGTGCGCATTGCCGCCGGGCTGCCTTTGGCCGGATTTGGCCGGGAGAAAAAGCCCTTCCGAGAATACCTTCTGCGTTCTTCCCAGCCGGTGTGCTTCAAGTTTGAAGGAATTGCCTACAAAATCACCATCGAGGATGTGAAACTGTTCCCACAAGGCTATTCCGCCATTGCTCTGCATTCGGAACTCATCCAGAATGAGCCTTCTGTTCTTCTCATGGACATCGGCGGCTGGACTGTTGATCTGATGCGGCTGGATAATGGTGTTCCCAATGCGGCTACCTGCCGAAGTCTGGAACTCGGTATGATCCGCTGCATTGATGAAACGAAAGAACAGGTCCGCCGGGATACCGGGCTGTCTGTGACCGACGCTCAGGTGGAGCGTGTTCTGACAGGAAAGCCCTGCAGTATGGATGAGGACGCCCGAAACATTATCCAGAAACAAGGGCGGCTTTACAAAGAGAGCCTTCTTTCGGCAGCTATGGAATCAGGGTTTGACCTGAAAGCCATCCCGGTGGTGATGCTGGGCGGCGGCGCATCGGTAGTCAAGGGCAACGTGAGCGAACAGGACAGCCTGTGTCGGGTTTTTGCCCTGATAGACGACAAGGTAAACGCTGAAGGGTTCGAGAGGATTTTGGGGCAGTTTTCGGGCGGTGTGGGCAAGGCATGAGCAGGCCCCTATTTATGTTCCGCCCCAACCTCCAGAATGAAGAACATCGCAGAGCATGGGAAATTCTGCAGACTGTGCCGGAAGGCCAGAAAAACGCCTTTCTGGTACAGGTGATTCTGGAAAATGCCCAGCGAGAAGAACTGGAAACAATTCTGCGCCGGGTACTGCGGGAAGAACTCAAAGCTGTGCCTTCCCAGCCCATACCACAGCAGGAAGAAGCCATTCCGAAGGAGATGATGGGCTTCCTTGGTTCCCTGTTGAGAGAAGAATAACCCCCACATAGCCTTTATTGGTTGTGACGTTTGTCGAGCCTGCTTTGACTGAAAGGTTGTTGGTCTTGGTAATAGCTTTATCCGGCGGGTTGCAGTATGCTTGTGTTGCCCGAAAGGGAAAGAACGAAAAAAGGAGCGATAGGCGTGGAAACAAAGGGCGTAACCTGCAAAATCCCGCTGGATCTGCATAACCAAATCAGCGAGGAAATCAGGGAAACGGAAAGTACGATGAGCAAATTCATCGAAATGATCATCCGGGAGCATTATGAGAAAGGGGCTAACAGAATTATGGAAAAAGGAAGAACATTAGCATTTCAGGTGAGCGAGGAATTGTTCCAGAGGGTAAAGGAATACCTTGAAAACTATGAGAAAGCCTATCATCGCCGCCTCACCCAAAAAGAATTCGTGATTGGGCTGATCGAACAGGCGCTGGAAGAAGCGGAAGAAGAATTCGAAGCCGCCAGAGCAGCCGAGCACGAGGAACAGGCTGAAAACGGCTGGGAAGCCGCAGAAATCGCTGAAAGCGATGAGGACGAGGAAGTATCCGATGACGAGGAACCAGAGGACTGGGACGAAGAAAATGGCGAAACCGAGGGACTCAGTGCTGATGAAGAAACAACCGGGAGCAGCTGGGAACCTGCAGAAAACACCGAAACCGGTGAGGGCGAGGAAGAACCCAGCGAGGACGATGAGGATACTACACCGGAAAGCTGGAATCAGGATGAGGAAGAAGAAACCGAGCCGGATGACGATACCATAGAATCCGGCGAAACCAATGAAAATGAAGATGAAACCTACGCATAACACAGCCAGCAGCAGCCCGCAGGAAACTGCGGGCTGTTTTCATATATATTTCATTTCACCATGGGAAAGGGGCGATGTCCATTGATTGTGTGTTAGCTTTTAGTATCATACAAGATAAGGGGCGTGATATAGAAAACCATACGATATATTGACCTGTTCTCCGGTATTGGCGGGTTCCGGGAAGGACTCACCCGTGCCGGAGGATTTACCTGTGTAGGACACTGCGAAATCGACAAAAAAGCCAATCAAAGCTATGAAGCCTTGTTCGATACCAAAGGAGAGTGGTTCTGTGAAGATATCCGAAAAGCCGATCCGAGCGATATCCCCGACTTCGAACTCCTGTGCGGAGGTTTTCCCTGTCAGTCTTTTTCGATTGCTGGAAACCGTGGGGGATTTTCCGATCCAAGAGGTACCTTGTTCTTTGAAATTGCCCGGCTGACTGCGGCAAAAAGACCTGCGTATCTGCTGCT
>CAUGPT010000035.1:0-18205 GCA_959601495.1 uncultured Eubacteriales bacterium
TGGCGGTCTATCTCTTGTTTTCGGTTGCTTGCTTCCTTACCGTACATGAGCATTTATGCGTGGGTTATATTCTGACGGCACTTGCAAAGAAAATCTGCCGCGCCAAAAGCAAACTTTTCCGCGCGGTGCTCTACTACATAACGATAGCGCTTTTGCTGCTTGACCCGCTGTATCTCAGCGTTCTGTGCGGCTTTTTCGGCGGCGGGGATATGAACGGCATCTCTCTTCTCTGCCCCGAATGGGCGGCAAGAGCCGCCTTCGGCGTGCTGCTGGTACTTAACGGACTCATGTTTTGGAAAATAGTACTGCCGGCCTACAGCAGATCATTTTCAGACACGGAGACACAAAAATGAACGAATTACGGGCGAGAGTCATCTCGCAGGAAAAAGGAATTTATAAAGTCAGCAGCCCTGCAGGGGTAAGAGCTGCCGCCGTATCCGGCAAATATCGGTATGAGGCACAGACGCCTTCCGACTATCCCGCGGTCGGTGACTATGTTACGGTACTGTGGCCCGACGACGGGAGCAGTGCCGTTATCACGGCGCTGTTCCCACGAAAGAGCTGCTTTATGCGAAAGGCGGCAGGAACGGGAAACAGGGAACAGGTCGTTGCCGCCAATATTGATACCGTGTTTATATGTATGTCGCTGAACAATAACTTTAATATAAGGCGGCTGGAGCGGTATCTTTCGGTCACATACGACAGCGGAGCGACGCCTGTGGCAGCCCTGACGAAATCGGACCTCTGCACCAATGTTGAGGAAAAGATCGCCGAAGTTCAAAATGCCGCGCCGGGCGTTGATGTGCTGGCTGTCTCGTCACTTGACGGGGACTGTGAGGCGGTCATGAAATATATTCTGCCGGGCAGGACAGTGGCGTTTATCGGCTCGTCCGGTGTCGGCAAATCCACGCTTATAAATAACCTTATGGGTACAGACAGTATTGCCACACGCGAGATCGGCAGTGACGACAAGGGTCGTCACACAACTACCCATCGGGAACTCTTCACCCTTTCAAACGGCGCATTTGTCATTGACACGCCCGGCATGCGCGAGCTTGGTATGTGGGACAGCGGCGACGGTATTGATACGGCGTTTGCGGACATCGAAAAGCTGTCCCGCGCGTGCCGATATTCCGACTGCACTCACATCTCTGAGCCCGGATGCGCCGTTCTGCGTGCGCTTTCGGACGGAGAGCTTGACGCCGCGCGCCTTGAATCTTATCGGAAACTGAAGACCGAAAATGAATACGCGGCAGACAACAGCCGCTATCTTGAGGCCAAACGGTCGAAATTCAAAGAGATCGCAAAGATCAACAGATCCGGCAGAAAAAACAGATACTGACAGTAAGACGACCCGTACGGGCTGTTCGGCTGTACGGCGATATATGCGGCTGCCCCCATCCTTTGAAAAAGGATGGGGGCAGCTTTTATATTGCTGTTTTTTGTCAAAATCGCTTGACAAACCGTGCTCCGCGATGTATAATTCATGTTATGTATAATTCTAATTATATATGAGGTGCCGACATGCCCGCAAAAGCCAAAGTCACAAAAGAAATGATCATCGACGCCGCCTTTGCGATCGCCCGGGAAACGGGTCCGGAAAGCATCAACGCAAGGACTGTATCCGAAAGGCTGAATTGCTCCACGCAGCCCGTCATGTACCATTTCGCGACAATCGAAGAATTGAAACGGGCGGTCTATGCCAAGGCGGACCTTTATCATTCGGAGTATCTGATGAATATAAAAAAGCCGACAAAGGGTGCAGCCCTCGGCATAGGGATGAATTATATCCGCTTTGCCATCGAAGAAGCGCACTTGTTCCGTTTCCTTTTTCAGTCGGATTTTTTCAGCGGAAGCACCCTCATCGACCTGATAGACGCAGAGGAGCTCATCCCTGTTCTTTCGGCAATGCGGGAAGCCTTGGGAGTCGATATGGAGCAGACGAAGAAGGTCTTTCTGACTGTTTTTCTGTTTGCTCACGGATATGCGAGCATCATCGCCAACAACTCGCTGAAATACGACGAGGATATTATAAATTCCCATCTGGAGCGGGCATACAGAGGCGCGGTACTGGCAGCTCGGGAGGAAACGCGGTGACTATGCAAGAAGAGCGCCCGATGGGGCGGTATGTATCGTTTAACAGATCAGGTGAGGTGGTATAAATGGCTGAGACCCCAAAATCGGATTGGCTGCGCTGCCCAAAATGCGGCGGCAAAACAAGAACGCAGATACGGCCGCATACGGTGCTGGAGGATTTTCCTCTGTTTTGCCCGAAGTGCAGATACTCCTGTGTGATCGGCTTTAAGTGCGGAAAAATCAAAGAGATAAAAATGCCGGACGCTTAGACGCAGTGCAGACCGATGAGATATCGGTTTGTTCTGCGTTTATTTTTCGGTAAGGGCTCGCGAAAAAACGGCAAAAAATCATATCCGGAGCCAAGCAGCAAAAATATCGGAGGAATATATTATGAAAAAATGCGCGCTGGTCGTGATCGATCTGCAAAATGACATTACGAAAAACTATAAGGAGATCATCGACCGAGTCAACGAGGCGATCGATCGGGCACTCGGCGAAGAAATGGCCGTCGCCTATATCCGGCACCACAACCTGTCCGCGGGAACAAGAACATTCAAGCCCGCAACCCGCGGCGCAGAGTTCGTGCCCGAGCTGAAAGTCGTATCCGACAATATCTTTACAAAGTCAAAAAGCAACGCGCTGACAAGTGAAAGATTTGCGGCTTTTATCAGGGAAAACGGCATCACCGAGTTTTATATTGCCGGAGCGGACGCCGCGGCTTGTATCAAATCCACCTGCTATAACATGACTAAAAGCGGATATACGGTTCATGTGCTGTCGGACTGCATAACAAGCTATGATAAAAAGAAGCTGCCCGAAATGCTTGCGTATTACGAGAGCAAGGGCTGTTCTGTCGCGGATCTTTGCGAGACCATGCAGGCGTGAACAATACGGAAACACGGGAGGAAACAAATTGAAGAAATTATACGAAAAAAATGAGCTGAGCTTTGCGATAGTGTGGATCGCAGTCTACTGCGTTCTGCAATCCCTTGCGAATCCGCTGAACAAAATTATCGGCGTTAAATACGCGGCAAGCGCCGCTTTCTGCGTCGCGCAGACCGTAGTTCTTTTTGCATTTATACTAAAGAACGGTCTGCATAAGAAATACGGGCTTTGCCTGTCCCCGGTTCCCGCGCGGCGGTTTCTTTACTATGTGCCGCTTGTCATTCTGGCATCGGGAAACCTGTGGAACGGCGTCGCCGCAGGTTACGCCCCCGCGGATGCGGTATGCCGTATCGTGTGCATGCTCTGCGTCGGATTTTTGGAGGAGGTTATCTTCCGCGGTCTTCTGTTTGTCGCCATAGCAAAGAATAATATCAGGTCCGCCGTTATCATATCAAGCGTGACATTCGGCGTCGGACACATTATCAATCTGTTCAACGGCAGCGGCATGGACCTTGTAAACAATCTGTGCCAGATCGTCTTTGCCGTCGCAGTGGGCTTTCTGCTCGTCACGATCTTCTACCGCGGCAAAAGCCTTATTCCCTGCATTGCCGTCCACTCTGCCATCAACACACTGGGCACTTTCGCAAATGATGCGGGCCTTAGCGCAAAAATGCACCTGCTTCATCTCGGTATATTGATCCTTATTACGGTCGCCTATACCCTTGTCCTTACAAAGACACTTCCGAAGAATACAAAAGAGGAATGATCGCCGTGAAAAAGCCATACATTCAGAAACAAACGGATGTTTTCAGAATAACCGCCGACGGAGATGAGCGCGATATCAGTGAGATCCATGAAATGCTGAGAGAGTACAATCTCGCTCATCGCGAGGCATCGGAAAGTGTTCCCATAGGGGTGTTCCTTGAGGACGGAAACAGCAAAAAGCTCGCCGGACTGACGGGAGAAACATTCGGCAGGTGGCTTTGCATTCAGTATTTTTTCGTAAGCGAAACGCTCAGAGGCGCAGGTGTCGGAAAAAGACTGCTGGAGGCCGCGGAAAACGAAGCCGTTCGGCGCGGCTGCAAATATGCTTTTGTGAACACTTTTTCATTTCAGGCTCCCGAATTTTACATAAAGCACGGGTACCGGGAGGTTTTCACCCTCGAGGAATATCCGTACACGGGAAAAAGGCACTATTACACGAAAGAGCTGCTTTGATCAGTGAGCTGAAATATGGAATGCCGCGGCTGTGTGCCGAAGGCGGTGCAGAAGAGCATCAGCTTTTCTCCGCCGACGCAGGGACTCAAAATGATGAAAAAATTTGTCCGGGTGTCGGCGCGGGCAGCTTTCCGCTGCCGAAACGCGTCATGCTCGAAGTACAGCACTTTGCCCCGCTCTCTTTGTCCCTTCCTTCGCCGGGGATAAGGCGCCTGTTTATATGATCAAAGCCACACGCAAAAAGCCCCGTGATCTTAGCGATCACGGGGCTCATTGTTTTTTTATTGGTCGCTCAAAACCTTTATACTGTCGGTTTCAAAGAGAGACCAATTATTTGCCGCTTTCCTTTATAGCTGCCTGTGCTGCTGCGAGGCGGGCGATCGGCACACGGAAGGGTGAGCAGGACACATAGTCAAGACCGATCTTGTTGCAGAACTCTACGGAAGAGGGGTCGCCGCCGTGCTCGCCGCAGATACCGACATGAAGCTTCGGATTTACGGGCTTGCCCAGCTTGAGCGTCAGCTCCATGAGCTTGCCTACGCCGTGCTGGTCGAGCTTTGCGAAGGGATCGTTCTCGAATATCTTTGTATCGTAGTATGCGTTGAGGAACTTACCTGCGTCGTCACGGCTGAAGCCGAAGGTCATCTGGGTAAGGTCGTTGGTTCCGAAGCAGAAGAAGTCTGCCTCTTTTGCGATCTCGTCTGCGGTGAGTGCGGCTCTGGGGATCTCGATCATGGTACCTACCTGGTACTTGAGAGCTATGCCTGCGTCTGCGATAACCGCGTCAGCGGTCTTAACAACGAAGTCCTTAACGTACTTAAGCTCTTTTACGTCGCCTACGAGAGGAATCATGATCTCGGGCTCAACGTTCCATTCGGGATGGTTCTTCTTAACGTTGATAGCTGCCTTGATAACAGCCTTTGTCTGCATTACTGCGATCTCGGGGTATGTTACGGCAAGACGGCAGCCGCGGTGACCCATCATGGGGTTGAACTCGTGCAGAGAGTCGATTATGGTCTTTATCTCTTCAACGGTCTTGCCCTGATTTGCGGCAAGTGCTCTTATATCGTCATCCTCGGTGGGAACGAACTCGTGAAGCGGAGGATCGAGGAATCTGATGGTTACGGGGCAGCCCTCAAGCGCCTCGTAGAGAGCCTCAAAGTCTGCCTGCTGCATAGGCTCGATCTTTGCGAGAGCTGCTTCTCTCTCCTCAACGTTGTCGGAGCAGATCATCTCTCTGAACGCGCCGATTCTTTCGGGATCGAAGAACATGTGCTCCGTACGGCAAAGTCCGATGCCCTCTGCGCCGAGCTCGCGTGCTTTCTTTGCGTCTGCGGGAGTATCCGCGTTGGTGCGGACGCCGAGCTTTCTGTATTTATCAGCCCATGCCATAACTCTGCCGAAGTTGCCGCTGATGGAAGCGGGAACGGTTGCTATAACACCGTCGTAGATGTTACCGGTAGAGCCGTCGATGGAGATAAAGTCGCCCTCGTGGAAGGTCTTGCCTGCCAGAGTGAACTTCTTGTTAGTCTCGTCCATTGCGATATCGCCGCAGCCGGATACGCAGCAGGTGCCCATGCCGCGTGCAACAACTGCTGCATGGCTGGTCATACCGCCGCGAACGGTGAGGATACCCTCGGAAGCCTTCATACCGGTGATGTCCTCGGGAGAGGTCTCGAGACGAACGAGAACTACCTTCTCGCCGCGAGCCTTCCAAGCCTCTGCGTCATCTGCGGTGAACACGATCTTACCGCAAGCTGCTCCGGGAGAAGCGCCCAGACCCTTGCCGATGGGGTTAGCTGCCTTGAGTGCCTTTGCGTCGAACTGGGGATGGAGAAGTGTATCGAGGTTTCTGGGGTCTATCATGAGGACAGCCTCTTCCTCGGTCTTCATGCCCTCGTCAACCAGGTCGCATGCGATCTGGAGAGCTGCGGGAGCGGTTCTCTTACCGTTACGGCACTGGAGCATATAAAGCTTGCCGTTCTCAACGGTGAACTCCATATCCTGCATGTCGTGGTAATGATTCTCAAGCAGGTCGCAAACCTTTACGAACTCTGCGTATGCCTCGGGGAACTGATCTGCCATCTGTGCGATGGGCATAGGTGTGCGGACACCCGCAACAACGTCCTCGCCCTGTGCGTTTACAAGGAACTCGCCCATGAGCTTCTTTTCGCCGGTCGCGGGGTCACGGGTGAAGGCAACGCCTGTACCGGAGTTGTTGTTGAGGTTACCGAATACCATGGGCATTACGTTGACCGCAGTGCCCCAGGAGTAAGGAATGTCGTTGTCGCGGCGGTATACGTTTGCACGGGGGTTGTCCCATGAACGGAAAACTGCCTCGATAGCGAGCTTAAGCTGAGTAACGGGGTCGGAGGGGAAGTCCTCGCCGATCTTTTCCTTGTACTCTGCCTTGAACTGGTGCGCGAGCTCCTTCAGGTCGTCGGCGGTAAGCTCTACGTCGAACTGAACGCCTTTTTCCTTCTTCATCTTGTCGATGAGCTCTTCGAAGTACTTCTTGCCGACTTCCATAACGACGTCGGAGAACATCTGGATAAATCTTCTGTAAGAGTCGTATACGAATCTCTTGAACTTAGGATCGTCGTTGCCGGCGATCATAGCCTCTACAACCTCGTCGTTAAGTCCGAGGTTGAGGATGGTGTCCATCATACCGGGCATGGATGCACGTGCGCCGGAGCGGACGGAAACAAGCAGGGGGTTCTTGAGATCGCCGAACTTCTTGCCGTTGATCTCTTCCATCTTCTTAACGCCTTCCATGGTCTGAGCCATGATCTCGTCGCTGATCTTTCTGCCGTCGTCGTAGTACTGAGTGCACGCCTCCGTTGAGATCGTGAAGCCCTGGGGAACAGGCAGACCGATGTTGGTCATCTCCGCCAGGTTTGCGCCTTTACCGCCGAGCAGCTCACGCATGCTTGCGTTGCCCTCGGAGAAAAGGTATACATACTTCTTTCCCATTTTACAATCCTCCAAAATATATTTAAATTGTCAGCATAATAAGCGGCACAATGTGTCGCAACTGTTATTCTATCATATTTTTCCCGCGATTTCTATAGTTTTGCAAAAAAAATTGTCGACCGAACACAAAAAATCAATTTGTTTACAATAAGTTTACACATATACCCCGGCGCGATACCGTCGGCGCATATGCCGGTACAGATCGCACCGTAGTAAAGGTTAAGAATATATCCTTCTTTATAGATTTTGATGATGTAGCTTGACGATGCGCCGTCAAGCCTGAATGTTCCCTGCTCGCTGTCGTATACGATAGGCATGGCTTTCTCCTTTTTGCTGCGGCATAAATCTGTTCGGCGTGCACATGCTCCGTGCGGCAAAGCGTATAATTTATAACATCATTTTTGGTATATAAGCCGAATTTTCGCACTTCGGTTGCAAAACGTCGTCGGCGGTGTTACAATGTACTCAGTAAATGTTTTAGAGCGCTAAAGCGCGGCGCGGAGGCTGTATGACCGTAATCAACAATTCCGTCGTGGATGCATATTTCAACCTTGCGTCCGAGGAGTATCTTCTCGAGCACTCACACGACGACATTTTTATGCTCTGGCGCAACGACCGTTCCGTCATCGTGGGCAAAAATCAGAATACATATTCCGAGGTGGACACCGAATACATCCGAAAAAGCGGCATCAAGGTGGCCCGCAGACTCACAGGCGGCGGCGCGGTTTTTCACGATCCGGGCAACGTGAACTTTACGTTCATTACCGACGCGGACGAGGGCGGTCTTGATTTCGGGCGCTTTACCGCTCCTGTGATTGCGGCGCTGCGTAAAATGGGCGTCCCCGCCGAGGCGGACGGCAGAAACGACATAACCGCAAACGGCTGCAAGATCTCCGGCAACGCTCAGTGCGTTTACAACGCAACAGACGGCAGACGGCGGCTCATGCACCACGGAACGCTGCTTTTCAGCGCGGATATGACGGGACTTGCCCGCGCGCTGCGCGTTTCAAGGGA
Organism: uncultured Eubacteriales bacterium; assembly: GCA_959601495.1. GTDB lineage: Bacteria > Bacillota > Clostridia > Oscillospirales > CAG-272 > Avispirillum. Next base: position 8,167 of record CAUGPT010000035.1, read on the forward strand.
TAAGCTTGAATCCAAAGGGATAAAGAGCGTACGCTCGCGCGTGTGCAATATTTCCGAAATCGAGGGGTACTGCGGACCGGACAGCGCCGAGGGCTTTGCCGCAAGGCTTTGCGAGCTTATCGCGGGCGAGTTCGGCGCACCGCGTGAATTTACCGATGAGGAAAAGTGCGGCATTCAAAAGCTGAGAGACGACAAATACTCTCTCTGGAGCTGGAATTTCGGCGCGTCTCCCTCTCACGGCTTTGTGTGCAGAAAACGTTTTCCCTACGGAACGGTGGAGATCACGCTCGGTGCCGACGGCGGTATTATAAATAATATTGAAATAAACGGCGACTTTTTCGGAGAGCGCGACACAAAAGAGCTTTGCGAAAAGCTGCGCGGCAAGGCACTGGAATACGATGCGCTCATACCTGCGCTTGAAGATATCGGAACCTACATCAAAGGCTGCACCCCCGAGGATGCGGCGGGACTTATCATAAATGCCGGAGACGCCGAATAACAGGCAAAATCGGCAGAAAAGAGGAAACAAAATGGCTAAAAAAGAAATGGACTCTAAAATGGAATACCTTTTCAAAGGTATACTGTCGCTTAAAAGCGTTGAGGAGTGCAAAGCGTTTTTTGATGACATCTGCACCATCACCGAGATCATCGATATGTCAAACCGTCTGACAGCTGCAAAAATGCTTTCCGACGAAAAGACATACACGGAGATCATCGAAAAAACGGGGCTTTCAACGGCGACGATCAGCCGCGTGAACCGCTGCCTCAAGTACGGAAGCGACGGCTACACCCTTGTTTTGGACAATCTCAACAAGGCGGGAGAGCGTCCGGAGTGAAACAGGGGAATGTGCCGCGCGGCGCATACTTTGCGCTGAGCGAATTTTACGACAGACTTAATTCCGAAACCGACTACGGTGCGTGGGCGGACTTTTTCGGGCGCGCTTTCGGGAAATTCTCGCCCGACAAAAAGATATGCAGCGTACTGGATCTGGGCTGCGGCACGGGAGCCATGACGCTTGAGCTTTGCCGCCGCGGCTACGACATGACGGCGCTCGATATAAGCTGCGATATGCTGTCCGTCGCGCGCGACAACGCCGCCGAAGCGGGGCTCGGCAATATACTGTGGCTTTGCCAGGATATGCGCGCGTTCGAGCTGTACGGCACAGTCGACGCGGTCGTATGCTGTCTTGACGGCATAAATCATCTGTGCGGGGCGACGGACCTTTCAAAGTGCTTCTCTCTCGTACACAACTATCTTGATCCGAACGGCATTTTCATATTTGATGTCAACACGCCGTACAAGTTCAAAAACTTTTACAAAGACAACGACTATATCCTCGAGGACGACGGGGTTACCTGCTGCTGGCAGAACAGCTACGACAGCCGACGCGGACTTTGCGATTTTTATCTGTCCGTTTTTCGCCGCCGCGCAGACGGCGCGTGGGACAGAACGGATACGGTGCAGCGCGAGCGCTGCTATACGGAGAAAAAGCTGCGCGCGGAGCTTGAGCGCGCGGGATTCGAAATTCTCGGCTTTTTCGGCGATTTTGAAATGAACGCGCCTAAGCCCGACTGCAGCCGCTGGTATATCGCCGCAAAAGCGAAAAAGTGAACTTTCGGCAGAACATAGGATAAAAGCGATAAAAGCACCGTGCCCGGCGGCAGATGTTCTCCGATGGGCATCGCAGCCCCGACGGACAGAAGCCGAAGCGCAGCCCCGATATCCCGAAGCCGAAGCGCAGCCGTCGGCATACTTCGAAAAGCGAACACGAGGCAGCGCCTTTTCTCTAAAGCGGCAGCGCGGCTTGAAAAAGACGGCGGCAGCGCAGCTTGAAAAAGCGTCCGGGTGCGGCTTTAAAAGCGGCGGCGGGGCAGATGCAAAACATATTAAATTCGGCAAATGCGCGGCGCACGTCGCCGCGTTGCAAAGCCGTTTTGCCCCTGCATGAATTTTTTTATAAAATTGCAAAAAAGGTATTGACAACGTCCCAAAGCTTTGCTATACTATAAAAGCCGCGTGAGAGCGCGGCGGTTTTGGGAGCATAGCTCAGCTGGGAGAGCATCTGCCTTACAAGCAGAGGGTCATAGGTTCGAGCCCTATTGTTCCCACCAATACGGCCCGGTAGCTCAGTTGGTTAGAGCGCTAGCCTGTCACGCTAGAGGTCAGGGGTTCGAGCCCCCTTCGGGTCGCCATTTCCGGAAATTTCCGGGCGACGCCTCTGTAGCTCAGTTGGTAGAGCAGGAGACTGAAAATCTCCGTGTCGTTGGTTCGATTCCGACCGGAGGCACCATATGCGGATTTAGCTCATTTGGTAGAGCGCCACCTTGCCAAGGTGGAGGTGGCGGGTTCGAGCCCCGTAATCCGCTCCATGAGCCGCATATCTTTATGCGGCTCAATTTGTAAATAACGAGGCTTTCAGCCCATAATGTTCCGGTAGCAAATCCAACCGGACAGAATATAATAAGTTAACAAGGCGTCATAGCCAAGCGGTGTCGCCCAAAGCACGAGCAATCCGAGCCGAGTGTCCGAGGCGACGGAGTGCGAGATGCGACGGTGACCGGGAAGGCAGAGGTCGCCAAGGACCGGGCTCCGGCGGTATTTTATCGGAGAACATATACAACACAAGTTAATACGGCGTCATAGCCAAGAGGTAAGGCAGAGGTCTGCAAAACCTTTATTCCCCGGTTCAAATCCGGGTGACGCCTCCAAAACAAAAAGGCACTTCTTGCGAAGTGCTTTTTGTTTTGGAATGAAGCGCACCTTAGGTGCATGAAGCAGGGCTGCGCCCTATGAAGCGCGCCTTCGGTGCATGAAGAGCCAAGCGCTGCGGCACCTCACGGACAATTCCGGGCGTTTGATCCTCGACAACGCAGTTGTCGCTTCATGCGAACGAAGTGAGCGCTTCGAAAAAATTATACCGCCGGGGAGAGTTAAATTAATAGATGAGCTATTATGAAAGAAAGTATTGAATGTAACTAAAAAAGAAAAAAGCACATCAATAAACTGTTGGCGCAGTAAACTGATATGCTTTTCGACAGAATATGCTATAACATATTCAAGTGGCATTGATATGGTAGCATATTTCTGTCCCTTTGTCAATCCGTCCGGCAAAAAATTTTGCCCGCCCGGATAGGTTTTTGCTTTGGGCAAAGCAAGAAAGGGACATAATTATGTCTATTAAAAATTGCACACGTAGTGGGTGCAAAGATGTTTTTCACGCATTTTTAGTTAAAAATGCGCGGTTTGATACCGAACTTGAAATCCCATGTATCAAGCCTGAGAATAAAATTCCTCTGAAGCTTATCCCATTTTCAAAATCAGTCGGTGGAACAGACCATAGCTGCTTTGTTCATTTTTATGAAGATGATGTAAGTTTTGAACGATTATGGAATAATCCGCAAAGGTATCTACCGATTCTAAAAAAGTACAAAGGAGTTATTACTCCGGATTTCAGTTTGTACCGCGATATGCCGCTTGTAATGCAACAGTGGAATACTTACCGAAACCGTGCAATTGGCTGTTGGCTGCAGGATAACGGAATTCCGACAATTACTAATGTGCGGTGGGGAGATGAAAGGACTTTTCCGTTTTGTTGTGCCGGCGCACCGAAAAACAGCATTATTGCAATCGGTTCTCACGGATGTATCAAGCTTTTGCAGGAGAGACCGTATTTTATAAACGGACTTGATTATTCGGTCAAGACTTTACAACCGAAAAGTATAATCATTTACGGAACAGCACCCGATTATATCTTCGATAAATATCGTAAGCAGGGTATCGAGATTCTGCAATTTGACAGCACATTTATGCAAACTCATCGAAAGTCAGGTGATGCCTGATGGGTGGAGGATTGCTTGGCGGCTTTGGCAATGGCACAAAAGGTATTCAAGATGCTCAAACTCAATCATTGATTGGAGAACTTGAAAAAAGCGGAGTAAATATTACAAAGGAAGATATAATCTTTGTTGCAAAAGATGCAACCGGTCAAACGGTTTGGCTTGAAAATGGAAATGGATCTGCCGGTTTGAAGCACATTCTCGACGGAAACGGAAAATCTCCCGGACATGCTGCAGATTTTGAAAGAGCATTTGGCATATCCAGGAATCAAATTCCATCGTTTTTGAACGATGTTGTTTCAAATGGCAGAATCATTTCGAACGAATTAAAGAGAATTAATGGGCGTGATGGTTTTGAAAGGATATATTACTATGATGGCAAGCATTATGTCCTAACGGGTATAGGCACAAACGGATTTATAGTTACTGCTTATCCGATAGAATACGGAGGTTAATAAATGTTAAAAATCAGACTTATGAACGAATACTTACACGGTCCTATTTGGGTGCTTAATTCTGAGGGAATTTCCGTGTGGAAATGTCCCATAGTTGAGCAAGACCATATTTTGCGCGAATTAAACAAAAGAGCAATGGAGATGTTCAACTCCTATTACGAATTCAATTCGCACGATGCTCCTTGTTGGTTTAATGCCGAAAAAGAAAAGGCAGAAAAGGATTCTATGCTTAATTTGATTTCACAAATTAAAGACCGTTTGGAAGAGATCGACGACGGCAATTTTATTATCGAAGATTTGGAAACAGAAAGGTTAAAGAATTTGTAAACTACAACCTATACAAATCAAGTATAGTATTGTAAGCACTAACCGGAGGCAAAAAGCTTTTCTGAAGCGCGCCTTCGGTGCATGAAGAGCCAAGCGCTGCGGCACCTCACGGACAATTCCGGGCGTTTGATCCTCGACAACGCAGTTGTCGCTTCATTCGAACGACGTGAGCGCTTCATGGAAGCCGACGGGCTTCCGCTTCATATTTGCGCAGCAAATGCTTCATTTTTAAAGTAAAGAACAAGGCAGCCGTTCGGCTGCCTTGTTCTTTCTTATACTTCTTCTCTCACGCCTTCGCGCCGTCAAGCACCTTTTCGATCGCGGCGGCCCTCACGCACAGGCAAAGCACTTCGATCGCGCTTGTGAGATCCTCAAACGACGGATATGTGGGCGCAATTCTCAGATGTCTGTCGCGGGGGTCGATACCGTAGGGGTACGACGCGCCGACTTTTGTAAGCTTTACACCCGTATCGGCGCAAAGCTCATACACGCGGCGGGCACAGCCGTCCGGCACGGCAAGATCGAGAAAATATCCGCCGCGGGGCTCTGTCCACTCGGCGATGCCGGTGAGATTTGCGCGGAACGCCGCAATTACCGCCTCAAAACGGGGACGTATCAGATCGGCGTGCTTTTTCATGTGTCTGCGTACGCCGTCGGCATCCTTAAAGAACTTCACATGGCGCATCTGGTTTATCTTGTCAAAGCCTATCGTCTGCGCGGACAGTATGGGCTTTATCTGCGCTATATTGTTCTCGCTCGCCGCCATGATTGCAACGCCGCTGCCCGGGAAGGTTATCTTCGACGTTGACGCAAAGAAGAACACGTTATCTTCGGTGCCGTACTTTTCGCACGCCTTGAAAATATCCTTCAGCGGAACGGTCTCGTCGCAGAATTCGTGCACCGCATATGCGTTATCCCAGAAAATTCTGAAATCGGGCGCCGCGGGACGAAGCGCCGCAAAGCGGTCCACTGTCTCATCGGAATATGTATATCCCTCGGGGTTCGAGAACTTCGGAACGCACCATATTCCCTTCACCGACGGGTCGCTCTCAACATATTTCTGCACGGTGTCCATATCGGGGCCGTCGGGCGTCATCTCAACGGGGATCATCTCAATGCCCATTGCCTCGCATATGGCAAAATGTCTGTCATAGCCGGGGCTGGGGCACAGAAACTTTATTTTACCCTGGCGGCACCATGGCTCTTTTCCGCCGTATACGCCGAAAAGCATGGCGCGGGCAACCGTATCAAACATTATATTGAGCGAAGAGTTGCCCTCCACTATAAGTCTCGCCTCGGGGATGCCCAGAAGCTCGGAAAACAGGCGCTTTGCCTCGGGGATACCGTCCAGTACACCGTAATTACGGCAGTCAAGTCCGCCCTCGGAGCGGCAGCCCTCGGAATCGTGTATAACCCCGAGCATTCCCTCGGAAATGGCAAGCTGGTCTTTGCCCGGCTTGCCTCTTGTTATATCAAGGTCGATGCCCTTTGCTTTCCACGCGGCAAGCTGCGCTCTGACATCCTCAAGCTCGCCGGAAAGCTCGGCTCTGCTTTTGTTTTCATATTTGTTCATGACAAAATACCTTTCCCTTCCCGCCGGAGGCGGTTCTGCGTATTTTGAATAATCTTTATGTGCGAAATTCAAATAAATTCCGCGCACAAACTGTATTATACTACTTTATTTTCAAAAATGCAAGAGCGGCGCAAAAAACTTTTATTTTTTCTTTATTTTTGACTGTATTGAATTATCGCGGCGCAGGTGATACAATATTATTATAACGACAGTTTCGGGAGGATTATATGATACCTCTTATATCAGCCGCCGCAGTGACAGTCGGCTTATGGATATGTTACGCGGTCTTTCTGCACCGCGCGCATGATGCGGCACAGGCGTCTCTTGCGGCAAAATGCTGCATTGTCGCGGCGATCCTCGGCACGGCAGCATTCTGCGCCGACACCGTGGTATTCTATACAAATCTTTCAAAAATCGTTGACAAGGCAAGCGCCGACACCGCAAGCGCGGATTTTTTGCTGTTTATAAAGATCGACCTCGGTATAATTGCGGCAGCGATAGTTCTTCTGCTCATATTTGCGGCGGCAAGCCCGCGCATGCAGGTAATGCGCAGCGCTGCCGCCTGCCTATGGTCTCTCATAGTGCTTATGCTGACATATGCCGCAGCAGCGGTCACCTCAGGCGGAAACGTCGCGTCGTACTGCATTACGGCGGCGGGAATATCCTCCGTATTTATGCTGTTCTTTGCCGCAGCTGCAGACGCCGCCGTGCTGAAACGGCAGCTTTTGCGCAATGCCTCCTTTGCCGAGGCTCGCCGTACCGCGGCAAGACACCGCCGCGAGCGCCGTGCCGTGTCGGAAGCGGCGCGAAAAAAGAGAAAACAAATCAAAAGCGGGACAAAATAAGCCGCGCGCTCAGCGTGCTGCGGCGTGCTGAACCGCACGGCTGCGCGAAGATCGCCGAAAGGGATGCCTGCCTCAAGGCAGCAAACGCGGCGTTATCGCACCCGCGTTGTACAGCGCCTTATTTTTATATGAAAGCGGCGCTGCTCCTTACGCTCTCTCATTTACTCAAGCATGCTCTCAACCGGATATTTACGCAAAAAAGCGGCGGGCACGTCCGAGATGCCCGCCGTTTTTTTCGCCGTCCCCGAAAGTCGGCAAGCCGCGTCGTCGGGATCTCTCACGGCTTCTCCGCGTGCGCCGTCATCATTCCCTCAATTTCCTCCGCGGTGAGCAGACGCCACTCGCCCTCGCCGAGCGTCGGATCAAGCGTTAGATTTGCGAATGCGGTTCTCTGCAGATATACGATCGACGAGCCTACAGCCTGAAACATGCGCTTTATCTGATGAAATTTGCCCTCCGTGAGGGTTATATGTCCGCTTCGCCCTTCCTCATCGTATTCAACACGGCATTTTTTCGTCACATAGCCGCCGATGTCAATACCCGCCTCAAGCTTTTTCGCTTCGTCATCTCCTATAGGCGGGTCACACCTGAAGAAATACGTTTTTTCGGCATGGCGGCGGGGGCTGAGCAGCTCATGGGCAAGAGGACCGTTATTCGTTATGAGCAAAAGTCCCACCGTATCTATATCAAGCCTGCCGCATGGGAACATATCCATTTTTGAAAACTCCTCGGGCAGAAGCGCCATGACCGTATGACCGCCCTTCTCCGTTGAGCTTATATATCCGCGGGGCTTGTTGAGCATTGCATACGTGTACTGCTCACGCCGCACCTCGCTGCCGCAATACACGACGCGCGCAGTGTTTTCGTCTATATGAACAGACGCGTCGCGCACGGCGGCGCCGTTTACGCTGACCTTGCCCGCGCGCGCGGCTTTCGCTATCTCGCGGCGGCTGGCAATGCCCGTATCCGCTATGTATTTGTCAAGTCTCAAAGCACGCTCTCCTCCGATCACGGCAAGTTATCATTTATGATGATATTCTATCATAATTTTCTCTGCTTTTCAAGGCTCGCGGCGCATTGCACGGGTTTTGCCGCGCAGCGGCAGATCGGCATATAAAACCGCGGGGCGCCGATGGGCGATACGCGCGGCGCATAACACAGACCGCTGCGGAAAAACTTTTGATACGGCGCTCTCGGGATGTTGACTTTTGCGCCGTTTGGTGTTATATTCTTCTTAGCGTCTTTTTTCATGTGAGGTAGAAATGGGTAACAAAGTAAGCAAGGGAAAAAAAGCTGCAAACTTTCTCTACACCGTGTTTATTCTTCTGCTGGGAAACGCCATGTATGCGCTTGCCGTAATACTGTTTATCCGACCCTCGGGTCTTGTCATGGGCGGAGTTACCGGCGTATCGCTTCTTGTAGAGCATTTCTACCCGAAGATCGAAATATCTTATTTTATACTGGCGGTAAACGTACTGCTGTATATTTTGGGCGCATTTGTGCTCGGCAAGCACTTTATCATTACAACCGGTGCTTCTACGATACTGTATCCCGCATTCGTCAACCTTTTTGAGCGGGTTTTCCGCAACTTTGACATATCAAAGTATAATATGCCGCCCACAGACAATATGCTGCTTTACGCAATGGTGTCGGGGCTGCTTATCGGTGTTGCCGTAGGGCTTGAGGTGCGTCACGGTGCCTCCACCGGCGGCTCGGACATACCGCCGCTTGTCCTAAATAAACTGACGGGCGTGCCCGTTGGTGCAGGCATGCTCATGGTGGACGGCGCTATAATCCTTGCCCAGTTCATCGCGTACAAGGATCTCTCCCGTGTGCTGTACGGCGTAATCATGGTCATCATATATTCTTATGTGATAAATCAGGTGACGGTTATGGGCAGCGGATCCGTTGAAATATCCGTCATATCCGATCAGTACAATGAGATCCGCGCGACGATCATGGCTGAGACCGGACGCGGCATCACGCTTCTCTCAGGGCGCAAAGGCATGACAGGCGAAAGATGCAAAATGGTCATGACCGTTGTTTCCACCCGTCAGCTGGCAAGAGTTAAAAAGATCATTCAATCCATTGACCCCTCCGCTTTCATGATAATTACAAGCGTGAGCGAGGTCAACGGCAACGGCTTTTCCTTTTCCAAGGGAGACAAAAAGCTTGACAAATCGGAGCTTTTGAAGTAAACTGTTTATTCGGGAGACCGGGCTGCCGCGCTTTGTTGCGCCGAAAGGTATCAGAGTGAGGAAAGTCCGGGCATCGCAGGGCAGGATAACGGATAACGTCCGCCGAGGGAAACCTCCGGGAAAGTGCAACAGAAATAGACCGCCGCCAATAGGCGGTAAGGATGGAAAGGCGAGGTAAGAGCTCACCGGCACGACAGGCAACTGTGTGCAAATGTAAACCCTATCCGATGCAACACCGTATGCAGAGCGGCTTTTCGCCGGCGTTTGCCCGACGCTTCTCTGCGGGTGGCTGGAGACAGGCAGCAATGCTTGTTCGAGACAGATGGCAGTCACGGCTTTGCCGTACAGAACCCGGCTTACAGGTCTCCCCGAGCAGAAGAAAAAGGTCGCGATGGCGACCTTTTTCTTTTGCTCGACGGGAAAACTATGGGGTGCGGTTTATAGCGGTTTATACTTCGGTCAAAGTCCTCGGCGCGCACCGCGCCTCACGCGAGCTGAATGCGACAGCTTTCGGAATTGGCAAAGCAATTCAAACTTTATGGTCAGCTTGCCGAACGTAAGTAAAGGATGTGAGGGGGCTACTGTCCCGGCGCGACAGCTTTGGCTTTTCAGAATTGGCAAAGCATTTCAAGCTTTATAGTCAGCTTACCGAACTTAAGTAAAGGATGTGAGGGGGCTACTGTCCCGGCGCGACAGCTTTGGCTTTTCGGAATTGGCAAAGCATTTCAAGCTTTGTCGTCAGCTTTCCGAACGTAAGTAAAGGATGTGAGGGGGCTACTGTCCCGGCAGTAGCCGCCCTCACGC
>CAUGPT010000036.1:0-17869 GCA_959601495.1 uncultured Eubacteriales bacterium
TCAGCACAGGAAAATAACTGTATTTTTGAAAGCAGAAAATTTTCAACCTATACTTTACAAAGCAAGGCTGTCCTTTCAGCCTTGCTTTCAGCAGCTTACGCTAATGCTTTTCTTACTTCCGTAGATACACGTAATGGATATCTAAAAGTTTAGTTAAAGTCAATTCGTCGAATTTCTTGGGCATGGAGCACTCATTTTGATCTTGCACTCGCGGGCACAAATCGGGGTGGTGAGGATAGATTTCTAAGAAAGGAGAGGCGGGAATCCCCTGCCTCTCCTTTCTTAGACCGATTCGGGGATGTGTGAAGGGGCTGCTTACGGAAAAGCAGTCCCTTCACGTCTTTCTTACTTACGTTCGGTAAGCTGACCATAAAGTTTGAAATGCTTTATCAATTTTGGAAAGCCAAAGCTGTCCGCGCCGGGTCAGCAGTCCCTTCACGTCCTTTACTTGCGTTCGGTAAGCTGACAATAAAGCTTGAAATGCTTTGCCAATTTCGTAAAGCCAACGCTGTCCGCTGCCGGGACAGTAGCCCCCTCACATCCTTTACTCAAGTTCGGCAAACTGACCATAAAGTTTGAAATGCTTTTCAAAGAAACTAAAAGTCTGCAGTTTCAAAGCTTCGGCGGAAACCCTGTGACGGGCGATAGTCATAGTGACTCAGTGATCCATGCAGCAATAATAATTGCAAATTTGTGTGCTGGAAGGTTCGGCTCTTTATATAACAAAAGGGCTTCCGACGAAAAGGCGGAAGCCCTTTTAATACTGAGATATGCGGTAACAGCCGAAGATTACTTGCTTGCTTCCTCAACAGCAACAGCGACAGCAACGGTTGCTCCGACCATGGGGTTGTTGCCCATGCCGATGAGTCCCATCATTTCAACGTGCGCGGGAACCGAAGAAGAACCTGCGAACTGTGCGTCGGAATGCATACGGCCCATGGTATCTGTCATGCCGTAGCTGGAGGGGCCTGCAGCCATGTTATCGGGATGCAGGGTTCTGCCTGTGCCGCCGCCGGAGGCAACGGAGAAGTACTTGATGCCGTTCTCAACACACCACTTTTTGTAGGTGCCCGCAACGGGATGCTGGAAACGGGTGGGGTTGGTGGAGTTACCGGTGATGGAAACGCCGACCTTCTCGAGCTTCATGATAGCAACGCCCTCGGGAACGTTGTCTGCGCCGTAGCAACGGACAGCCGCGCGGGGACCGTTGGAGTATGCTGTCTCCTCGACGATCTTGACTTCCTCGGTGTAAGGATCGAACTCGGTCTTTACATAGGTGAAGCCGTTGATGCGGGAGATGATGAATGCAGCATCCTTGCCGAGACCGTTAAGGATAACGCGCAGGGGCTTTACTCTTACCTTGTTTGCGTTGAGCGCGATCTTTATAGCGCCCTCAGCTGCCGCGAAGGACTCGTGACCTGCCAAGAAGCAGAAGCAGTCTGTCTCTTCGGACAGAAGCATTGCGCCCAGGTTGCCGTGACCGAGGCCGACTTTGCGGTTCTCCGCAACGCTGCCGGGGATGCAGAAGGACTGAAGTCCGATACCGACAGCCGCAGCTGCGTCGCTTGCCTTTTTGCAGCCCTTCTTCAGAGCGATGGCAGCGCCTACGGTGTAAGCCCAAACAGCGTTTTCAAAGCAGATGGGCTGGGTCTCTCTTACGATCTTATCGCAGTCGATGCCTGCGGCAAGGGTTATATCTTTGCACTCCTCAATGGAGTTGATGCCGTATTCCTTGAGAACGCCGAGGATCTTATCGGCGCGTCTCTCATAGTTTTCAAAAAGTGCCATTATATCTCGTCCTCCTTATTACTGCTTGCGGGGGTCGATATACTTAGCTGCTTCGGCGAAGCGGCCGTATGTACCCATGGCTTTGTCGTATGCTGTCTTGGGGTCGTCGCCCTTCTTGATGAAGTCTGTCATCTTGCCGAGAGAAACGAACTCGTAGCCGATGACCTGGTCGTTTTCGTCCAGAGCCATACGGGTAACGTAGCCCTCTGCCATCTCGAGATAACGAACACCCTTTGCCTTTGTGCCGTACATTGTACCTACCTGAGAACGGGTACCCTTGCCCAGATCCTCAAGACCTGCGCCGACGGTAAGTCCGTTTTCGGAGAACGCGGACTGGGTTCTGCCGTACACGATCTGCAAAAACAGCTCGCGCATAGCGGTGTTGATAGCGTCGCACACGAGGTCAGTGTTCAGCGCCTCAAGAATGGTCTTGCCGGGAAGGATCTCTGCTGCCATAGCTGCGGAATGGGTCATGCCGGAGCAGCCGATGGTCTCGACGAGAGCCTCCTCGATAACTCCCTCTTTAACATTGAGGGAAAGCTTACAGGCGCCCTGCTGAGGTGCGCACCAGCCCACACCGTGGGTAAAGCCGGAAATGTCGGATATCTGCTTTGCCTGGATCCACTTGCCTTCTTCGGGCAGGGGAGCGGGACCGTGATCGGGGCCCTTGGCAACACAGCACATCTGCTCAACTTCTGCGGAATATGCGATGCTCATGTTATGTCTCCTTTGTGATGAATTATTTCACACCTTACATTATAAGCTTTTGTGTCGAATAATTCAATAATTTTATATTAAATTTTTTGCGGGCGCTCAGACGCGGCTTTTAGTCAATATGACAAAACTTGAGCCGACGGCTGTGCCGTCGGCTCTGTTTTACAAAATATTGCGGACTCAGCCGATCTTTGCGGAGTTGACCTTGATTCCGGGGCCCATGGTTGCGGCGATGGTGCAGCTCTTGATGTACTGACCCTTTGCAGCAGCCGGCTTAGCCTTGATGATAGCGCCCATGAGAGTGTCGAAGTTCTCCATAAGCTTCTCCTCGCCGAAGGAAGCCTTTCCGATGGGGCAGTGGATGATGTTGGTCTTGTCCAGACGGTACTCGATCTTACCTGCCTTAGCCTCGGCAACTGCCTTTGCAACGTCCATGGTAACGGTGCCTGCCTTGGGGTTAGGCATAAGTCCCTTAGGACCGAGGACCTTACCCAGACGGCCGATGGTACCCATCATGTCGGGAGTTGCGATGACAACGTCAAACTCGAACCAGTTCTCTTTGGTGATCTTCTCAACGAGATCAGCCTCACCGACGTAGTCGGCGCCTGCCTCTGCAGCCTCTTTTGCGCGGTCGCCCTTTGCAAATACGAGGGTGCGAACGGTTTTACCGGTACCGTTGGGGAGAACTACCGCGCCGCGGACCTGCTGGTCTGCGTGACGGGAGTCAACGCCCAGACGGACGTGCAGCTCGATGGTCTCATCGAACTTTGCCTTGGAAGTCTCGCATACAAGCTTTACAGCCTCTGCGGGATCGTAAGCCTTGGATCTGTCTATAAGCTCAGCGCTTGCTTTGTACTTTTTACCCTTAAACATCTTCGTCTTCCTCCTTATTCCTCAACGGTAACGCCCATGGAACGTGCTGTTCCGGCGATCATGCTCATTGCAGACTCAACGGAAGAAGCGTTGAGGTCGGGCATTTTTGTCTCTGCGATCTGGCGGACCTGCTCCTTGGTGATGGAAGCGACCTTGGTCTTGTTAGGCGTGCCGGAAGCAGTCTCGATGCCGCAGGCCTTCTTTATAAGAACTGCTGCGGGAGGAGTTTTGGTGATGAAAGAGAAGGAACGGTCTGCGTATACCGTGATAACAACGGGGATGATAAGACCGATGTCGTTCTTTGTTCTTTCGTTGAACTCTTTGGTAAAGTTAGGGATGGCCAGTCCGTATGCGCCCAGTGCGGGACCCACGGGAGGCTGAGGAGTAGCCTTACCTGCGGGAAGCTGAAGCTTAATATAGCCGATTATCTTTTTTGCCATAATAAATAAACCTCCGTATGTGGTTTAGACGGGAGACTCAGAAAATTTTCTCCCTCCCACGTATTTGTGCCGACGGCGGCACCTGCCGGTCCTTCGCCCGTTTTTCACCGCGCGAAAAACCAATGACTTTTCAGTCTTTTGCCTTTCTTATCTCCTTGATGCCCGCTTTGATAGGCATATCGCGGCCGACGGTGGACACGATAACCGTGACCTCGCCGGTTTCGGGAGAAATTTCGGCAAGCTTGCCGCTGTATCCGGCAAACGCACCCTCCGCAATATCCACGGTGTCGCCGATGGCGAGCTCCGTCTGCGCGGCGGTGACCGTCTCTCCGAGAAGGCTTTCTACCTCCTCGTCCGTCAGGGGAACAGGCTTTGATCCGGGGCCAACGAATCCCGTGACGCCGCGGATGTTTCTCACTATGTGCCAGCTTTCGTCGCACATGATCATGCGGACGAGCACATATGAGGGCAGAAGCTTTGATTCGACCGACTTTTCGTTTTCGCCCTCGCCCTCGGTTATGATCTCCGTGGGGATGCGAACGTCGGTGATAAGATCCTGCATGCCTCTGTTTTCGACGATTTTTTCAAGGTTTGTCTTGACTTTGTTTTCATAGCCGGAGTAGGTATGCGCAACATACCATCTCATACCGGCATTCATCTCGTTAATATCGCTCATTTGACATTCACCGTCAGATAAGAAGCCCCAGAACGTACATAAACTGCGAGAATATCGCGTCTATGAGACCGGTTGCCGCCGCAAATATTGCGACAACGATAATAACCATGATGGAGTTCGAACGGACAGCCTTGGGGCCGGTCCATACGATCTTCTTCAGCTCTGCCTTTACGCTGCGGAGCCACGCTGCGAATCTGGAGAATACGGACGGCTTTTTGGTCTTTGCTTTTTCAGCCTTGTCAGCCTTCTTTTCAGCAGCGACTTTTTCGATTTTCTCGTTTTCAGCCATTGCTCTTCTCCTTTACTTTGTTTCCTTGTGCAGAGTGTGCTTGCGGCAAAAACGACAGTACTTGTTCATCTCGAGTCTGTCCGGATCGTTTTTCTTGTTCTTTTTCGTGTCATAGTTCCGCTGCTTGCATTCGCTGCACGCGAGAGTGATCTTAACTCTCATTGTTTTCGGCACCTCCTGTATATTCGGACTCAGTCCGTGAATTTGCGGCTAAGCCGCCGTACCTCCCTCCGGGGCACCCCGCGCGCAAAACTGCGTGCAAAAAAAGAGCCCTCAATCAGAGGTAGAATCATTATAACACCCCCGCGGCGGCTTGTCAATAGATTTTTTACATTTATCTAATATAAACGAAAAAACCGCGCGCCGCCGTCCGAATAAACGGTTAAAACCGTTCGCTGCGCGCCGGTACCCGGGCAGCGCACAAAAGTTTTTAAGAGAAAGTCATTGATTTGATGCACTATATGCTGTATAATAATATTGTTTATTTTTTGTGAAAGGATTTTGACATGATCAACAACGTAATAGAGCTTCTGAAAGAGTACGACCCTGAGGTGGGAACGGCTGTGGAGGACGAGCTTCGGCGCGAGCGCCGCGGGCTTGAGCTTATAGCCAGCGAAAACCTTGTATCCGAGCCGGTTATGCTTGCAATGGGCACTCCGCTTACCAACAAATACGCAGAGGGCTACCCGGCGCACCGCTACTACGGCGGCTGCGAATGCGTCGACGTTGCGGAAAATATTGCAATAGAGCGTGCGTGTCGTCTTTTCGGCGCGGATCACGCAAATGTGCAGCCCCATTCCGGTGCGCAGGCGAACATCGCCGCATATCATGCGCTTCTCAGCCACGGAGACACGGTTATGGGCATGAGCCTTGACGCAGGCGGTCATCTCACCCACGGCAGCCCCGTCAATTTTTCCGGAAAAAACTACAATTTTGTCCCATACGGCACGGACGATCGGGGATATATAGATTATGACGCAGTCGAGCGCATCGCAAAAGAGTGCCGCCCGAAGCTCATAGTCGCGGGCGCCTCCGCGTATCCCAGAATTATAGATTTCGAGCGTTTTGCCGCTATCGCAAAGGAAGTGGGCGCGCTGTTCATGGTGGACATGGCGCACATCGCCGGACTTGTGGCGGCGGGACTTCACCCGTCCCCCGTGCCGTACGCCGATATTGTTACGACCACAACGCACAAGACCCTGCGCGGTCCCCGCGGCGGTATGATCCTCTGCCGTGAGGAATACGCAAAAGCAGTGGACAAGGCAATATTCCCCGGAATGCAGGGCGGACCTCTCGAGCACATAATCGCGGCAAAGGCAATCTGCTTCGGCGAGGCGCTGAAGCCTGAGTTTGCCGAGTATCAGAAAAATGTCCTTGCTAACGCGCGCACCCTTGCCGAGTGCCTTATGGCAGAGGGCTTTGACCTTGTCTCCGGCGGCACGGACAATCATCTCATGCTTGTGGATCTGCGCCCCATGCACATAACGGGCAAGGAGATGGAAAAGCGCCTTGACGAGGTGTATATCACCGTCAACAAAAACGCTATCCCCAACGACCCCGAAAAGCCGTTTGTGACAAGCGGCATCCGCGTGGGCACTCCCGCTGTGACATCCCGCGGGCTGGGAGAGGACGAAATGAAGACCCTTGCGCACCTTATAGCGCTGACGGCGACGGACTTTGAAAACAGCGCCGACAGGATACGCGCAGCCGTCACCGAAATCTGCAGTGCTCATCCCATATATTCCTGACAGACAGCGACATTTTTCGCCGCTTCGATCGGGTAAAATCAAGTGAGGTTTCTTACAGTCATGAAAAAAGTCATATATACCGTTTGCGCGCTCCTTTGTGTATCGCTTTTGCTCGGCGCCTGCTCCAAAAACGAGGACGGCGCTCCCGACGGCATGAAGCAGGCGTCCTCCGACAACGTGGACTACATCATGTACGTCCCCGAGAACTGGAAGGTCGATAAATCCGAGCTTTACACCTCGGCGTTCTATTCTTCGGCGGACGCGACAAGCATTTCCGCCGCGGCAAACGGTGTCGCCGCGGACGAGACCGTGGAAACGTGGTGGGACGGCTTTTACGAAAAGTTCACGTCGGTGTATTCCGACTGCGGCGAGCCCGAGAGCACGGATGTGACCCTCGGCGGCACGGACGGCGAAAAGTATACGTTCTCCGGCACGCTGAACGGGCAGGAATACAAATATATAATCGCGGCGTGCGTTCGCGGCGGATATGTGTATTATCTGACGTATACGTCCACTCCCGATTACTACGAAAACCATCTTGACGAGTTTGACAAGACCGTAGAAAATTTCAGCTTCAGATAATCCGGCGGATACATACAATGATATACTTTGACAACAGCGCAACAACAAAGCCGTCCGAAGCCTCTCTCAGTGCAATGAGAGAGGCTTTGTCGGAGTGCTGGGGAAATCCCGGTTCCGTGCACAGGGCGGGAGACCGGGCGCACGCCGTACTGGAGAGCGCCAGAAAAAGCGTCGGGGCATCTTTCGGGATACGCCGCCCCGCCGACGGCAGCGTAATATTCACTTCCGGCGGCAGCGAGGCAAACAACCTTGCGATACTCGGCTCCGTGCGCGCAAAGCGGCATTCCGGAAAGGCTAAAATATTTATAAGCGACGGCGAGCACGCATCGGTGGAAGCGCCCGCGCGCCTTTTGGAGAGCGAGGGATATACCGTTCTTCGGGTGCCTACCCGCGGCGGCAGGCTCGACCTTGATTTTATAAGAGAAAACGCCGACGACAGCGTTATACTCTCGGCGATCATGCTCGTAAACAACGAGACCGGCGCGGTCTACGACGTTAAAAGCGCGGCGGATATCGTCCGCGCCGCGTCCCCCAAAGCGTTTATCCACTGTGACGCGGTGCAGGCGTTTATGAAGATACCCGTTCTTCCCAAGCGGCTCGGAGTCGATTCCGTTGCGGTAAGCTCCCATAAGGTGTTTGCCCCCAAAGGCGCGGGTGCGCTGTATGTAAGCGCCGAAGCCCTTCGCGCAAAGCGGCTTGTGCCCGTCATATACGGCGGCGGACAGGAGGGCGGACTGCGCAGCGGAACGGAGAACGTGCCCGCGATCGCAGCCTTCGGCGCGGCGTGCGCCGAGGAGAGCGCGCATATGGCAGAGAGGGCGGAATACACGGCGGCGCTGCGCGAAAGGATAGAAGAAAAGCTGCCGCAGGAGATACGCCAAAACCGACCGGAAAAAGCTCACTTCGGCATTATAAACATAACGCTTCCCGGGGTACGCAGCGAGACAATGCTTAATTTTCTTTCGGGAAAAGACATCTGCGTAAGCGCGGGCAGTGCCTGCTCCGCGCACTCCGGAGGAGTCAGCCGTGCGCTGACGGCTTTCGGTCTTGACGACGGCGACGCGGACTGCTCCCTGAGGATCAGTCTTTCGCACCTCAATACCGAGGCTGAGGCGGACATGCTGTGCGCCGCCCTCGGCGAGGGAGTCGCAAAGCTTTGCCGCAAGAGCAGATAAAACGCCCGATCTTACAGTATATAAAAATTATACGGCAGCCGTAATAACGGCGCCGCGGAGGATGTTTGAGGCATGGCGGAATATATGAGGCGCGGTGACTTGCCGCACTGGAATTTTCCGGCAGATGCGGCAAAACCTCCGCATATCAAAACCCGGCGCTTACGCACCGCGGCGGCAAGACCCGCGCGGGCGGACAGTGTATTCCGCCGCAGCGCTCGTGCGCCGCAAAACAGTAAGGAATAAAGCCCGCCTGCGGCGGGACAAAGCATATAAATAAAATGAGAGGAGACGAAAAAATGAACGACGGAAAATACAATAATGCTCCTCTCTCCGACGCCGAAAGGCTGCGCCTTATGCGTGAGAAGGCTTTCGGAGCCCCCCGCGCCCGCGGCACCGACGCCGAAAGGAGCGGCGGGGCACGCAGTGACGGCGGCTTCCGCCGTCCCGCCTCCGGTGAAACGAACGGAGCGCGCCGCGGCGCGGACGCCGCCCGCCGCCCGACAAACGGCAGAGCCGATGCGGGCAGAATGTCCGACGGGCGTCAGCTGCCTATAGATTTTTCAAATGATGGGACAGGCTCGCGCCGCCCCCCGCGCGCAGGCGCCGATAATACGCGCTATGCCGCGGCACACGGCGAGACCGGAGACGGCCGCAGACGGGCGGGCGCGCAGGGCGCGTATGACGGAAGCTGCGCACAAGGCGCGGCGGGCGAGGACAGACGACGCGTCGGCACACATACACAGACCGATATCCCCCGTGCGCAAAACGGCTTTTCACATACGTCCACGGGTATTCCCCGCACGCGCGCGGTATCGGACAGCCGCGCGGTCGGAAAAGACGGGCGCGGCGCATCATCCGGCGCGGGTACATCCGGCGCGGTCGGAAAAGACAGCCGCCGCGGAGCGGATCGCGGCGCAAGCGGCAGAGGCGCGCACCGAAACGGTGCGAAAAACGGCGTCAAGGGTGGCGCAAGTCAGAACGGCGCTGGCAGCGCCGCCGCAAAAAATCCCAATGCGGCTCGAAATCTTTTGCTTTTTGCGCTGCTTTTGTGCGCGGTCATTGCGTGCATCGTGACAGTCGGCGCGCAGTCGTGCTCGCGCAGGGGCACCCAAAGCCCTGCCGCGTCTCCCGCAAAGGACGACGTGCGGCTGAACACACCCACGGCTGATACCTCGGACAGCGGCAGCGCCCCCACGCTGTTTGCCGAGTTTACCGACGGCACAAAAGAGCTTGACATTACAAGCGGCTACGGTATTCTGATAGATCTCGACACAAACAAAGTGCTTGCCGCCAAGAGCGCGCAGGAGAAGATATATCCCGCGTCCATGACGAAGATAATGACGCTTATCGTGGCATATGAGAACGTGAGCGACACTGACGCCACATATTATACCTTCAAGGCGGAAATGCTGGACGAGCTGTTTCGGCAGAACGCTTCCGTCGCGGGATTTTCGGCGGGAGAGAGTGTGCCCGTGAAGGATCTGTTCTACGGCTGCATTCTGCCGTCCGGCGCCGACGCGACCGGCGCGCTGGCGGAATACGTTGCCGGCAGCGAGGAGGCTTTCGCCGTGCTCATGAACAAGAAAGCCGCCGCCATGGGGCTTAAAAATACCCATTTCGTAACGGCGAGCGGACTGCATGACGACAATCATTACAGCACCTGCGAGGATATGGCTGCAATACTGCGCTACGCCGTGAACAACACGGGCATGCGCGAGATCCTTTCGACGTATCAGTATACGACGACAAAGACCGCCGAGCATCCGGACGGCATCACGCTTACAAGCACGCTGAAATCCCGTATGTCGGGAAATGAGGCTGCGGGCGTGTTCGTGCAGGGAGGAAAGACAGGCTACACCATAGAGGGCAGAAACTGCCTTGCGACATTTGCTGCCAACTGCACCGAGGAGCAGGCGGCGCTCACCTCGCCGAGGTACATACTGGTAACGGCATTCGCCTCGGGCGAGTACACGCCTGTTTTTGACGCGATAAACGTATATTCGGAGTTTTGCTCGTAAACGTCCGCGGATCGGGGGAGCCGGAAACCACGGTTTGTTCTATATTTCTTTGCAAAGAAATTCATGCTTTTTTTCGTAAACTCGGCGGGCAGTTTCGTCTTTTCGGAATCGGAATAGAGCTTCAAACTTTGCCGCCCGCTTGCCAAACGCAGGTGAGAAGGACGTGAAGGGACTGCTGTTCCGGCAGCGGGCGGTTATAACTACCCGAAATCGGGAAAGCGATTCAAACTTTGTGGTTAGCTTGAAATGCTTTGCAAAAAACTGAAAGTCAGCAGTTTCAAAGATTCGGCGTAGAGACGAGTGGATGCGTCAGGCAACAGCGCAAAACGCGGCTCGGCTGCCGGGACAGCAGCCCCCTCACATCCTTAACTTAAGTTCGGCAAAGCTGACGATAAAGTCCGAATTGCTTTTCCGGTTTCGAGAAGCCGAAACAGGCGCCCGTGCGCGGATGCTTACGGAAAAGCGGACCCATCACCGCTCCAAAAGCTCCCACCGCGCCGCGCCGAGAAACGCCGCGGCATACGCGCCCCTGTCGGCGCCGTAGCGCACGCAGTATGAGTGCTCCCACATATCAAGACACATAAGCGGCAAAAAGTTCGGCGGAAGCAGTCTGTTTCCGGGCGTAAACAGTATGTGCAGCGCCCCGCCCCGCCGCATGCTTTCCTCCGCTATCCACAGAAAGCCGCAGCCCGGGCTTGCCTTTGCTTTCTGCACAAACTCGTATCTGAAACGCTCGCAGCCGGAAAAGCTTTTGCATATCCTCGCGCGTGCCCTCTCGCCTATCATTCCGCTGCCGCCGAGGGACGAAAAAAACATCCTGTGGCAAACGTATCCCCCCGCCGCGTCCCGAAGTTCGCGCACCATGCCTCTTTTGTACTTCGGCAGCGCCGAGGCGGGCAGCCTGTACAGCGCCTGCGGATCGCAGCGCGTGCTGCCGTCCGTTATGACCGCAAGGGATGCCGCCTGCGCCCCCATAAATGTGTCTCTGTGCAGACAAAGCAGCGCGCGGCTTATGAAATTTTCCGTTCCCTGCGCGATAGGCGCGTCATTTTTGTAATCGAAATGCATATTTCCTCCGCTATGCGACAAAAAATTGACAGTAAATCTTTGCTTCATTCATACGCCGTTCATGATGTACGGTTAATATATTTAATATAAATATATTTCTGACTTGCGAAAGGTATGTGTACTATGGCAAATAACCCCTTCAGCGAAAATACGCCTTATCTGCACCGCCTTGCGGAAAAAAGCAATGCGGCGAACGGCATTGTGCCGGATATGTATACAAAATACAACGTCAAAAGAGGACTGCGCGACATAAACGGCCGCGGCGTTCTCACAGGACTTACCGAAATATCCGAAATCGTCGCTGCAAAAGAGGTCGGCGGCGAGACTGTTCCCGCCGACGGCGAGCTTTACTATCGCGGTATAAACGTGCGCTCTCTTGCCGAGGGCTTTCAGCGCGACGACAGATACGGCTTTGAGGAGTGCGTATATCTTCTGCTGTTCGGCACACTGCCGAGTGCCGGAGAGCTTTCCGCGTTCAAAGATCAGCTGGGAGCGTACCGCTGCCTGCCCACGAATTTCGTGCGCGACATAATACTGAAAGCGCCCAGCCACGATATGATGAACACCCTTGCGCGAAGCGTGCTCACTCTGTACGCATATGATGACAACGCGGACGATATTTCCGTCGTCAACGTACTGCGCCAGTGCCTGCAGCTCATCGCGCTGTTCCCCATACTCTCAGTATATGCGTATCAGTCGTATTCCCATTACCACGACGGCAACAGCCTTTATATCCATCAGCCGCGCCCCGAGCTTTCCACGGCGGAGAACCTATTGCACATACTCCGTCCCGACGGCTCCTATACCGAGACCGAGGCGAGAACGCTCGACCTTGCCCTCGTTCTGCACGCGGAGCACGGCGGCGGTAACAACTCAACGTTTACCACCCACGTCGTGACATCCTCGGGCACGGATACGTATTCCGCAGTCGCGGCATCCCTCGCGTCGCTGAAGGGCCCGCGTCACGGCGGCGCAAACATTAAGGTCGTTCATATGTTCGACGATCTGAAGGCGAATACTCCCGACAGAAGCGATGCTTCCCTGCGCGACTACCTTTCAAAGGTGCTGGAGAAAGAGGCGTTTGACAAAAGCGGACTTATATACGGTATGGGTCACGCCATATACTCCCTCTCCGACCCCAGAGCAGAGATACTCAAAAGCTTTGCCAAAAAGCTGTCTCTTGAAAAAGGACTTGAGGAGGAGTACGACCTTTACAAGAGAGTCGCGAAATGCGCATCGGAGCTCATATCCGAAAAGCGCAGAATATACAAGGGCGTCAGCCCCAACGTTGACTTTTACAGCGGCATGATATACCGCATGCTGGATCTGCCCGAGCAGCTGTACACCCCCATTTTCGCCGTTGCCAGGATCGCGGGCTGGAGCGCCCACCGTCTGGAGGAGCTGCAGAACGCGGGCAAGATAATCCGCCCCTCATATAAATATGTAGGCAGCCGCGCGCAGTATATCCCCCTTGACGAAAGAAAATAATTCCAATCGTCGGAGAGGTGCCGGAGCATCGTAAAAGGCTGTCGCCGCACTGCGGCGGAGACAAAAGGATAAAGACCACTCTGAAAGGTGTGCTTGAAAATGATACTTAATCAAAAAGAAACAACGGTCTCATACCGCTGCCCCGACTGCGGAAGCTGGGTAAGCGGTCTTGCGGGCATGTTCTCGCTGAGCGCGGATATGCTCAGACTGAAATGTCCCTGCGGATCAAATGATGAGCTGACGCTTGTGTATACAAGGGACAAAAAGCTGCGTTTCAGCGTGCCGTGCTTTATCTGTCCGAAACCGCATAATTTCACGGTCTCGCAGCAGGTATTTTTCGAAAGAGAGCTTTTCGCGCTGCCGTGCCCGTATTCCGGCGTGGACATCTGCTATCTCGGAAAGCGAGAGGCGGTGGAGGCGGCGCAGATTGAAGCGGATAATGAGCTTAGAGAGCTCATGAGCGACAGCGACGCAGGCTTTTCCGACGTTTCCGACGCACGTCGGGCGGCTGAGGGCGTGCTCAGTGACCCACAGATACTGGAGATTGTAAATTTCGTGATACGCGATCTGGACGAGTCCGGCGCGATACACTGCCGCTGCCCGCAGGACGAGGGAGTTTATACGGTGGACGTGACGGACGACGGCATATGCGTCAGCTGCTCCCGCTGCGGCGCGAAGACCGTCATTCCGGTGACAAGCACCATAAGCGCCCAGGCTTTTCTCAACTGCGAAAGCCTGGAGCTTACCTGAGAATATATTGAGTATTTATATAAAAACCGCCGCACTGATGTGCGGCGGTTTTTTCGGATGCCCGGAGGCGAGCCCGTATGCACAGGCTCTGCAGTTTACGGATATCCGCAATGCCAGCGCCGCGAGCCGACGTGACGTGTCTGCCGCGGCGGTGCCGCCTATTTTACCCCCCGCCGTCTGCCCGCATCGCGCTTCTCAAAAAGCGCCGCACAGCGCATTCCTTCGTCGGTGCTCTCCCATAAGAAAATCCGGTCGGCACACCCGCGCTTTCCGTTCTCCGCCCGCGTGTGCCATCCCATCTTTTTTTATAAACGTTCGCCCCCCGCCGTGCTCTTTCGAAACGCGGAGCGCCGCGCTTTTCTCGCGACATGTACGACATCCCCGCTCCGACGGGCGAAAACGGCCATTTTGTTGCCCGAAAAAATTTTTTTGAAAAAGCTATTGACAAGCGCGCTTTAATATGCTAAAATCGGGTAAACCGATGAGGAAGAGTAAGTAAGCTGTATGCGAAAGCTTTCAGAGAGTCGCGGGCGGTGTGATCGCGGCAGTGCGGCAGCAGCTGAATGGGCTTCCGAGGGCAAGCGGAAACGGACGGCGTCCGGAGTATGTGAGACGGAGTGCGGCTCTCCGTGATCAAAGGTCTGCATATGTCAGTATGCGCAAAGGTGGGCGCCGAAAGGTGTCAAGCCGGGTGGTACCGCAGGATCATTCCTGTCCCAGCAATTGTAAGTATTGCGGGACGGGATTTTTTGTTTTTTCCGCTCCGTACAACAAAGGCTCCGCCGATGCGGACAACGAAAGAAAGGAAAAAAGAAAATGAAAACAAGAAAGTTTGCAGCAGTCATCCTCGCAGCCGTTCTCGCGGCTCTCTCCCTTGCCTCCTGCGCGTCGGGTAAAAAGCCCGCCGCGGACGACGGCAAAAAGACCTACACCGTCGGCATCTGCAACTATGTCGACGACGCGTCCCTCAACCAGATAATCGAAAACATCGAAAAGCGCCTCTCCGAAATAGGCGCCGAAAAGGATGTTGTGTTTGATGTTTCCACGGACAACTGCAACGCGGACGCAAACCTTATGTCCCAGATCATCTCAAACTTTGAGGCAGACAAGGTAGACCTTATGGTCGGCGTTGCGACCCCCGTTGCAATGGCAATGCAGGCTGCCACCGAGGACAGCGGAACCCCCGTTGTGTTCGCAGCCGTTTCCGACCCCGTTTCCGTAGGACTTGTAGACTCTCTTGAGGCTCCCGGCGCAAACATCACCGGAACCTCCGATTTTCTCAACACGGACGCGGTCATGGATCTTATCCTTGCCACAAACCCCGACATCAAAAAAGTAGGACTTCTCTACGACGTGGGACAGGATTCCGCCGCAACGCCGATTGCAGCGGCAAAGAAATATCTTGATGAAAAGAACATTGAGTATATCGAGCGCACCGGAACCACGGTTGACGAGGTTGCTCTTGCGGCACAGGCGCTTGTCAGCGACGGCGTTGAGGCAGTATTCACCCCCACGGACAACACTATAATGAAAGCGGAGCTTACCATATACGAAACGTTTGCGGCAGCGGGCATCCCCCACTTCACCGGTGCGGACTCCTTTGCACTGAACGGAGCTTTCCTCGGCTACGGCGTTGACTACATCAATCTCGGCAGAGAGACCGCCGATCAGATAGCCGAAATTCTTATAGACGGCAAAAAGCCCGCAGACATGCCCGTGCGCACGTTTGACAACGGCACGGCGACTGTCAACACCGACGTTGCAAAAGAGCTGGGCTTTGAATTCGACAAGCTCTCCGACCTCTATGCGCCCTACTGCACAAAGGTACAGAGCATCATCACCGCAGAGAGCTTTGACGACGTTCAGTAAAAAAATAAAGCCTGTGCCCGCGGCAGAGAAGAGACCCGCAGCGGCGCGGCGGCATATAATGTGCATATGAAATGCTCCGGCGCAGTTTTCCGCGTCGGAGCATACTGTGCACATAAAAGAAAAATCGAAAGGCACATAAACATATGGATATAGGATCGGTTCTTTCCCTTTTGCAGACGGCGCTTGAGCTTGGGCTTATAAGCTCGCTTGTGGTGCTTGCGCTGTTTCTCAGCTATTCGATGCTGAACGTGTGCGACCTCTCCACGGACGGCTGCTTTACTTTGGGTGCTGCGGTCGGCGCGACCGTCGCCATCTCCGGTCATCCCTATCTGGCGATCCCCGCAGCAATGGGCGCGGGCGTGCTTTCCGGATTTGTGACCGCATTTCTCCAGACAAAAATGGGCATAGACAGCCTTTTGGCGGGTATAATCGTTAACACGGGACTTTACTCAGTCAACATTGCCGTCATGGGCAACTCGTCGCTTCTGAACATGAACCGCACGGAGACGGTATTTACAAAGGTAAAGGCTGCCCTTGACGGCACTCCGTTTGACGGCAGCACAAAGCTTATTGTGTCCGCAGCGGCGGTAATCGTCGTCGCTGTGCTTTTGGGACTGTTTCTGCGAACGCGCCTCGGCCTTGCCATAAGGGCAACGGGCAACAATCCGGATATGGTTCGCTCTTCGTCCATAAACACCGCGCTCACAACGATAGTGGGACTTTGCGTTGCAAACGCCGTAACCGCTCTTTCCGGCTGCCTTCTCGCTCAGTCGCAGAAGTCGGTCAACATAGATATAGGCACCGGCATGGTTACGATCGCTCTTGCTTCGCTGCTTATAGGAAACGCGTTTTTCCGTAAGCGCGGACTGGGACTGCGCATTTTCGGCATGGTGCTGGGTGCGTTTTTGTTCAGGCTCGTATACACGGTGGCGCTGCGTTTCAACATGCCGGCGTTCATGCTGAAGCTTGTTTCGTCGGTCATAGTGGTCATAGCAATATCGGCGCCGTATTTCAAAAAGCAGATACCCGTATTTATAAAGCGGCTGCGCGGCGCGGCAAAGGAGAAGTGATAAGATATGCTGAAAATAGAAAACATTTCGAAAACCTTCTCCCCCGGCACGGCGGACGCAAAGCTTGCGCTTGACGGCGTTTCGCTGCACGCAAAGCGCGGCGATTTCATAACGGTCATAGGCGCGAACGGTGCGGGAAAATCCACGCTGTTCAACGCGATCTGCGGCGATTTTCTCGTTGACGGCGGAAGGATAATACTGGACGGCGAAGACATTACCTACAAAAAGGATCACAAGCGCGCGCGGGATATCGGCAGGCTGTTTCAGGACCCCATGCGCGGCAGCGCACCGGGCATGACGATAGCGGAAAATCTGGCGCTTGCCTCCGGCAAGGGCGGCTGGCTTTCCATCCCGGGCAAGGAGCTGCGGCGCGAATTTCGCGAGAGGGTCGCGCTTTTGCAGATGGGTCTTGAGGATCGCATGGATCAGCGAGTGGGGCTGCTCTCCGGCGGTCAGCGTCAGGCGCTGACGCTTATGATGGCGACATTCTGCCCGCCAAAGCTTTTGCTGCTCGACGAGCACACGGCGGCGCTTGACCCGGGCACTGCCGAAAAGGTACTTGAGATTACGAACAAAATCGTTTCGGAGAATAATCTCACCTGCCTTATGATCACGCACAATATGGAGTCGGCGCTGAGCCTCGGCAACAGGACGATAATGATGGATCACGGAAAGATCATTCTGGATGTTTCCGGCGAGGAGCGCACGGGTCTTACCGTCACCGACCTGATGACGCGCTTCAGAGAACTCTCCGGCAGAAACCTTGACACCGACCGAATGCTGCTGATCTGAATCATTATATATGGGGCTTCGCCCCGCACCCCGCAGGGGGATACGGACTTCGCGGGGCTGGGCACCCTGCACCCCGACATGAGGGAAGGTTTTTATGGGGCTTCGCCCCAAACCCCACTCGAGAACTTTTCTCCCCAAAAGTCCCCGAGACCCGAAAAAACCGAACTGCATAGGTTTCAGACTATCAAATAAAGATAGCGAACAAGGCTGCCGACGGCAGCCTTGTTTTGCGTTTAGCGAAAACTGTTCTTACAGTATCGCTGACGAAGTTTAGAAACAAAAAGTTTGCAGTTTCGAAAAATAGCAGCGAAACGAAATGAAGCAAGCTCGTTCTTCGAGCTTGCTTTTGGTATCTATAGGAGCAGCGTTTTCCACTTCCGCAAGTAAAACGTCAATCGTGTCTGAAAGCCACGCTGAAGTCAATTCTCCGAATCTCCCGGGCTTGGAGCACTCGCTTTGCCTTTCCGCTCGCGAGCACAATCGGGGTGGTGAGGTGAGATTTCTAAGAGAGGAGAGGCGGGGATGTTAT
>CAUGPT010000037.1:0-17854 GCA_959601495.1 uncultured Eubacteriales bacterium
AGACTTCCGATGTACGATGTGCCGAAGATATTTCCCTGGGTCATTCCGTAGAACATAACGCCGTCGCCGTAGATATAGCCCGTGCCGTAGTATACCTTGTTCGTCTTCCACGAAACGTTTGTCTTGTCGCCTGTCACGGTGCGGTCAATGTAATTATCGTTGCGGCTGTCGAAAACGCTCCAGCCGTTTGTGGCATAGTACAGATAACCGGTCACATCCTCCTGGTAAAGCTGCCAGAACAGCATTTTTGTTTGAAGTCCCGTGTTTTCTATAAGCTGCTGGGCATAGTTATATGAGTTCTGCCTCATACAGCAGTACGCCCACTGGCGGTGAGAGCCATCGGTGTCAAGAGCGACCGCGGACGCCATGCGGTCTTTCATTTCGCCGTACTGCGCGTCCCAGTCATAATACTTGATAATATTTTCGGGAGTGCCTCCGCCCGTGTATATATACTGCCCGCAGCTTGCATCGTTAAGCAGCGTGTATCCGCGGCTGTTCTCTGCGCTGTACGCGGCATCGCCGTAGTGCGGCATTGCGGACATGACCTCATCGTGCGGCGTGAACGCAAAAGTCATGGGACACAGCAGCGTGGAGCTGTCATTGTCTATCATCGCCTGCATGAGGTCGACGCGCTCATACATGGGATAGTTTCCGATTATAGACGATTCTGAATACTCGTTTGTCGTATAATGACCGTAAGGGTAGGGCAGATTGCGGTATACCGGCACGACTGTCGCGGCGCCCGGCCATATTGAGCGCACTTTGTTAGCGGAGTCAATAACGCTTTCCATTTCGCCGACCTTCGGCTCGTCTACATTATAAAAGTAGAATTTGTTCTTTATTTCATCCCATCTGTCCGATGACTGCAGCTGATCGTACAGCGACGCATATCCGGAATAATCGCTCTCTATGTAGTACGGAGACGATGCAGCGCCGCAGCCGTTTGTGGAAACTCGCACTGCCGTGACTCTGTCGTTGTACAGATACTCGTTTGAAACATCCAGCTTTCCGGGCAGATCCATGCCGCACATGCGGTTTTCAAGCAGATAGTCGTAAAACGTTTTGTATTTTCCGCCGTAGCTCGTATCGTTTGCGATGTAAAAGGCGGTCTGCAAAGCGGTCTTTTCGCTGAGAGCGAAATCCCATACGTGAGCATAGACAGTCGCGGTCTTTACGACCTCGCCTGCCGAGTTCTTTATATCAAGCTGAGCCGAATACCAGCCGGCGGGGGTGTCGGCGGCACTTCTCAGCTTTATGAAGAATGCCTGACTCTTGCCGCCGTTCAGCTTGAAAGTCTTGACTCTTTTCATGGGCGCGACGGGATCGGGGGTCTCTCCCGCGCGGATCACGGGGTTTTCGGGATCGTAGCCGAGGTAGGCGGTGGGGTCGATGCCCTCCGTGGAAACGTACATTTCATAATAAAGCTCAGAGGGGATCGCCGCACCGCTTCCGTCCATGGCGGAGAAGGCGGTGACTTCGGCTTTCATGCCCGTTTTATCCGTATCGGAGTACAGAACGAACTGCGCATTCTCAATTTCGTTTTTCGCCATATACACGGAGTACGTGTCCATACCGGAGGGGGTAGTGTCGCTTGTGAGCACCTTTTTGAAGGAATGCTCAAACCAAAGAGATATGGACGAGTCCTCGTTTGCCGCCGTCTGCTTTACATAGCTGTCGGCGGGATCGTCGGACACATTCTGCGCGCCGGATGCCAAAGTGCCTATGACAAGTGCGCAGAGCATAATAAACGCCGCAGCTGCCGTAAGCACCGGTCTCAATGTCTTTTTCATAAAGTTTTCTCCCCGAAATAAAGATAATTACGTTATCATTCTACTAAATACTGTTTGAAGTGTCAATAATTTTGTAATAATATTGAAAAAGAAGCGCAAATTGCACAACAAAAGACCGATTTTCAAAGAAATATCCAAATCGCTATTGACACGGCAGGGCGGCGATGATATAATAACTGTACTAACACAAATAGTATAGATAGGAGACATACAATGCTTGAGATCAAGAATCTGACAAAAGTATATAAGCCCAAAAAAGGCGTTCCGGTGAAGGCAATTGACAATATTTCGCTCATCTTTCCCGAAAACGGCATGGTGTTTCTTCTGGGAAAATCGGGCAGCGGAAAATCCACGCTGCTCAATCTTCTCGGAGGACTTGACAAATACGACGAAGGTGAGATAATAATAAAGGGAGTTTCCACAAAAAACTTCAGGCAGGGTCATTTCGACTCTTACAGAAATACATATGTGGGCTTCATCTTCCAGGAATATAACATTCTGGACGAATTCACCGTCGGCGCAAATATTGCCCTTGCCATTGAGCTGCAGGGCAGAAAGGCGAGCGACGAGGAGATAAACCGCATTCTCTGCGAGGTCGATCTCGACGGCTACGGCGACAGAAAGCCGGGCGAACTCTCAGGCGGACAGAAGCAGAGAGTCGCCATCGCCCGCGCTCTTGTCAAGAATCCCGAGATCATCATGGCAGACGAGCCTACCGGCGCCCTTGACAGCACAACGGGCACGCAGGTGCTCGACACGCTTAAAAAGCTTTCGGCTAAAAAGCTTGTCATTGTGGTCTCTCACGACAGAGAGTTTGCGATGCGCTACGCGGACCGGATTATAGAGCTTTCCGACGGACACGTTATAAGCGACGTTACAAGGCAGAGCACCGATGAAAAAGCTGCGGAGAGCGCAAATGAGGAAAATCTCACATTTTCCGCAAACACCGTTTCGGTAAAGAAGGGATATCACCTTACCGAAGAGGACAGATGCCGCATAAACGAATATATCGATTCCATAGACGCAGGCGTTGTGCTTGAGCTTGAAAAAGACAGGGGGGCCGCCGCCGCGGGCGAATTTGCCGCGACCGACGTTGAAAAGACAAAGACCGCAAAGCCCGAGGGCGCCGAGGCGTTCAGACTCATAAAGTCAAAGCTGCCGCTGAAAAGCGCCTTCAAGATCGGCGCGGGCGGTCTGAAATACAAAAAGATAAGACTTGTCATAACGATACTGCTTTCATGCATCTCCTTCGGTCTGTTCGGCCTTGCCGATACGTTCGGCGCGTACAACCATGTAACGGCATGCACCGATTCCATTATGGATTCCGGCATAAACTATGCGTCTTTCTCCAAAAACGTTGAAAAGGGAGAGGGCGACG
The DNA here is from genome assembly GCA_959601495.1 of uncultured Eubacteriales bacterium. Taxonomy (GTDB): domain Bacteria; phylum Bacillota; class Clostridia; order Oscillospirales; family CAG-272; genus Avispirillum. Next base: position 3,169 of record CAUGPT010000037.1, read on the forward strand.
CGCGCCACCGCGTTTCTTACGTCACTATGACGGAGGACGATATAAAGCTTATTGACGAAAAGTTCGGCATAAACACCGTGGGTGTATATGCTCCGCTTTCTTCCCGCGAGTCCTTCGACTTCTCCGCACGCACCGATACGGATACGCTGTTTGCCGACTCAAAGGGCGACTATCATATCAACCCCACAAGCTTTTCCGGCATTGCCGAGATAAACGAGACGATCCTCGGCAAAATGGGCGCAAAGATCCTCTGCGGCACACTGCCCGACGGGACGAAAAACGAGGTCGCCGTCAGCGAATACATTTACGAGACCTTCAACATAGGCGGATACGTGGGTGCTGACGGCAAGACCGAGAAGATCAGCCGCCCCGCCGATCTTCTGGGCAAGACTGTCAGCGTCGCGGGCAAGGATTTTACGATCACCGCAGTTGTGGACACGGGCGTTGACACTTCCCGCTACAGCATTCTCAAAGAGAACACCGCAGGCGACAGCAACGCCGACAAATTGGTCAAATACGCGCTTGCCGAGGAATACGGCAGCATGATAACATACAGCCTTACGGGCGTTGCCATGGTCGGCAGCGGCTCCCTCGACTCCATTGCGGAGGCAAAAACTCCCGTGGGCACCATCAACGACGGATGGGTGTATTTCTTCGACTCTTCCGGTGACGGCAGCGGGATCGATGCCACATATATGACCACCCTTGACAAGGTAAAAGGCGAAAATATCGTTTGGGCAAACGGCGAAAAGACCGCCCTCGGCGAGAGAGAGCTTATAATAAGCGACGACCTTGCATCCGAAAGCGGCGCGGACCCCACGGAGTTTTTCGGCAAAGCGTTTGACTCAAGCTACGGCATTTGGAAGAATGGCTACTACACCGGCGAAAACGACAGCGGCTATAAGATAGTAGGATATTATAAAACCGACGAAAATTCCTCCGACATGAAAAAAACCGTTATATGCTCGGAGGAGGTATTCAACAGATTTACTACCGGAATAAACGGCAGGTATTTCTTTGCAGTCGGCGCAATGCCCGCCGAAAAGAGCGAGGTCCGCAGCGTTGTTGACGGCTGCGTCAACCCGACGGATACCGTGGGCTTCAACCTTCAGAACGCCGCGACCTTTGAGCTTGATTCCGTAAACAGCATTCTGAAAAGCGTTTCCAGGGTATTCTTCTGGATAGGTGTCGGCTTTGCGGTGTTTGCGGGCATAATGCTTTCAAACTTCATAGCGACAAGCATTTCCCACAAAAAGCAGGAGATAGGCATACTGCGCGCCATCGGCTCGCGCGGGGCGGATGTCTTCCGCATATTCTTCTCCGAAAGCCTTATAATCGCGCTGGTGAACTTTGTGCTCTCCGCAGTCGGAGTCGGCGTGGCAACGGCGATCATAAATCACGTTATACGAACCGAGATGAACGTGCTTATAACGGTGCTCCACTTCGGTGTTCGCCAGATAGGACTGCTGTTTGTTCTGAGTATTGCGATCGCGGCGCTGGCAAGCTTCTTACCCGTAAAGCGCATAGCCTCCAAGAAGCCTATTGACGCAATACGCAACAGATAAAATTTCCCCCGAAAAGGCAGGATATTTATACATGAAAAAAACGCTTTTGAATATTCTGGCGGCAGCCGCTGCACTCTCGATGCTTCTGACATCGGGATGCAGCGGCATTGCCGCTTCGAAAGACAAAATGACGGAGCATACCTTTGAATCCACTGCTCCCGAGAGCACGGACGACAGCAGCGCACCGGAGGAAACGACGGGCAGCCCGTCTATAAGCGTCAATACATATTCCACCGACGTGTTCGTGTACGATCTTGACGCCGCGGCATTCATTATGCGCAGCGGGACAAGCTCCGTAATTTATCCCGCAAGCACCACAAAACTTCTGACTGCGCTTTGCGCCCTTTCGATCCTTGACCCCGAAACGGTAGTCGAGGCGGGCGAGGAGGTGCGCCTCATAAAAGAGCACTCGTCCATCGCATATATCCTGCCGGGGCATAAGCTGAGCGTGGAGATGCTTATAGAGGCAATGCTGCTCCCAAGCGGCAACGACGCCGCGTATGTGCTTGCGGCGGCCTGCGGCAAAAAGCTTTCGGCTGACGACGGCATGCAGCCGCAGAAGGCGGTGGATACGTTTGTTTCGGAGATGAACGCGTACGCGAAAGATCTCGGCTGCCGCTCGTCGAACTTTACGTCTCCCGACGGTTTCTGCGGCAGCGAGCACTACTCGACTCTCGAGGATATGGCAAAGATATCGGCAGCGGCGGCACAGAACGGGATAATTACAAAATACAGCCGCCTTGAGAGCGACGACGTGACGTACGCCAGCGGGCATACCAACCACTGGGAAAACAGCAACAAGCAGCTGCACGCCGACTCGGAGTTTTACAATCAGTATGTAACGGGGCTGAAGACCGGCAGCCTTGAGGACTACTACTGCCTCATAACTCTCTACGAGCGCGGCGGGCGCTATATAATAGGCGTTTTCGGCTCGGAGGGCGAGGACGACAGGTACACGGACACAAGAAATATAATAAAAGCGATAGAGGCAAGATAAAGCATGATATGCTCCCGCGGCGCGTTCGCGGGGACTGCTGTGACTTGCCGAAAAAAGGCGGCGCGCTGCGCCGCCTTTTTTCGTCTCGGTGAACCATACCGTCAGGTGCGGCAGAAGAATATCCGGCGGCGCCGCTTCGCTTTTCGAATCCCGCGGCATATCCGCTTCGGGTCTCCCGGCTTTTCGCGCAGCGGATCGGCGGCGCTTCGATACTTGCGATGACATGACCCTCGCGCGGCGGATCTGCCGCATTTTTTGCACTGCGCGACGGACATTTTACTTAAGGAGAGTATCGGACGGTATGATCCGCCGCGCGCGCCCGTTTTTACCTCCTCACGATACATATTTTATTAATATTTTTTGTGATATATAGACAAACTTTCGACATAATACTTGATTTTAATTTCTATATATGTTAATATTAGGCAGGTGAGATCCAAATAATTTTTCAGGAGGATTATTATGAAAAAAATTCTCTCACTTGTTCTGGCACTTATGATGCTGGCAACTCTTGTTCTCTGCAGCTGCGGCAAGACCGCAGACGACAAGAAGACTGATGACGGCAAAAAGAGTGACGTCTACGAGATCGCAGTCGTTACCGACGTCGGCCAGCTTATGGACAAAGGCTTCAACCAGGGTACATACGAAGGCGCAAAGGCTTACGCAGAGGCTCATAATATTGCTTATAAGTATTATCAGCCCGCAAACGGCTCCGACGCTTCCGACAACGACCGTATCGCTGCCATGAAGCAGGCTATCAACAACGGTGCGAAGATCATCGTTGCTCCCGGCTTCCTTCAGGCTACCGCTATGGAGACCGTTGCAAAAGAGAACCCCGAAGTTAAGTTCGTATTCGTTGACAGTTGGGCACTCGGCCTCTCCAACGTAACCGCTATCGTTTACAAGGAGCAGGAGTCCGGCTACCTTGCAGGTTACGCAACCGTTATGGAAGGCTACACCAAGCTCGGCTTCACCGGCGGCGGCGGCGGAACAAACCCCGCATGCAACCGTTTCGGCTACGGCTTCGTACAGGGCGCTGAGGCAGCTGCACGTGAAAAGAACGTTAACGTTACCGTTAACTACAGCTACAAGTTCGGCGAGGGCTTCTCCGCTTCCACCGAGCTCCAGACCCAGATCTCCGGCTGGTATGCAAACGGCACTGAGGTCGTATTCTCCTGCGGCGGTTCTATGTTTGACTCCGTTAAGTCCGCAGCTGCTGAGTATCCCGATGCTAAGATCGTCGGCGTTGACGTTGACCAGTCTTACGAGTCCGCACAGGTTATAACCAGTGCAGTCAAGGGTCTCGCAGTATCCGTTGAGCGCGTTCTCGGTCAGTTCTATGACGGCAAGTGGGACGCAGAGCTTGCAGACAAGACTCAGAACCTGGGCGCTGCTGAAGACGCTACAGGACTTCCTACCGATACATGGAGCCTCAAGAACTTCACCGTTGACCAGTACAACGATCTGTTCGCAAAGATCAAGGACGGCACCATTGTTCCCGACAGCGCAACTCCCGATAACTGCAATGAGAACGACGAGTGGCTTACCGCAAATCTTGAAAAAGTAACCATCGTATTTGAAAAATAATCTTTGATTATCTACATGGGATGGTCTCCTTACAGAGGCCATCCCTTTCACTGATTTTTCCGTTCTGCCTGCCGATCTTTGCCCCGACAGGCAAACCGGAAAAGAAAATGAGGTATTTCAATGGAGCAAGTAAGAAACGATGCGGCTGAGATGTCCCCGTACATCATAGAAATGCTGCATATAACAAAAGAGTTTCCCGGCATCCGCGCGAACGACGATATAACGCTTCAGCTCAGGCGCGGCGAGATCCACGCGCTTCTGGGCGAGAACGGTGCCGGAAAATCCACGCTTATGTCGGTGCTTTTCGGACTTTACCAGGCCGAGAGCGGCGAGATACGCAAAAACGGCAAGCCTGTAGTTATAAAAGACCCCAACGACGCAAACGCGCTGGGTATCGGCATGGTGCATCAGCACTTCAAGCTCGTGGACGTGTTCTCCGTTCTGGATAACATAATTCTCGGCGCCGAAACTACAACGGCGGGTGTTCTGCGCAAAAAGGAAGCCCGCGAAAAGGTGATAAAGCTTTCGGAGACGTACGGTCTCAACGTTGATCCCGACGCGCTTATCGAGGATGTTACCGTCGGCATGCAGCAGCGTACCGAAATTCTCAAAATGCTGTACCGCGACAACGAGGTGCTTATTTTCGACGAGCCTACGGCGGTCCTTACCCCGCAGGAGATAAGCGAGCTTATGGAGATCATGAAGGGTCTGGCAAAAGAGGGCAAATCCATTCTTTTCATAACGCACAAGCTCAACGAGATCATGGAAGTTGCCGACCGCTGCACGGTTCTGCGCAAAGGCAGATATATAGGAACGGTCGACGTTAAAGATACAAACGTGCACGAGCTTTCCAGAATGATGGTCGGCCGCGATGTCAGCCTCACGGTCGATAAATCCGACGCCCACGCGGGCGACAAGGTGCTCACGGTTGAAAACCTTTCTGTAAAAAGCAAGCTTCACAAGAGAGACGCCGTGCATAACGTTTCGTTTGATGTACATAAAGGCGAGATCGTCTGTATCGCCGGCATAGACGGCAACGGTCAGACGGAGCTTGTTCAGGCAATAACCGGCCTTGACAAGGCGTCCGGCGGCAGAGTGGTGCTGAACGGCGAGGACGTGACGCATAAGTCCATCCGCCACAAAAACACCCACGGCATAAGCCATATCCCCGAGGACAGACACAAGCACGGACTTATCCTCGACTACACTCTTGAGCAGAACATGGTGCTTGAGCGCTATTTTGAAAAGGATTTTCAGCGCGGCGGTTTTATAAAGTTCGGCGCAGTCCGCGCATATGCCGACAGGCTTATAGAGCAGTACGACGTTCGAAGCGGACAGGGCGCGCAGACTCCGGCGCGCAGTATGTCGGGCGGAAACCAGCAGAAAGCAATAGTTGCACGTGAGCTTGACAGAAGCCACGATCTTCTGATAGCTGTGCAGCCCACCCGCGGACTTGACGTGGGCGCTATAGAATACATCCATTCTCAGATAGTAAAATCAAGAGACGAGGGCAGCGCCGTGCTGCTTGTTTCCCTTGAACTTGACGAGGTTATGAGCATGTCCGACAGGATACTTGTAATGCACGGCGGCGAGATCGTTGCGCAGCTTGATCCCAAAGAGACCACCGTTCAGGAGCTGGGTCTGTATATGGCAGGCGCCAAGCGCCAGAACACGGGGGAGGCAGAATAAATGAAAAACAAAACAAAAAGTGAGGGCACCTCGCTCGGCATGCGCATTCTGCGCAGCGAGGCGACGAGAAGCATAGTTTCGTCTGTTCTCTGCATAATAGGCGGTATTCTTGTCGGTGCCATAATACTTATACTTCTTGCCGCTTTTTCCGAGGATATCCCTATGTCCGATGCGTTTTCGGGACTTCTGATAATTCTCGGCGGCCCCTTCGCCAGCGGCAACGCGGGCAGCATCCTCTTCAACCTGGGCGATATGCTGCTCGAAACGGCACCGCTTATGATGACGGGTCTTTCCGTAGCGATAGCCTTCAAAACGGGACTTTTCAATATCGGCGCACCCGGTCAGTACCTTATGGGCGCAATGTCATCCCTTCTGGTGGCGCTTTCCATACCCACCAATGAGCACAACGCGTTTTTCGTGTGGCTGCTTGCCCTTATAGCAGGCGTTCTCAGCGGTATGCTCTGGGGCGCTATCCCCGGATTTTTCAAGGCGGTGTTCAACGTTAACGAGGTCATCGTCTGCATAATGACGAACTGGATAGCCGCAAACACGGTCAGCTGGATATTCAGTATTACCGGAGAGAGATACGTAAACATAGCCGAAACAAAGACAAAGTTTATAAGGACCACGGCTTCAAACGGTGTCTCCACCGCCAAACTCGGACTTGACAAGCTTTTCCCCGGTTCCAATATTGATATAAGCATATTTATAGTAATACTTGTTGCCGTTGTGATGTACATAATGATCAACAAGACTACATTCGGATACGAGCTCAAGGCGTGCGGCTACAACAAAAACGCCGCTCGCTACGCGGGCATGAACGAAAAGCGCAACGTCATTCTTTCAATGGCGATCGCGGGCGGACTTGCCGCAGGCGGCGCGGCGCTGTGGTACCTGAACGGCCGCAACGACTTTCTGTGGAACACGTACAGCTCGCTTCCCTCCGAGGGCTTCAACGGCATTCCCGCAGCCCTGCTCGCAAGCAACAACCCCATTGGCGTAATATTCAGCTCGCTGTTCCTGCGCTACGTTGACAAGGGCGGCTTTAACCTTGCCGGATATACCGCGTTCAACGAATACGTTTCCGACCTTATCATTGCGGTCATCGTATACTTCGCGGGCTTCTCAAAGCTCTTCAGAGATATGCTGGTCATGAAGAAAAAGAAAAAGAAAGACAGCGCAGTGCTGCATGAGGAGGCAGAAAAATGATATTTCTTTTGCAGAAAACTCTCATTTACGCTATCCCGCTTCTCATTGTGGCGCTGGCGGGTATGTTTGCCGAGCGCAGCGGTATAATCAATATAGCGCTTGACGGTATTATGGTGTTCGGCTCGTTTATCGGTGCCGTATACGTGTATCTTCTTCAGAAAAACGACCTTCTCACGGGCCATCCGCAGATAGTCTTTATAACGGCAATGCTCGTGGCTGCTGCGGCAGGAGCAATATTCTCCCTGCTGCTGTCATTCTCCGCCATAAACCTCAAGGCGGATCAGACCATCGGCGGCACGGCGCTGAACCTTCTGGCTCCCGCACTTGCACTGTTCTTTATAAAGGTATTCTTCATGCAGGATAAGCTTGTAATGCCCAAGGATATCGGCTTTGTAATTCTCAACAACGATGTCAAGGGCGTGGGCAAGGTGTTCTTCGACAAGGCCTATGTTTCAACGTTCATCGCGGCGGGGCTGTTCATACTGCTTTCGCTGTTCATGTACAAAACGAAATACGGTCTGCGCCTGCGCGCCTGCGGCGAGCATCCTCAGGCTGCGGACAGCGTCGGCATAAACGTTTACAAAATGAGATATCTCGGCACAACCATTTCCGGCGCTCTTGCCGGTATGGGCGGATATATCTACATTGCGACCGTTGCCGGCGGCACCTGCGACGGCTCAGTCGCGGGCATGGGATTTCTTGCGCTGGCGATCATGATCTTCGGCAACTGGAAACCTCTCGGCATCGCTCTCGGCTCTCTCATGTTCGGACTTCTTAAATGTATAGGTCCCACATACTCCTTCCTGGATATCAACGGAGACGGAGTTTTCCTTCTGAAAGAGCTGAACCTGCCCATGTATTTCTATAACCTTATACCCTATGTAACGGTACTTATCGTGCTTGCGTTCACTTCAAAGAAGTCCCGCGCGCCCAAGGCGGAGGGTATCCCCTACGATAAGGGAGCAAGATAAAAAATCAAGCGGCGCCTGCCTGCGCATACTATTTGCAGAGGCCGGCGCCGCGCCGTATATAAGCTGCCGCGCGGCACTGCCGGCGGCACGGCGGAGGATATGTCTATGAGAATGTACGATATTATAGAGAAAAAACGTGACGGCGGCGCCCTCGACGATGCCGAGATACAATGGTTTGTCGACGGAGTCGCCGACGGCAGTCTGCCGGACTATCAGATAAGCGCGCTGCTTATGGCGATATATCTTCGCGGTATGAACGACGAGGAAACCGTCGCGCTCACCCGCGCTATGGCTGCCTCGGGCGATATGCTGGATCTTTCGCAGTTCGGAACGTCGTCTGTGGACAAACACAGCACCGGCGGCGTGGGCGACAAAACAACGCTTGCCGTAGCACCCATAGCGGCGTCTCTCGGCGCAACACTTGCAAAAATGAGCGGCAGAGGCCTCGGGCACACGGGCGGCACCATAGACAAGCTTGAGACTATCCCCGGATACAGGACCTCTCTTGAGCACAGCGAGTTTATACGCATAGCAAAAGAACACGGCGTCTGCGTTATCGGCGCGGACAAAAGCCTTGATCCCGCGGACAAAAAGCTGTACGCCCTGCGCGACGTGACCGCGACTGTGGGCTGCATACCGCTTATAGTGTCGAGCATAATGAGTAAAAAGCTTGCGGGCGGCTCACACAATATAATCCTTGATGTAAAATGCGGCAGCGGCTCGTTTATGAAAACCGCGGACGATGCCCGCCTGCTTGCCGAGAAAATGGTGACCATCGGCAAAAAGAGCGGCAGAAACGCCGCGGCGGTCATAACAAATATGGATGTTCCCCTGGGCAGCGCCGTGGGCAACTGGATAGAGGTAAAAGAGGCAGTGGGAATCCTCCGCGGCTCGCGCGAGCACGAGGATCTCCGCGAGGTGGTTCTGACGCTTGCCTCGGGGCTTGTGTCCATGAGCTCGGGCAAAACCGAGGAAGAATGCCGCGCTGCCGCTGAAAAGGTCATAGCCGACGGCACGGCGTATAAAAAGTTTCTCGAGTGGATATCGGCGCAGGGCGGCGATATATCCGTTTTCGATGATAAAGATTTCTGCCGCGCAAAGTACACGCGCGATGTCACCGCGCCACGCGGCGGCTATATAGTTTCCTGCGACACCGAGGGCATCGGACTTTCCGCCATGATGCTCGGTGCGGGCAGGGCGGCAAAGGAGGACGTGATAGACCCGTCTGCCGGAATACTTATAAAGAAAAAGCGCGGCGAGCGTGTCAGTGAGGGCGAAGTGCTGGCTGTTATGCTGACTGACAGGGAAGAAACACTGGACGCTGCGTGCGAGCGCTTTGTGCAAAGCGTTGTCATAGGCGACACCGCCCCTGCGCCCGAGCCGCTTATATACGGTAAGATCAACTGACAAGGCAGATAACATCTGGATTTCGGAGGGCACACGAAAAATGGCGAATATTATGATGATAGGTATAGCGGGCGGGACCGGAAGCGGAAAAACAACGCTTGCGCAAAGGCTTTGCGATGCTTTCGGCGACAGCGTGTGCCTTATACGCCACGACAGCTATTACAAGCGTCACGATGATCTTACCTATGAGGAGCGCACAAAGCTCAATTATGACGAGCCTGCTGCCTTTGACACGGATCTTATGAAAGAGCATCTGGCAGCGCTGAAGCGCGGCGAGAGCATTGACTGCCCCGTGTACGACTACACGGTGCACAACCGCTCAAACGAGGTGCAGCATATTGAGCCGAAGAAGGTCATAATAGTGGAGGGCATTCTCATTTTTGCCGATGAGGAAGTGTGCGATCTGTTTGACGTTAAGATATTTGTGGATACGGACGCGGACGTTCGCATCCTGCGGCGCATACGCCGTGACGTTTCAAAGCGCGGGCGCAGTCTTGAGTCTGTTATGAACCAGTATTTGACGACTGTAAAGCCTATGCATGAAAAATATGTGGAGCCCACAAAACGGCGGGCGGATATTATTGTTCCCGAGGGCGGGAAAAACGCGGTGGCTTTTGACATGATAGAGCACCCCATACGCCGCCATATCGAGGAATGCCTCGCCGCCGAGCCGACCCCCGCGGCGAAGCAGCGGTAATATTGGGGCTTCGCGCCCCCAAGGGGAAACGGTCTTCGCGGGGCTCCGCGCCCCGCACCCCAACATGAGGGACGGGAATTATATATGGGGCTTCGCCCCATACCCCAACCGAGGTGGGATAAATCCCACCTCGCGTTCTTATTTTGGGAAAAAGAACCCTAAGGACCCGAAAAAACCGAACTGCATAGGTTTCAGACTATCAAGCATAGATAGCGAACAAGGCTGCCGTCGGCAGCCTTTTTTACGTTTGGCAAAGCAATTCAAACTTTGTCGATTTCGAAAATCGAAAGCCGGCGCCCGCGGTGCGGCAGAATTTTAAAACCTCTTGACAAACATAACGTCCGATATTATAATATTAAAAGTTCTAATATTAGAATATACGAAGGGTGAGAAGTGACATATGAAAGCAACGGAACTCCTTGCGGCCGGCAGGCTGCTGGGCAACATATATGCCGATCTTGCGGCACCGATCTGTAAAAAACACGGCATCAACCAAACCTGTTTTGACCTGATAATGTTCTGCGCCAACAATCCCGAGCGCAACACCGCTCGGGACGCTTGCGAGCTGCGCGGCTTAAAAAGCGGCATGGCGTCCGTCGCGGCGGACACGCTTATCGCCAAAGGACTTATGACGCGCTGCGACGATCCCTTTGACCGTCGGCTGCGCCGCCTTGTGCCCACTCAGTCTGCGGCTCCGCTTATAGCAGACGGACGCAGGATGCAAAGAGAATTTGCGGCTGTCCTTACCGTCGGCATACCCGAGGAGGAGCTTTCCGCGGCGGAGAGGACCGCCGCAAAGATCGCCGCAAATATAAACGCTTTTGTAAAAGGGGAGAAACAATAAATGTTCAAAGTTCTTATATGCATAATAGCCGGCATAGGCGCAGGCGTCGGCACCGGTTTCGCCGGAATGAGCGCCGCCGCGGTCATAAGCCCCATGCTTATCGCTTTTCTTGATATGGATCCGTACCTTGCGGTAGGGATAGCGCTTGCCAGCGACGTGCTTGCCAGTGCCGCATCCGCCGTGACATACGGCAAAAACAAAAATCTGGATATAAAAAACGGTCTGATCATGATGGCGTCTGTACTGTGCTTTACGGCAGTCGGCAGTTTTGTCGCAAGCGTTGTGCCGAAAACCACCATGGGCAATTTCTCAGTTATAATGACTCTTCTGCTCGGCGTGAAATTCATAGTAAAGCCCGTTGTGGCGCCCAAGCGCCGTCTGACAGAGGCGACGACGGCGCAGAAAGCGGTGCGCAGCGTGCTGTGCGGCAGCGCCGTAGGTTTTGTCTGCGGCTTTGTGGGCGCGGGCGGCGGCATGATGATGCTGCTCGTGCTGACGTCCATGCTGGGGTATGAGCTGAAGACCGCTGTCGGCACAAGTGTGTTTATAATGAGCATCACCGCGCTGACAGGCTCCGTCAGCCACTTTGTCATAGGCGGCATGCCCGACACAGAGGCGTTTATAATATGCATTGTATCGACCCTTGCCGCGGCGCAGCTCTCCGCCGTATTCGCAAACAAAGCAAGCCCGAAAACCCTGAACCGCATCACAGGCGCGATCCTTGTTGCCCTCGGCATTGCGGTACTTGTTGTAAATCACGTTTCGTAACTCAGAGATCTCCGCCCAAAAGCCGATGGCTTTTGGGCGGAGATCTTGCTTTTGCCGTATTTGCGGCATTACTTTTTGACAGTGTTTTTACAACCTCACAAACGGCGCCGTCACGATCATATACATGCGGCAAGCGGGCTGTCCGTTGTTTTCTTCCTGCGCGGCGTTCTCTTAGCCGCGACCCGAAAAAAGCGGAAAGCGCGCCGATTTTCGGCGCGCTTATCCTCATTTATTCTGTTATACCTTCAGCGGCAAATGACGCAATGTCCGCGGCGACGGACTCGGCGTCAAGCCTGCAGAGCTTTTCAAGCTGAGGCACGTCGGCATGGGTCAGAAATCCGTCTATTGCCGAAACGCGGACGCACTCGCCGCGCTCTCTGCGCGCTGCCGCTGCAGCTATCGCCTCTCCGATGCCGCCGCTGCGGCAGCCCTCTTCAACGACAAGTATCTTTTTGCAGCCGCAGGCGTCAAGCACATCGTCGGCACAAAGAGGCAAAAGTCTTACAAGTTTTACCGCTCTGACACCGATATTCGGCGCGCAAAGACCGATCGCCGCAAAAACGTTCGATGTTATTCTGCCGTATGTAACAACCGCAACGTCGCAGTCCGCGCCGCCATCGGGATCGAGAACGGTAAAGCTGCCGCGGTTCTTAAAGCCGCTGCGGTCGTATTCTCTCTCCTTGCCTTTGGGATATCTGACGGCACACAGTCCGCTGCCGCCGACGCTTTTGTCAAGGCACCCCCAAAGCTCGGAGTATGTCTCCGGCGACCATAGAGTGACCCCGGGCATCTGCGACAGCAGGGCAACATCGTATATGCCCTGATGCGTTATGCCGTCTCCGCCCACGAGACCGGCGCGGTCGATCGCAAGGACCGCGTGCACGTTCTGCAGTACGATGTCCTCAAGTATCTGGTCGTATGCCCTCTGCATAAATGTTGAGTACAGCGCAAGCACGGGCAGGCTGCCGCCTATGGCAAGACCGCCTGTAAGCGTTGCGGCACATTCCTCGGCGATGCCCACGTCATACAGCTTTTTGGGAAAAAGGCTGCGGAAGGCGGAAAGGCCCGTGCCGTCCGCCATGGCAGCGGTCACTGCGCAAAGGCGGTCGTTCTCACCGGCGTGGGCGCACAGATATGAGCCGAAAACCGTGGAGAACGATCTGCCCGGTACTGACGAAACGCCCTTTTCGGGATCGAAGGAACCCGCAAAATGATATATGTCCGGGCGCTTCTCCGCAGGCTCGTAACCCTTGCCCTTCAGCGTTATCATGTGTATGAGCGTACAGCCGTTTTTCGTCGTCGCCTCGCGCAGAAGCAGCTCCATTTTGCGCTCGTCGTTGCCGTCTGCGGGGCCCATGTAGTAAAGCCCCATGTTTTCGAAAAAGTTTGTGTGCAGGAAAAGATGCTTTATAAATTCCTTTATGCGGTAGCAGCCCATAACGATGCCGTGACCCACAACGGGAATTTTGCCGAATACTGTCTGAAGCCTTCTTTTGAAGTCGAAATACCGCTTTGAGTTGCGCAGCCTTGTGAAATATTTGGGAATGCCGCCCACGTTTCTGGATATGGACATTTCGTTGTCGTTCAGAACGATTATGAGGCGGAGATCCTTTTCCATGCAGGAATTAAGCGTTTCGTATACCATACCGTTTGTAAACGAGCCGTCTCCGATAACGGCAACGGTCCATGATGTGTCGCCGCGCCGGGCCTTTGCCCTTGCAATGCCCAAAGCGCACGGCAGCGCGCTGCCTGAGTGACCTGCGGTGAGAACGTCGAATTCGCTCTCACCCCTGTTTGTAAAGCCGGAAATGCCGCCGAGAGTGCGTATGGAATCAAAGCTCTCATATCTGCCGGTAAGCAGCTTATGGGCGTAGCACTGGTGACCGACGTCAAAGACAATGGAGTCTCTCGGGCAGTCGAACACTCGATGCAGGGCGATAGTCGCCTCCACCATGCCCAGGTTCGACGCAAGGTGCCCGCCGGACTGCGCCGATACGGAGACGATCTTCTCGCGTATCTCCTCAGCAAGAGCCACAAGGCTTTTTGAGTCAAGAGACTTTATATCCGCGTGAGATTTTATACTTTCAAGCATGGTCCGCCACCTCCGGCGATGACAGCATATCCTGCAGCGCCCGCATCGCAAAATCGGCGGCGGCGCCGCGAATGCCGTCTCTGCCGAGCTCTTCGGGAAAATGCATTGTGTATGTGCGCTCACCCATAGGCGCCGTGATGCCGAAGCACACCGTCCCCACGGGAGTCTCCGGCGTTCCGCCGCCGGGGCCGGCAAGACCGGTGACGGACACTGCCGTGTCCGCGCCTGTGATTCTCTTTACGCCGCGCGCCATTTCCGCCGCGCAACGCTCCGACACAACACCGTATTTTTCAATCGTTTCGGCGGACACGCCGAGCACGTTTTCTTTTACGCTGACCGCATAGGATACAACGCCGCCGAGTACCGCGGCGGATGCGCCCGAAATTGAAGTGAGCCGCTGGCATATAAGCCCGCCTGTGCAGGACTCCGCTGCGGCAAAGCTGAGATTTTTATCAAGAAGCGTCTGAAGCAGAATTTGTTCTGTCGTCATAGCCTAAAAACACCTCGTTTTGACAGTTGCGCCGCCGAATGAGAGTATATTCATACTGCGGCATTATATGATTATACACCAAAACCGTGCAATAATCAAGCGCAATACACGCAATGAGCAGTTCGGCGCTCACATTGCGGCATTGCAACCGCCCCGGCGCCCCGATGCCCCACTCGCGCGCCTTTCCCCCACGCCCTCCGTCCCTCGTCCTACCGCTCACCCGCCGCTCACCCGCCGCAAGGTTCGTCCGTCCGCACCCGCCACATACACATCCGCCGCGCCCGCCGTTACGCCCGCGCCCGCCGCGCACCGCCGCCCGTCCGCACCTGCACCCGTGCCCGCACCGCGCAAAAAATCCGCTCGTCTTCCC
>CAUGPT010000038.1:0-17849 GCA_959601495.1 uncultured Eubacteriales bacterium
AAGGCAAAATCCCAAGCATATTTTACCACGAAGCAAAAATGTGTGCTCGCACAGACATTTTTGCGAGGCCGTCAATTGCGCAGACGCGCATAGCGCGGGAGCGGCGAAGCCGCTATGATTTTGCCCAAGGCAAAATCCCAAGCATATTTTACCACGAAGCAAAAATGTGTGCTCGCACAGATATTTTTGCGAGGCCGTCAATGTCACATCGTGCAGCATACTATGCTGCACGGGCGGCGGCACGCCGCCGACTCCTTGCATTTGCAAGGAGTCATGTGACCATTATAACACATCCCCCCCCCTCTGTCAATGACGCAAAACTCCGCGCCGCCATAACGCTTTCGGCTTTTCGGAATATAATACCATTGAATACGCGAAAGGGATGAAATATATATATGTACATACCGTTCACCGGCTGCGCCACGGCGCTGGTCACACCCATGCGCGACGGAGCCGTAGACTTTGCGGCGCTTTCAAGGCTTATAGAATTTCAAATATCCGCGGGCGTGTCTGCCCTTATTCCCTGCGGGACCACGGGTGAGGCGCCGACGCTCCACAGCGACGAAAAACGCCGCATAATCGCGCATACCGTAAAAGCTGCCGCGGGCAGAGTGCCCGTTATAGCGGGCTGCGGCTCGCCGTCAACGGATTTCGCGGCGCAGTTTGCGCGTGACGCCGCATCCGACGGTGCCGACGCCATTCTGTGCGTGACCCCTTACTACAACAAAGCAACGGACGAGGGGCTGTATCTGCATTACGGCGCCGTTGCGGACGCCTGCGGGCTGCCGATCATCGTCTACAACGTTCCGCAGCGAACGGGACTCCGCCTCGGAGAGTCGGCGCTTGAGGGGCTTTGCAAAATACCGAACGTCTGTGCCGTCAAAGAGGCATCGGGCGACATAGCCTACGCCTCGCGTCTTATACAGCGCTTCGGTTCAAGGCTTGCGTTCTACTGCGGCTGCGACGAGCTGTGCGCCCCGTTCTACGCCTGCGGCGGCGCGGGACTTATATCCGTTGTATCAAACATCGTGCCGGGTGCGGCGCAAAAGCTTTGCCGCACCTGCGAGAGCGGAAAGCTTTGCGGCGCGGTGCGCCTGCAGAAAGAGCTTTTCCCGCTCATATCCGCTCTTTTCAGCGAGCTCAGCCCCATACCCGTAAAGCGCGCACTGAAATATATGCAAATGTGCTCGGACGAAGTACGTCTGCCCCTTTGCAAAATGACCGCAGCGGGAGCAGAGCGGCTTCTGAGCGTTATGACTGACATGGGACTTATCCCCGACAGTCCAAACAAAGAGTGACCTCCGCCGTCTGCTTTCCGCAGCAGGTGCGCAGGCAACGGAAAAAACGCCTCCCGACCTTTCGGTCGGGAGGCGTTTTCAAAAGCTTAGAATATATCACGCGGCGGGCTTTGCGCCCGCTCTGTCAAGCTGCCTGTATGTTCCGGCAATGAGGACCGCGGATATTACAGCGGTCAGTATGTCCGATACGGGCATGGAATAAAGAACGCCGTCAAGCCCGAAGAATACGGGCAGAAGCAGCGCGAATCCCACGCCGAACACGATCTCGCGCACCATTGAAAGCAGGGTGGATTCCACGGCCTTGCCCATAGCCTGCATAAAGATAAACGTGGCTTTGTTGACGCACGCCAAGACTATCATGCAAAGATAGATACGGAAAGCTTTCAGTGCAAAATCGGTATAATAAACGCTCTCGTTCGCCGCGCCGAAGATCCGTATCAGAGCGCCGGGGAAAACTTCGGCAACAACAAGCGATGCCGCGCCGACGCACGCCTCGGCACAGATAAGGCGCGAAAACAGGCTCTTTACCCTGCCGTACTGCTTTGCCCCCATATTGAACCCCACAATGGGGATACATCCGGCAGCCATGCCTATAACGACAGATATAACTATCTGAAAGAATTTCATGACGATGCCGACGACTGCCATGGGTATCTGCGCGTACTGCTCCATGCCGAATATATCGTCCGCGGCACCGTATTTGCGTATCATATTGTTGATAGCCATCATCGCCGCCACAAGAGATATCTGCGCGAGAAAGCTGCAAAGCCCCAGCGAGAGAGTTCTGCCGATGATCTTTCCCGATGGTCTCAGATCGGCGCGCTTTATCTTAACTGTCTTTGCGCGGCACAGATACAAAACGGCGAGAAGCGCCGTTATGACCTGCCCGATGACGGTGGCAACGGCGGCGCCCATCATGCCCCATTTGAAGGCAAATATGAATATAGGGTCAAGTATTATATTGGCGACAGCGCCCGCAAGAGTGGATATCATGGCAAATTTCGGGCTTCCGTCGGCGCGTATCACAGGGTTCATCGCCTGCCCGAACATATAAAACGGTATGCCGACGGCGATCCAAAAGAAGTATTCTTTTGACAGTCTGAAGGTCTCGGCATTCACCCGCCCGCCGAACGCCGTCAGTATAGGCTCGGCAAAAATAAGATAGACGGCGGTGAGCACAATGCTCGACGCTATGCAGATTATCACCGAATTGCCGACGCTGCGCGATGCGTCGCCGCTTTTCTTTTCTCCGAGAGATATGCTGACAAAGGCGCAGCAGCCGTCGCCTATCATGACAGCGATGCCCAAAGCTATGACAGTAAGCGGAAAGACCACGGTGTTTGCCGCGTTTCCGTATGAGCCGAGGTAGTCGGCGTTGGCGATGAATATCTGATCCACGATATTGTACAGCGCACCGACAAGCAGGGATATGATGCACGGAACGGCATACCCGCGCATAAGCTTTCCTATCTTTTCGGACGAAAGATCGGACACGGATTTTTCCATATTTATAACCTCCGTTAAAGGCAAAAAAATAATGCGCAAGTCCAAACCGGACTTACGCATTTCTGCCACTCGTTTAAGTTATTATAGCACAAAACCCGAGAAAATTCAATTGCTTTTTTCACGGCATTTTTGAAAAATCCGCCCCCGCCGCATTACCGAAAATCTTATAAAAATGCACAAATACAATCGCTGCCCTCTCAACCGATGCATATGCAGCGCCAAGCACCGTACGCCCTATTTTTATCAACGGAAACTAATTCTGAAAATATATCTGCTCGCCGCTCACCGGAGTATATACGATAAGGCTCTCGCCGTCCAGATTTTCCTTTCGCATGTCAACGGCGCTTATACGGTGATTGCCGTAGGTGGTGTAGTAGTATATCCCCTTTTGCGCGTTGCAGCATGAAGTGTACAGTGTAACTTCATATTTGCCATCTCCCACCTTGCAGCAGCCGCGCTGCTGATCAACACTTGCGAGAATGTGGAAAAACTGGCTGACGCTTTCCTCCTCGGAGTCGCCCGAGACGGAGTTCATTTTAACAAAAGCCGCGCGGACAAATCTGGACTGCGACGAAAGATCGCCCGGCAGACCCATGGCTCCCATGCCCCGGCTGTATCTGTCAAGGGACAGCCCTTTTGCAAAGGTATTTTCCCTGTTTTCCGCCGAAAGGTGCATATAGTTGTTGAGATTGAACATCTGCGTCTCAAAAGGCGGGTTGTTCGTGAGAACACCTACGGGATTATCATAAACTTTCAGTCCGTCCTTCACCGATTCAAGCGTTATGCAGCCGCCCTTGTCCGCAATTATCCAGTGAAGCTGCGCCACGGGCAGATCCTCCGCAAACGGTGTGTCCGTAATATTTATATTTTCAAGCAGATGCCGCGCCTCGTCCACCGCGGCGCATTTGCCGAGAATGAGCGGTATCAGCTCAAACTGGGCAATGTTTTCTTTGCCCGTCACAGGCTTATTATAATATGCGTTTCCCACGAAATTGAGCCCTGCTATGCAAAGCCCCTTTTCGTTGACGGCGTCATAATACAAAGGATAGCCGTTCATGACGCACGCCATGCCTATCATTGCGTAATGATTTTCTATCCTGCCGCCGCACCTGAGATCGAACTTATAGCCCCTCGGTGTCACGGTTATTCTGTCGCCGTAAGAAAATTCGTAGTCAAGCGTTCTGCCGAAATAAAAATCCTTTGTTTTGTAGGTCGCTGCCGTACACATGATATTTTCCTCCGTTAATACCCGCCGCAGTGCTTATATATCTGTTTTTTTCGGGTGCCTCCTATAAAGCGCCGCGCTTATTCGCCGCGCCGCACTGACGGAATAAAGAATTTTATAATGCACACCGCAATTATCAGTATCACGGGGAACACCGTGCCCGCAAGCATTCCCGCCCTCATATTATCATCCGCGTTCTGCGTAAATATACCGATAACGCCCGGGCCGACGGAGGCACCCAGATCTCCGCCCATGGCAAGCAGCGCAAAGCTCGCAATATACCATTTTATTCTCCTGCCCGGGTCAATGCCGTATCAATCAAATATCGGCTCGACATACTTTCTGATAAATTCAATTCTGTCCTTTACCGCGGGCTTGAAGCGTGAAGCGATCGCAACGACCGTATTACGCTTCGGGTCGACGTAAATGATATTTCCGCCGTCCCCTATAGCCGCGCAGCCGTGCTCCTCTTCAAGGATCCACCACAGATACCCGTAGGGAAAATCACGCTCTGCCCAGCGGGTATGCTCGGATGTGCTCTCGCGCACCCATTTTTCCGATACGATCCGCACTCCTCCGTATGTGCCGCCGTTTCGGATAAGCTCGCCTATTTTCGCCATGTCCGTCGGCGAAAGGGTGAGTCCCCAGCCGCCTGCGTTCACGCCGGTCGGATCCGCGACCCAAACGCTCATATCGGTCGCTTTGTAAAAAGCCATCTGCTCTTCTTTATCGCGGAACGTGACACTTTCTTCCACGGTAATACCCAGCGCGTCAAACAGATTTTCTCTCGCGAAGTCAAGGACGGACTGTCCGGTGACCTTTGTGAGAATGCCGGTCAGTATGTCCGGCCCTATCAGCGGCGCATAGCGGAAAGCTCCGATCTGACCTTTTCCGCCCAGCACATCAAGGGAGAATTTCACCCAGTCCGGACTTGTGAAATACTTAGTGTACGGATTGGACTTATACTTATAAGGCGCGCTCATGGTGAGCATATCACGTATCGTAACGTGCTGAATCGTCTTTTATCCGCGTTTTACCGTGTATTCGGGGTAGAACTCCAATACCTTTCGGTCGATGCTGTCAAGGCAGCCCTTGTCCAGCGCTATCCCGAACAGGACGGAAACAATGCTCTTTGTCACCGAAAAAACATGGATGCGGCTTTCCTTTGTGCAGCCGCCGAAATAGTTTTCATAAACGGCCTTGCCGTCTTTCAGCACGACCATACCTGCTATGTTGTTGTAATCCGCCGCGACAGCGGCTTCCATTTCCGATATTTTTTCTTCTTTCATATATCCTCTTTCCGAACACATCTCCGCGCTCACTTGTGTTTGATCTTTCCGATAACCCATTTAGCCAAAAGGATCACGCCCGCGATCACAGAAGCTTTAGCCGCAGAGACCGCAACGGCTGCGTCAGCAAGCGGTATAGCTTCTTTTTTCGGCATTGCGGCAAAGGAAGAAGCTATACCGCTTGCTGACCCATAAAAACATGATGAACGCTATGGAGACCGTTCCGACAATGATCCTCCACGGTTCGATCTTACGTTCTTTCTTATTTTCTTTCGCCGCGGACTGACGGCGCAGCTGCCGATCTTTACCGCTTGCTTTGCCCATAGCGCTCTTTTCCCCACCAGTTCGGCATAAGCTCTTTCAGTGTCACGGTCTCTCTTTTCCCGTAATCTGCCATGATCTCCATATCCTCGTTTTCTTCGTTCAGCTGATACAGAAACTCGCGGCAGGCGCCGCAGGGCATTCCGCTGCCGCCTCCGTACGGTGCCTTATCCCGAAAGGCTATCAGGCGCTTTATCTTTGTCTGACCGCTGCTCACGTACATATTCAGAGCAGCCACGCGCTCCGCGCACAGGTTCATGACCCCGCCGCACGACTCTATACAGAAACCCGTGTATATGCGTCCGTCCGCGCTCTCCAGGGCGCAGACAACATGATGCGCGTATACAAACGGCGTCACGTCCTCCGGATGATATTCTTCTTTGGCCCGCTTATAAAGTTCTTCCCATATATCCATAGTAACCTCCGTACTGCCGCATTCTTTGATATTGTTGTAGATAAGAGGCACGCCTTTCATAGGCGCGCCCCCGCAACGCCGCCTACAGCAGCCCGAGCAGCGTCGTACCTGCCGCGGTTTCCGCAGCCTCTTCTTCGTCCCGCTTTGCGCGGCGAAGCTCTCTCAGGTTTTCCCGCGCCGACGGATCGTTCGCGGTTATGCGCCCGAGCTTTTCGCAATCGTCCGCCCGCGCGCAGTCGGCGCAGGTCTCGAGTCCCTTTTCGCGCACACAGCCGCGGATCCGGCAGAGGCTGTCGCAGAAAGGAGTCTTCGCCCCCTTCGCGCGGCAGCCGGTGCAGTTTATCATTTCCGGCGTGATCTGTGCGCCGTTGAGCTTTGACCACAAGGCGGCGGTTTTCTCGCGCAAAGCGTTATCGTCCGCGAGCGTTGCGATCCTCGCGTCGCACTTTTCGCAGTCAAGTCCGCAGCAAGCGATCAATTTATCCGTGTTTTTCACAGCTGCCTCCTCAAATCTGTATTTGTCAGTCCGTACCGATCCGGTATCTCTTCATCCTGCATCCGTTGATATCAATGCTGTTTTCAAAAACGCCGCCGTTGGCAAGTATCGTTTTTTCGCTTGCCGCGTTTGTTTCATCGCATACCACAAGAAGTTTTGGTATCCCCATTCTTTTGGCGTTCTGAATATTTAAGCGGAGCATTTCCTTCGCGTAACCCTTTCCCCGCTCCGAGGGTCTCACGGTGTATCCGCAATGACCGCCCCATGTTCCCAGTATCGGATGATCGATGTGATGACGCAAGTCTATCACACCCACGAGCCGACCGTCGCTTTCCAGGATCGCGAAATATGTCGTAGACGGAACGGTCGTTCCTGCCTGTTCGCAGGTCTCTGCCCTTTTTCTGAGATCGCATAAGGCGATCCATTCTTTTGCGGAACCGCACTCACTCAGACCCATGCAGCCTGCAAATTGATCCGCATGATCTCTGTCGCGGATCAGCACCTCGTTTTTGAACTTTTCCAATTCGTCTGTATATTTTTCGTTTGCCTCTGTCAGAAATATCATGTGCCTCACCTTCCCCGAACCAAAGATCAACAGATCCGATCTGTGTGAAGAGAACCGGACTTCACCGCCGAAATGTTTGTTTCGCTGTACATACCGCCAATTCCGTGCATCATGAGTTTTGTTTCTGTCTTTTTTCAAAAAAATGAAATATATCGGCAGACTGTCAACGGCAATACTCTGCGGCACCGCTGTCACCGGCTGCGCCGCCCCAGATAGCGAAGCACCCGACTTTTGTATTCCGCGTACGGCGCTCCGAATTCCCGGATCAGATACCGTTCCTCCTGCACGATCTGCAAATGGAGCATGACTATCGCAAAGGCGGAAAAAAGCGCGGTCCATGGATTGCAATACAAAATGAGCACACCTATATATTGCAGATCAAATCCCAGAAAAGCCGGATTTCTGCTGTACCTGTATATACCGTTCGTTACCAGCTCGGTCTTGTCTTTTTCCGGTATGCCCGCCCGCCAGCTGTCCTTCATGCAGAGCACGGAGAGAAGAAAGACGGCGTCCCCGATCATCGCAACGAGAAATCCCGTAAAACGCGCACCTGAGGGGAGGCAGCTCCAACCGAAGCCTACGGACAAAAGCTGTGCGGCGGGCGCACAGAGGGTAGCAATGCCCATAAGGACCTCGACTGTATGTATCGATCTTTCTTTTCTGCGTCCGATCTGCCGCGTTTGGATCCCGCGGCGTCTCTGGGCAAGCATTTTCGCAAAGTAGATTCCGTAAAACACAGCCAGCGCGAGAAGCGCCAGCAATGAGTACGGCAGATGGTTTTCAAAATTTTTCATCGGTTTCGACCCGTTCTCTCCTTATTTTTCTTATGTGCGCCTTGCTTTTCCCATTCCCCATGCAAGACGGGTATCGGGACGAAACTGCGCTCTTGACGGATCTCCCTCGCATATCTCATTGCAAAGCCGTCTCGACTGCGCACTGTTTTCTCACCCGAAATCACACTGACCCGTCGGATATCAGCGCGCCGAACGCCGCGTCGCGCTCAAACGTGCCCTCCGCAAATCCGGGTATCTCCTTAAGGGACTTGCAGATGCTGATGCTTATGCCCGTCAGAATCTGCCCGATCTCGGGATCGGAGTAGGGACAGTCGCCTGTTACGATCAGGGTCGACAGGCTGTGAACGACGAACCACAGATCGCGGAAATAGACATCCGCCTCCCCTGCGGTGAGGCGATATATGCTCATAAGTGTCGGACGGACAAGCTCCTGCAGATGTCTCATAGACCCCGTCGTGCTGTACTCTTTGTCCTGCGACGGCGTCAGGAACAGAAACCTATATAGCTCCGGCTCTTCCCGCGCGAAGCGGATGTACTGCATGCCGACACCGTAAAACGGTATCTTTTCGTGCAGACCCGCCTCCGTATAGCTGTCGTACACGCGCACCGCGGCGCGGTATACCTCACTCTTCACCCCGTCCATGGAGCCGAACGCGGTAAAGATCGGCTGGGTGGAAGTACCCAGTTCGTCCGCCAGGGTTTTGGCACTCAGACCGTCGATGCCTTTTGAGCGCACGACCCGCAGCGCCGCGTCCGTCATTTCTTTTTTTGTAAACTTATTCTTCGGAGCCATAGCCCGCACCCTTTCGTTTCAAAAGTATATTTTAATATATAATGCCTGATGTATATTGACCATTATACTTATAAAACATGCATCTGTCAATAGCTTATCGCGAAAAATCAATGATTTTCCGCAGCACTCGGCACACATAATATTATCGGGCGGTATCTCAAAACCGGCAGATACCGCCCGATGCGCCGCAGGGACAACACTGCGTGCGCCTTATATATTATTGCGGATCTTGCGCTCCGCTGCGCCGTTATCCGAGAAGCTCTGCCAGATCCTTTTTGGGAGCGGTGATGGGAGCAATGCCGAAGTTTTCAACAAGATAGTTCAGCACATTGGGGGAAATAAACGCGGGCAGCGTGGGACCGAGACGGATATTCTTTATGCCGAGATGCAGAAGCGTCAAAAGTATGCACACGGCTTTCTGCTCGTACCACGAAAGCACCATTGACAGCGGCAGATCGTTCACCCCGCAGCCGAAAGCGTCTGCAAGGGCGAGCGCGATCTGAATGGCGCTGTAAGCGTCGTTGCACTGACCCACATCCATAAGGCGCGGAAGGTCGCCGATCTCCCCGAGATCAAGGTCGTTGAAGCGGTACTTGCCGCAGGCAAGAGTCAGCACAACGGTGTCGGGCGGAGTCTTTTTTACGAACTCGGTGTAGTAGTTGCGGCCCGGGCGCGCTCCGTCGCAGCCCGCCACAAGGAAGAAATGCCTTATCGCGCCGGACTTCACCGCGTCGATTATCTTATCTGCCGCGCCGAGGACCGCGCCGCGCGCAAAGCCCGTCGTAACGGTGCTGCCGCCGTTGATGCCCGTAAACGTCCTGTCCTCGGAATAGCCGCCGAGCTCCAGTGCCTTACTTATGACAGGCGCGAAATTCTTGTCATCGCCGATGTGTACGATCTCGGGATACGATACTACCGACGTTGTGAAAACCCGGTCGGAATAGCTTTTCTTCGGCGGCATGAGGCAGTTGGTGGTGAACAGTACGGGCGCGGGCAGATCGGCAAATTCTTTTTGCTGGTTCTGCCATGCCGTGCCGAAATTGCCCTTGAGATGGGCATATTTTTTAAGCTCCGGATACCCGTGTGCGGGCAGCATTTCACCGTGGGTGTAAATATTTATGCCCTTGCCCTCCGTCTGCTCCAGAAGCAGCTTCAGATCGTGAAGATCATGACCCGAGATCACGATAAACGGTCCCTTTTCCACGCTAAGCGGAACGGTGACGGGAGTCGGCATACCGTAGGTCTCGGTGTTGGCGCGATCGAGCAGCGCCATGCACTGAAGGTTTACTTCGCCCACTTCTGTAACGACGGGCAAAAGCTCTCCCATGTCAAGATCCTCGCCGACGGTAAACAGCGCCTTTGCGAGAAATCGGTTCACTTTATCGTCGGTATAGCCGAGCACCATGGCATGGTGCGCGTAAGCCGCCATGCCGCGCACTCCGAAAAGTATAAGCGATTTCAGACTGCGTATGTCCTCCTGCGCATTCCAGAGCAGCGCCATATCGTAGTCGTCTGTGCGCCCGCACGACGAGGCGCAGGCGGAGCAGCCGGGCACAAGTCTCGCCCTCTCCGCCCGGACCCGATCTATCTGCTCACGAATGGTCTGTTCGTTGAAGTTTACGTTTGTTACGGTGGTGAACAGCCCTTCGATTATAAGCCGCCATGTGCCGTCGTTTACATCGGTCGAGCTGTCGGTAGCCCTTGCCAGTCCTATAAGCGCGCCCGTCAGCTCGTCCTGAAGCCTTGCGACTTCGGCACTTTTACCGCAGACACCCGCACTTCCCGTGCAGCCGGTGCAGCCCGCGCAGCCCGCAGTCTGCTCACACTGAAAACAAAACATTTTATTTTCCATAATTTAATTCCTCACTTTTTTCAGTCAAGTATTTTTCCGTCCGTGGACACGGTCACCACCTGCCACGGAATAAATTTTCCGCTTCGGAGCAGCGCGGTTTTTGCCGCGTGCTCCAGCCCGCCGCAGCAGGGCACCTCCATGCGGACAACGGTCACGCTTTTAATATCGTTATCGCGGATGATCTCCCCAAGCTTTTCCGAATAGTCTGCGCCGTCAAGCTTCGGACAGCCCACAAGCGTTATGTGTCCTTTGATAAAATCCTCGTGAAAGGCTGCATAAGCATACGCCGTACAGTCGGCGGCGATGAGCAGCTTTGCGCCGTCAAAATACGGTGCGTTTGTCGGAACAAGCTTTATCTGCACGGGCCACTGTGACAGTCGGCTGACGGGTCTTGCCGAAGTCTCCGCGGCACAGGAGCCCTCCGCCTCCGCGTGCTCTATCTTTCGCGAACGGCTTCCGGGGCAGCCGCACGGCAGGGTCATTCCCTCTTTTTTCATTTTTTCCTGCATTTTTCGGCGCTTATTGTCCATGACCGCTTGTTCGTCATAGGCAGCAGCCTCGCGCTCAACAAAGGTGATAGCCCCTGTGGGACACGCGGGCAGGCAGTCGCCCAGACCGTCGCAGTAGTCGTCGCGCATAAGCTTTGCCTTGCCGTCAACCATAGCAATGGCACCCTCGTGACACGCCGCGGCGCACGCTCCGCAGCCGTTGCATTTATCCTGATCAATTTCAATTATTCTTCTTTTCATATCAAGCCCTCCTTGATTTTTCGACCCCATTATAGTACAATAAAATCAACAAGTCGGTTGAATTTTCAACGAAAGAGAAATATAATGAAAAAATTTTTGTCCGTTATCAGATCTTCTCAGCTTTTCTCGGGAATTTCCGAGGATGAGCTTTCTGCCGTACTCTCCTGCCTCGGCACCAGGGAAGAAAGCTATGCCAAAGATACATTTCTGCTGCGCGTCGGCGACACTGTCGAGTCCATAGGGCTTGTGCTTTCCGGCAGCGTTCTTATAATACAGGAGGACATTTGGGGCAACCGCAATATCCTTTCAAAGGCGGGACCCGGGCAGACATTTGCCGCCGCATATGCCTGCGCCCCGGGATCCGTTCTGAATGTGAGCGTTGTTGCCGAAACTTCGGTTTCTGTCATGTTTCTGAACGTCAAGCGCGTTCTTACCGTATGTCCTTCCGCCTGCGCACACCATAACCGTATCGTACGCAACCTTCTCGGCGAGCTTGCCGAAAAGAATCTGCGCTTCGGCGAAAAGCTTGCGCATATGGGACAGCGCACGACGCGCTCAAAGCTCATGTCCTACTTTTCCGCAGAAGCGCAGCGGCTGGGCAAATATGAATTTGACATTCCCTTCTCCCGTCAGCAGCTTGCGGATTATCTTGCGGTGGAGCGCAGCGGACTTTCGCTTGAGCTCGGCAAAATGAAAAGGGATGGGCTGCTTGATTTTCACAAAAGCCATTTTGTTTTGAAGGTGTAAGGTTCGGCACACATCCGCCGCGCTCACGGGTTTCATTCAGCATACAATATAAAAATCCCGCTGCAAAAATTTTTGCAGTGGGGATTTTTATGTATAGAAGGAGCCGCAGCGCCTTTCTAAAGTTTCCTTGGGCAGCGCCGAAGTCTGCCCCCATATGTAATAACACTTCCGATATTTACTGAGCTTGCCCGGCTACACTTCTGCGATAAGCACACCTTCCGTGTCAAGCTCAAGCCTCTTTTCGATTTTGCCGCTCACAAATAAAAATGCTCCGCCGCGGCTGAGCGGCTCTTCGGACAGCGGATTTACAAGCAGCGTTTTCCCGCACGCCTTCGCCGCCTGCTTTGCATATTCGCAGGACTCATGCCCGTCCAAATCAAAATTTACATAAACCGGCCAAATCAAAATGCCGTCAGAGTGAAAGACCTCAGGATATATCCACAGGTCTCCGCACAGAGCGACACTCATCTCCACGCCGTGAAACATAAAAGGCGAGGTATCCTTTCCCTCTTTATAGTGCTCATTTGTAATGTCATAATCTTTCCAGTTCTTGCTTATCCTGCGGTAGTTGTGAATAACGCAGCCGTTTTCTATCAGCGCATAAGAGGAGTATATATCCCGTCCGTCCTTTTCGATATATCCGATCATTACGGCTTTGCCGTATTTTAGCGACAGCTCACAGATTTTTGCCATGGGCGGCGAGTCCTGCTCCGCGGCAAGCTCAATGTCTTTTGCATAATCTGATGTAACGGCTGAAAAGCCCTGAAGAAAAGCTTCGCCGAAGCACACAAGGTCCGCGCCTTCGGACTTTTCAAGCGTTCTTTCGATCTGCCCGAGGTTAAAGCTTATGTCATTCATCCGACATTCGTATGAGGCAAGTCCGATCTTCATAGATTTTCTCCTTTTTTCAAAGTGCAATCGCCGTTGTCCTTAGATTCCGCAGTTAAGCTGAAAATGCAAGTCCGCAGTCTATGATTTATTGTACCATAAAAAAAGCAAAGTGCAAGAAAAAACAGAAAAGCAGCAGATCCCATCTCGCCTGCGGGCTCGGTCAGGGTCGGCTGCGGGCTGCGCAGGCATGGCGTTCACTGCAGCCCTCCTTGCGGTGGCCGCAATTTTCGCTCACTTTTCCCCCACGCTTTTCCCCCCCGCTTTCGCTTTGCGAGTTTTTGACCGCGCGCGTTTCACCCACTGCCTTTCTCCACCCCCGCGTTCGCCGCGCGTTTCACCCACTGCCTTTCTCCGTCCCCGCGTTCGCCGCGCGTTTCACCCACTGCCTTTCTCCGCTCCACGCGCCCTCCAAACACTCAAGGCGGTTTTGCGAAATTTGTCGTTTGCATCTTGTCTTTTCGGGACGAATATGTTAAAATATTGTTAACAGAATAAAGGAGGTCTATCGCAATGGATCAAAGTCTTTCCCCGTTGTTTACTCCCTGGAAAATCGGAAACTGTGAAATCAAAAACCGTTTTGTTCTCACCAGCATGGGCGGAACGGATCTGTTCGGCTGGATGGAAAAGAACCATTTTGACAAGGACGGCGCGCGTTTTATTATGGAAGTCGCCAAGAACGATGCGGGTCTGGTTATGCCCGGCTGTCAGCCGGTCTACAACCCCATGTTCGGCCAGTGGCTGCATAAGAACAAGAAAATGTTCGCCGATCTCAAAAAATGGATGCCGGAATTTCACAAGACCGGCGCAAAACTCTTTGTACAGCTTACGGCTGGTTTCGGCCGTTCCTTTACCATCAGCAAGATGATGGAGGACCTCTACACCAACAAATTCCTGCGCGTTGTCAGCAAGCCTTTTATGGATCTCGACAAGATCACCGCAACAGCCAGCCCTTCTCCGAACCGCTGGTCGGACAAGGTGCCCTCGCGGGAAATGACGGTTGAAGAAATTCACCGCTTTGTCGATGCCTTCGCGCAGAGCGCGAAGCTTTTGAAGGATGCGGGCGTGGACGGCGTTGAGGTCCATGCCGTGCACGAAGGCTATCTTCTCGACCAGTTTACTCTGCTGTATGTCAACAAACGCACGGACGAATACGGCGGTTCGTTTGAAAACCGTTATCGTTTTGCGGTAGAGATCGTGCAGGCTATCAAAAAAGCCTGCGGCAATGATTTCCCCGTTTCTCTGCGCTACAGTGTGCTTTCTAAGACCAAAGGCTTCCGCCGCGGCGCTCTGCCCGGCGAGGAATATACCGAGGCGGGCCGTGATATGGCGGAGTCCGAACGCGCCGCAAAGTACCTACAGGATGCGGGCTATGACTGCCTGAACTGTGACAACGGCACCTATGATGCCTGGTACTGGGCGCATCCGCCGGTATATATGCCTGAAAACTGCAATCTCGCCGATGTTGAGCATATTAAAAAATTTGTAGATATTCCCGTAATTTGCGCCGGACGGTTGGATCCCCGCACGGCGGCGGAATCCATCGCAGCAGGAACGCTTGACGGTGCCGGCTTTGCCCGCCCCTTCCTTGCCGACCAGCATTGGATCGTCAAACTGAAGGAAGGCAGAGAAGAGGATATCCGTCCGTGTATTCTCTGTCACAACGGCTGCTTCAATATGTGTCACTACAAAGGCGTTCCGAACGATCAGGATCTTTCGGACAGCCTGCATCTTGCCCGCTGCGCCGTCAATGCGGAAACCATGCAGTGGAACAAGCATTATATCCGTAAAACCGCATCTCCCAAAACGGTACATATCATCGGCGGCGGTATCGGCGGTATGGAGAGCGCCCGCGTGCTCAAACTGCGCGGACATCATCCGGTCATTCATGAAAAGAGCGGCGAACTCGGCGGCGCATTCATCGCGGCAGGTGCCGAATCCTATAAGGGCAAGCTGCGCGATCTGCTTGCATGGTACCGCCGCCAAATGACGGAAATGGAAATTGAAGTTCATCTGAACGATGAAGTAAAGGATGTTTCGGCATTCAAGGGATGTCCCGTCATTGTCGCCACCGGCGCAACGCCGCGCATTCTGCGTCGTGTTTCCGGATACGAAAAGATGATCGAGGCATGTGAATACCTCCTCGGCGCGCCGACCGGAGAAACCGTTGCCGTCATCGGCGGCGGTCTGACCGGCTCGGAGATAGCCTACGAACTTGCCCTGCAGGGCAAGAAGCCCGTGATCGTTGAAATGAAGGATGATCTGGTCAGTCAGAAGGGCGTCTGTCTCGCTAATTCTTCCTATCTGCGTGAGTGGTTTGATTTGCACAAGGTGCCTGTCTATCTTCAGACAGCCCTGAAAGAGGTGCGCGACGGCAGCATTCTCTGCACCGATAAGGACGGAAAAGAGCTGGAGATCCCCTGCGACAGCGTGATCTCCTGCGCAGGCTACATTCCTGCCCCGCTGCCGGAGGCAGGAAAGGCTCGTCTTGTCGGTGACTGCCGCAGTGTCGGAAATCTGCGCACCGTCGTTTGGGATGCCTATGAAGCGGCAATGAAGATCTAGGAAAGGAACGGACAGCAATGGAATATAAAATGAAACTCACACCCGAGCAGCAGGAGATCCTGAACGGCTCACGCGGTGAAACCATGGCAAAGGTTATGCAGACACTCATCCGTTACGGCGAACTGTTCGGTGCGGATGAAATGGTGCCTGTAACCGGAAAGTATAACCATCTGGTGACCTCCTTCGGCCTCAAAGCCCTCGGTCCGGTTTATCATCTGATGGAGCAACTGCTTGATGCCGGTGCGGTTTCCGCGCAGAAGTTTTCCGCAGACCCGCGGCCGCTGGACCCGAATGTCCCCAGCAGTTTTTTGCAGAACTTTGTGTTCAATCATTTCATGTATACGCGGCAGGACTACTATGAAAAGCAGCTTGGCAAACTCGGTCTGATGGATCCGGATGCCTTCACCTGCACCTGTTATATGGATGAAGTCGGCAACACGCCCGGCTTCGGGGAAGTCCTTTCGT
Source organism: uncultured Eubacteriales bacterium (assembly GCA_959601495.1). GTDB lineage: Bacteria > Bacillota > Clostridia > Oscillospirales > CAG-272 > Avispirillum. The sequence goes on from CAUGPT010000038.1 coordinate 15,969, forward strand.
GGTCGGAATCATCGGCGGTGGTTTATGCGAACTCCGTGCTCGGCGCGCGCTGCAACCGCAATTCCGGCATTATTGACCTGATGGGCTCTATCGTCGGCTATGTTCCGTCTTTCGGATTTTTGAAGGATGAAGGACGGCGCGCAAGCTGGATCGTCGAGGTCCGCACAACGAAGAAACCGGAGGCACAGCTGCTCGGTTCCGCCATCGGAATGAAGGTCATGGAGGATGTGCCCTTTATCCGCGGTCTCGACCGGTGGCTTGGCGTAACGCTGGACGATGCCGCCAAGACCTATCTGAAGGATTTCGGCGCGGCGACTGCTTCAAACGGCGCCGTCGGCCTGTACCATGTGGAAAACATCACTCCGGAGGCAGTCAAATACGGACAGACACTTGTGCGGGATGACGCGCAGGTTTATGTGATCGATGATGCCGAACTTCAGCGTGTCTATGACAGCTACCCCGTGATCTGGAAAAAGAAGGACGCCAAGCCGAAGCTCTGCTTCATGGGCTGCCCGCATATGAGCCTCGAGCAACTGATCTCCTGGACGCAGCGCGTAGAGGAAGGCCTGAAAGCCGCCGGCAACAGCCGCGTGGTCATTCCCACAGTATTTACCGCGGCACCTGCCGTGCTGAAAAAATTTCAGGGCACGCCCTATGCCGCACGTCTGGAAAAAACCGGTGTCATTACAAGCTATATCTGCCCGCTGATGTACATGAATAACCCGCTCAGCACCAGTATGCCGGTGATCACCTCCAGCAATAAACTGCGCACCTACACAAGCGCGCGCTACTACACCGACGATGAGATTCTTGAGCAGATCACCAAAGGAGGAAGCAAGGCATGAAAAAGACTTTTCAAGGCAGAGTTGTCGCAGCAGGACATGTGACCGCCCCGGCGCTGGTTTCCCACGGCGGACTGAACACACTTGCGTCCTTCCAGAAGGCGCTGCAATTCGGCGATAAGAAAGCCACCTGCGGCGACCAGAACAACCCCGATCTTTACGGAAAACAGATGCTGGGCAAGGCACTGTGCCTGCCGCGCACCATCGGCTCGACGACGGGCGGCCTGGTGCTGTACTGCGCCTGCTCTATGGGGCGCAGCCCGGCGTGTATGCTTTTTTCCGAACCCATTGATTCGCTTGCCGCTGCCGGAGCAATTCTCTCCGATGTGTGGCTTGAAGGCGAAAATATGCCGGTCATTGACAATCTGGGCGAAGAGTTTCTCGCCTATGTCAAGGATGGTATGAATATCACCGTTTCCGATGACGGTACGGTAACGGTTGAGTAAAGAATAAACAACAGAAAAGAAGCCGTCCCGATCCGGGGATCGGGACGGCTTCTTTCGCACTGTATGAAATCATTGAAAAAGCACTTGCAGCAGCAAGTGCTTTTCGTGGCGGAGAGGGAGGGATTCGTACCCATGTGCGCTTGCTCGCAAACTGATTTCGAGTCAAGTGGTAAAAACCGAACTTGGCGGAATTTGACGGAAGATAAAGACGATAAAGAGAACCCTGAAAACACCGATGTTTAAAGGGTTCTCTTCAGTTTTCATCAAAAAATCGAGCGAAAATCAGGGGCTGAAAGTCTTCTCCAATTTTGCCGAGTTCTAATGGATTTTAGAAAAAGTCTATTAGAATTTTTTATAGAACTACGCCTATTTTTACTCCAAAATCACCTGTTTGGCAGTGCTTGAAAAGCACCGGTTATGCCGAACCGCACCAAAAGTCGTGTAGGTTAATTCGTTTCAAAAAGTTGATTTCCACAGAGTTTTCACTTTTTCACTCTTGAAAGTGAAAATTCATTTTAAACACTGATAACACATATCTTCGACTAAAATAGAAGATTTATTCATTTTAGCTGGGGGTTCCATCTCTTTACTTT
>CAUGPT010000039.1:0-17590 GCA_959601495.1 uncultured Eubacteriales bacterium
GTTTATCTTTAATCCCCCTTATTTTTTGTTCAGTTTATTGACAAAGTCCCGGCGGCTCCCTCCTCGCCTCTTTTGGAGCGATTCGGGGATGTGTGAAGGGGCTGCTTACGGGAAAGCAGTCCCTTCACGTCTTTCTCACTTAAGTTCGGCAAGCTGACCACAAAGTTTGAATTGCTTTGCAAAGCAACCGGAAGCCCGCAGTTTCAGAACTTCGGCGGGGAGACGGACGGTGCGGCGGATGCATGGGCGATGTGTGTGCAGCGGGTTCGGGCGCGGGAGGAACGGCGGTGTGAGCGGCGGATGCGGGTGCGGGGCGCGGGCGGCTCATGAAAGCGCGTGGAAAATCGCACTTGCCCGCTTATCCCAGCGCCGGGGCGCTGTCCGATATAAGCTCCGACAGCATTGCGGCAAATTTGTCTGTCCAGGCGGCGCTGCCGAGGTCCGCGGCGTCGCGGCTGTTTGTACCGTAGCCCATCTCTATAAGCACGGCGGGCATCTTCGTATACTTGCATACGATAAACGCCTTGTCCCATGTGTCCTCCCAGACAACGCACTTCTTTCCGAGTTCACGCTTTACGGCCCCCTCAAAGGCGGCGCAGAAATCCGCCAGAGCTGCCGCCTTTTCGTCTCCCGCGTAGTAGTCGATGGAAAGACCGGATATGCCCGGGTCCTCATAGCTGTTTGTGTGCAGCGAAACGAAAAAACAGTTTTTGTATTGCTTTTGCAGCACATTTGCCCATATGCTGCGCTCATATGCGCTGAAAACATCCCCGTCGCTCATTTTCGCCGTGTCATACAGAACGCCGCAACTGTCCGCGCGGCGGCATAGCTCACCGTATGATACAAACGAGTTTCCGTCATGGGTCAGAACGCAGTTTATCCCTGCGGCGTTCAGCTTGTCCCTGAGTGCCAGCGCCGCGGCAAGCGTCACCTCAGCTTCGTCCCTTCCGAGCATCTCCGGCTGACTGCCCGGGTCGCCGAAGCCGTGTCCCGGGTCGATTATGACCGTAAATGCGCCGTCTCCGTCTTTTGGGATACTGCCCTTTTCTCCGGCGGACATATCCTCGGCGGACTGCGCGGTCTCACTGCCGGAGGTCTCGGACACGTCGGACACCGCCGTAGCATAACAGGAACACAACATAACGGCAACAAGCGCCGACAGTGCGCACAAGCTTATTATTTTCGGTTTTTTCATATTGAATTGCCCCCGTTTTTAAAAAATCGTGCGGCGGGGCTTTTTGAAGGAGAAAGAATTGCGAATTCGGTACGAAAGCAAGTGTAATTAAAAGGGTCTGCGCAATGCGTTGCGCAGACCCTTGTCCCCGCCGCCGTACAAATTGTAGCGTGCGCGCGGGCATAAAGTATTCATGCTTATGTAAGAAAAATGTAATTTGTGCCGGTGCAGCCGTAGGGCTTCTCATCTTTTTTCTTCGCCGTCCTCAGTATACCCTGCGGGCGTTCCGGAGGAAAGCGACAGCCCCGTTATGCGGCGAAGCCGCACGCTGTATTTCAGCACCGCCGTTTGCGCGTCGCCCATGGCGGTTATATATATGCAGCCGTCGCTGTAGGTCATGTCGCACACCCCGTAATTGAGCAGCGCGGAGACGATTATCCCGGTATTTTCGCAGCAGCCCGCATTCATATCGACGCAGCCCAGCTTGAAAAACAGCATGGAAAGCGGACCGTCTATACCAAGAGCGGAAAGCATGCCGTCGGAGCAGTCTCCGTCGGGATACAGCTCTGCATATTTTTTGTAAACATCGCCGAAATCGCTGCTGTACAGTCCTCCATAGACGCAGTCATAATTCAGAAAGCCTGTTGAAAGCTCCTCCTTCAGACGGGAATATGCGTCGTTGATCTCTTCGCCGTCAAGCTCGCGGTCGTCCGTTTCGCCGAACTCAAAATACGCAAGCGTTCCGTTCGAGAGCGCCGCTGAGAACGCAGAGCGCGTTCCGTCGCCGAAAACGACGGCGGCACCGCTGAGAAATGAGTACACATCCTCGCCCGAGGCAAGACGGGCGACCTTTGCCCGCGACATATCAAGGCTTATGCTCTCGCCGTTTACCGGCGCCATAATTGTGCGCGCCAGCGCGTAAGCCAACGCATCGGCGTCGGGGCAGAAAACGTCGGAATTTGCGCTGTAGTCAAAGGCCTCGCAGCCGTAGTAAAGCTTCCACGGGTACATAGTGCGCAGGCTGACGCCGTCCCCGTCGGAAAAATTCATGCCGCCCTCCGGATTGTCGTATACGACTGTCCGCTCTCCGATATTTCCGCCGAAGAGCATATAAACGGCAATGCCCGCAGCCCACAGCGCAACGATGCAGGCTGCGAGAAGAATGGGCAGAATTATATTTTTGAATACGCCGCGGCGTGTTTTTTCACCCGTCATTTCTTCGCCTCCCCGCTTTTTGCCCACGGTACGGTTATGAAGATGGATGTGCCGACACCGGGTTTGCTTTTCGCCGTAAGCCTTGCGCCGTGCCGCTTTGCTATCTCAACGCACAGCGACAGCCCCAGTCCGGCGCCGCCCGCCTTGCGGGAGCGGGACTTGTCCGCCATGTAAAACGGCTCGGTGACCTTTTTCAGAACATCCTTTGTCATGCCGATGCCGCTGTCGGAAACGCTTATGATCATGCCGTTATCGGCGGCTTTTGAGCGCAGGCGGACGGTCTGCCCAGCCTCGCTTGCTTTTGCGGCGTTGTCGCACAGATTGTATATGAGGGATTTGAACAGCTCGCGGTCGCACATGACAGTACCGTCGTCCCCGCTGTAATCCATATGGATGCCCCGCGCTTCAAGCGCGGGCGCTATCGTGGCGCGGCTCTCCTCAAGCAGCTCACGGACGCTCGTCGGCTCCATATCGAGCTCCATACTGTCCGCGCAGGCAAGCTCCAGAAGCTTTGAGGAAAGATTTTTCATGCGTCTCGCCTCGTCCACGATTATGCCCGAATACTCTATACGTTCCTCGTCGCTGACGCTGCGTTTTATGCGCAGAAGATCGCCGAAGCAGAGAATTGACGTAAGCGGTGTCTTCATCTCATGGGCAAGGCTGTCGATATACCGTTTTCTGCCGTTGGCAATGCTCTCAAGCCTGTCGACGGTTTCCTCAACGGACTCCGCCACGGCGTTTATATTCTCGGCGATCTCTTTTTCCTCCGCGCCGCCGCGGACCGCGGCGCGCTGCGAATAGTCGCCGCCCGCAATAAGGCGCAGAGTGTCGTTCATGTCGGAAAGCGGGCGCAGCATGGCGGAGGTCACCGCAAACAGCACAAGGGAAATTACGATGCCGAAGGATACCGAGGCAATACCTACCTTCAGCTGCGAGGCGCCGTAGCTTTCATATGCGCTGTCGATGTCGTAAAGCGTGTATATATAAAGCGTTCCCTCCTTGGGCGCGGCGACGGAGCAGACGGCAAGCCGCTTTGCACCCTTTTCGGACGAATATATGCGGCAGTAGCTTTTCCCGATCTCCATATCATCGGTTTTCGGCAAAAGAGAAAGCTCCGGCAGCTCTCCGAAGGAGGAAATTGCCGGCTCAGCCTCGTCCTTGCGGCGCACGTGCCCGCCGCAAAGCCTGTTTTTATCTCTGTTTGATATGCGCGCACTTACCGTAAGGGAGGAAAGACGGGCAATGTCGTCGTCCCCCAACACGGGCACGTCGTCACTGAGGCGCTCGTACGCTATCCTGTTCTGCAGCGACACGGAAAGATATGTGTGCTCCCGAACGGCTGCTGAGCGCAGGTTTTCGATTTCGGCGGAGAAATCAAGGCGCAGAACAACAAACGCCGTAACGGATACCGCCGCCGTTATAAGAAAAAGAGAAACCAAAAATATTTTCCACTTAAGCTGCAAGCCCTCACCTGCTTTCGAGCCGATAGCCGAGCTTTGGTATGGTTACAAGGCAATCGTGCAGCCCCAGTTTTTTGCGTATCTGCTGAATATGTATATCCACGGTACGGCTCTCGCCCGCAAACTCGTATCCCCATACGGCGCCAAGCAGCCGCTCGCGGGTGATGGCAATATCGCGGTTTCTGAGAAAGAAAACGAGCACATCAAACTCTTTGGGAGTCAGCGCCACGGGAACGCCGCCCTTTGTAACGGTGTGCGCCGAGGTGTCCACGCATATGTCGCCGTAGTTAAGCGTTGTTGAAATTTTGCCCGTGCGCCGCAGCACGACCTCTATTCTTGCCAGAAGCTCCAGCGCCTCAAAGGGTTTTACAATGTAGTCCTCCGCGCCGAGCTTCAGTCCGTTCACTTTGTCGAGCACGTTCTGCATGGCGGTGAGAAATATAACGCTCACCCCAAGGGGCGCAATGTGCCGCATGACCTCAAAGCCGTCCATGGTGGGCAGCATGACGTCAAGCAGCACGATATCCCACTTGGCGCAGTTGCGGCTCACGGTCTCCACCGCCTCGGCACCGTCGCTGACAATGGCGGATTCATAGCCCACCGCCGCAAGGGTCGCGCTTATGGTCTTTGCAATGTTTTCGTCATCCTCAACGATAAGTATTCTTGCCATAGGTGCCTACGCACTTCCTTTCTGCCTTCCTATGTTTTCAGTATATCACCGCAGCGCCATAAATGCAATATCACAGCGGGCAGGGAACATAATCCAGCGGGTTTTTCTTCTGCCCGTTTACGCGAAACTCAAAATGCAGATGATTACCCTTTGAAAATCCCGTTGTGCCAACATAGCCTATGACCTGCCCGGCGCTGACGCTCTGCCCCGCGGATACCGCAATTGAACTGAAATGTGCGTACAGCGTGCTGTATCCGCCGCCGTGATCTATAAGCACAAAGTTGCCGTAGCTGTCGTGCCACTTCGCGACGAGCACCTTGCCGTCCGCCGCGGCGTAAACGGGAGTGCCCGCGGCTATGGCAACGTCAAGCGCCCAGTGGGGCGCGCCGTTGGGGTCAGTATCTCCGAAACGGCAGGAGATATATCCGCCCACGGGCAGCGGGTATATGAATTTCCCCGACCCTGCAGAGGGGGAGCCGCCCGTTCCTCCGTCGGCTCCTCCGCCCGTTCCGCCGCCCGAGCCGCCGGACGGAGCGCTGCTTTCCTTCAGCAGCCGCTCAAGCTCGGCGTTCAGCGCTTCCTCCGATGCCTTTGCCTTCTCGCTTTCGCGCCGCAGCGCCTCGCTGTCGGCGGAAAGCTTTACATAATAAGCTTCGGCGGCAGCCGCGAGCTGCTTGTTTTTCTCAATATCCGCGTTCAGTTCCGCGAGAAGCTGCGTCTGCATATCCTCGGCTTCCTCAAGCTCGCTTTTGCGCTCTGCAAGTTCCGCCGCCTTTTTCTCAAGACTTTCGGCAGTATTTTTGTCAAACTCAAGCACAGTGTTGACCCGCTCGAGCCGCGAGAGAAAATCCCCGATGCCGACGCTGCCGCAGATAAGCTGCAGATATCCCGCTTTGCCGCTGTCCTGATTTGCGCGCATGCGCACTTTCATTTTCTCCATTGTCTCGGCTTTTTCGCTTTCCAGCCGCTCTATCTCTGCCGCAGTATCGCTTATCTGCTGCCCCAGCACTTCCTGCAGCGCCTGCGCTGCCTGTGCCTTTTCGGACGTGGCGGTGATAAGCGCGTCGAGCTCCTTTTTTCCGTCGAGCGTTGCTGCCTTTTCGCTGTCAATGTCTCCGATGCGGTGCCAAAGCTCGTCCTGCTTTTCGGAAAGCGCCGATATTTTTTCCTTATATTTCTGTATTTCCGCGCTTGCGGCGCCCGCGGGGAGCGCAAAAGAAGCCCCGAAGAGAGCCAAAGCCGACAGTATCGCCGCCGCACGGCGCAGATTTTTTCTTTTCACAGTCCTTTCCCCCTGAGATATGTACTATTATCTTACATTATCATACAATACTGTCATTATTAAGTCATCATGACGATGTAAGCAAAATGTAAAAGGGTCTGTCTGTGCAAAAACGCAAAATAATGCTTTATTTTTTAATAAATTTATGGTACAATAAATGTATCTATCATATAATCGGATAAGGACTCGGACGGACGCATCGGGTCGCACGCATTTTTCGGCAAAACGGAGACGCATATGGTTTTTACATCTCTTGAATTTCTGTTTCTGTACTTTGCGGTAACGATGATTTTCTATTTCATCGTGCCGCTGAAGCTTAGAAACATCGTTCTTCTCATCGTCAGCCTTATTTTCTACGGCTGGGGCGAGCCGCGCTATGTGGTCATCATGATCGTTTCCATGGTGGTGGACTACATATGCGGCTACTTTGCCGGAAAATACCGCGAAACGAACAAAAAGAAGGCCCGGCGGTTCGTTATAGCAAGCGCTGTCGTAAACCTCGGAATACTGGGCTTTTTCAAGTATTACACGTTCATCGTGCAGAATCTGCAGCTTCTGCCCTTCGCGTTTCTCAAAAAAATACCGCTGCTGGCGGATATCCCGCTGCCTATCGGAATTTCGTTCTACACGTTCCAGACCATGTCGTACACCATAGACGTGTACCGCGGAGATGCAAAAGTGCAGCGCAATATGGCGACCTTCGGCGCGTATGTAACGCTTTTTCCGCAGCTTATAGCCGGACCGATCGTCCGCTATCAGGATGTTGACGATCAGCTCAGAAGCCGCCCGCACAATATAGATATGTTTGCCTCGGGTATGCGCACTTTCGTCTGCGGCTTTGCAAAGAAGATACTGCTCGCAAACGCGGCGGGCGCCCTCTGGGACACTTTCCGCACGGCGGGAGAGGTCGGCGGCGCAACGGTGCTCGGCTCGTGGTTCGGCCTTATCCTGTACGCCTTTCAGATATACTTTGATTTCTCGGGCTACTCCGACATGGCGATAGGTCTGGGAAAGATGATGGGCTTTACCTTCAAAGAAAACTTTTTCTACCCCTACGTTTCAAAAAGCATTACGGATTTCTGGCGGCGCTGGCATATATCAATGGGCACATGGTTCCGCGAATATGTGTATATACCTCTGGGCGGAAACCGCTGCGCAAAGTGGAAAATGTACCGCAACATACTTGTAGTGTGGTTCCTCACGGGCTTCTGGCACGGCGCAAGCTGGAACTACGTTCTGTGGGGCATGTACTACTGCGTGTTCCTGCTTCTGGAAAAAGCGTTCCTTCTGAAAGTGCTGAAAAAACTGCCCGCCTTTGTCTCTCACATATACACGCTTGCCGTCGTGCTGTTCGGCTGGTGGCTGTTCGTGTTTGAGAATCTGGGAGAGGGCGCGAAATACCTGGGATATATGTTCGGCGTAGGCTCGACATTCACGCTGCCGGGAGTTACCTTCGACGTTTTGCGCAACCTTGTGTTCTTTGTGATACTCTGCGTTGCCGCAACGCCGCTTCCCAAAAAGCTTTACTACAAGTTCTATTCCTCGGGCAAGGGCGCACGGGTCGCCGTAAGCGTATGCTGCGCCGCCGCGCTGGTGCTGTGCACCGGATACCTGGTGGATTCTTCGTACAATCCGTTCCTGTATTTCAGATTCTGAGGGGGGTGAAACATATGGCAAATGACAACAAAAAAGAAGTGCCGCGCGAGAGCGCCGACGGTGAAGCCGAAAAGTATCTCGCGCTTCAGATGTCGCTTAAAGACAAGTCGCGCTTTTCGAATATCCTCCTCACGGTACTTACCATGGGCTTTGTGTTTGTTTTCGCGGCATTGTTCTGGATACTGCCAAAGCGCGATTTTTCTCCCGAGGAGAACCGCGCGCTTGCGGGAACGCCGACGCTGACGGTCGACAATCTCATGTCCGGCGGGCTTACCGAAGAGGTTTCGGACTACATGGCGGATCAGTTCCCCGCGCGAAACTTCTTTATAGGCGTAAAGGCGGCGGGCGAGCTTCTGCAGTTCAAGCAGATGAACAACGATGTTTTCGTCGCCGACGACGGCTATCTCATTGCCCGCAATGATTACCCCAACGAGGATAATCTGAAGAAAAATCTTGCCGCCGCGGGAAAATTCATGTCCGCGGCAAAAGAAAACGGCATAAACTGCACGGCGGCGTTTGCCGGCCGCAAGGCTGATGTCTGCGACGACCGTCTGCCTGCGGTATACGGCTCGTACTACTCGGACAGAATATGGAATATCACCGAAGAGCTTTGCACCGGGGACGGCATTGACATGATAAACCTCAGAAACGTTCTGCGCAAAGCAGAGGAGAGCGGCGACGAGGTCTACTATAAAACGGACCACCACTGGAACTCTCACGGGGCGTATCTTGCGTATGCCGCCATAGCCGACTCTGTCGGATACAGCGCATATCAGGAGAGTGATTTCACCGTGGAGTGCGCCGCGAAGGATTTTCTCGGCACCACATGGTCCTCTTCAGGCGTAAAGTGGGAAAAGGGCGAAGAGCTTGATTTCTACCGCTGGGAGGGCGACGGCGACTTTACCATGAAGGTGCTTGACGCCTCAGGTCAGCTGCTGGAGCACGGCGGAAGAAAAGAGGAGTCTGACAGCAAGACCTATTCTGTTTTTGATTCGTACTTCGTCCGCGATTTTCTCACGGAGAAAGATAAATACGCCGCGTTCACCGGCGGAAACTTCGGATATACCGAAATTACGAAAAACGGCGGGACGGACCGCCCCACTCTTCTGGTGCTCAAAGATTCATTCGCAAACAGCCTTGTGCAGTTCCTCAGCCGCGATTACGATCTTATAATGATAGATCTGCGCTACTACAAAACAAACATCACAAAGCTCTGCAGCGAAAAGAACATCAAAAACGTGCTTCTGCTTTATAACATGGAAACACTTACCGAGTCTGCCGATCTTACGATACTCGGCGCGGGACTCGGAAAATAAAAGGATATTTTACAAAGTTGGGAGATGCTTTTTATGAAAACAACTATCAAAGCGGCGGCAATAATACTGGCAGCCGTAATGCTGTGCCTGGGCGCCGCGTCATGCGCAAAGCCGGGCAGCGGAGAAGATACGACAAAAGAGCCTTCCGTTACAACCGAGCGCAAGGGCTTTGAGGATGTTACCGATCCCCCCGAGGAAAGCAGCGCGGATACCTCCGCGGCAGAAGACTCCTCCGGGCAGGACAGCAGCGCCGCTTTCGGGCGCGAAGAAGCAATTGAGGCCGCACGCGCATGGCTCGGCGAAACCGACCCCGACACGGGATACAAATACGCATATTCCTTTGACGGCATGGAGGACTCCGAGGGCGGCGACTGCTACCGCATAAGAGTTTCGTGGTACCTTGAGGACGAGGACAGATATTCTCTCTGCGGGTATCTTCTCGTATCGGACGACGGCGCAAAGATCGAAAAATACGATTGGTAAGGACTTGAAAACAGTATGGCAAAAGTAAAGGACAGCGGCGAATATAACGATCTTTCCATTGAAAAGCTGGAGGGCGCGGACCGAGTGCGCAAGCGCCCCGCGGTAATTTTCGGCTCCGACGGACTTGACGGCTGCGAGCACGCGTTTTTTGAGATATTGTCAAACTCCGTGGACGAAGCGAAGGAGGGCTACGGCTCCGTTATAACCATAACCGCATATAAGGATCACTCCATTAAGGTGGACGACCGCGGACGCGGCGTGCCCATGGGCTACAACGACAAATACAAATGCTACAACTGGGAGCTTGTATACTGCGAGCTGTACGCCGGCGGAAAGTACAACAACAACTCCGGTGAGAGCGCATACGAATACTCCATAGGACTCAACGGTCTGGGTGCCTGCGCAACGCAGTATTCCTCAGAGTTTTTCGAGGTGCGCTCATACAACGGAGAGACCTGCTCGAGTATGTCTTTTCGGCGCGGCGAGCCTGTTACGAAGCTGGAGGTAGTGCCTCTTGACAAAAAAGAGCGACGCACGGGCACCGTAACGCACTGGAAGCCCGATCTTGACGTTTTCACGGACATAAACATACCGAAAGAGTATTTCACCGACGTGCTTGAGCGGCAGGCAGTCGTAAACTCGGGGCTTAAGTTCGTTTTCAGATTTGAAAATGAGGATTCAAGCTTTGACGAGTCGGTATTTTACTACGAAAACGGTATTCTTGACTACGTTGCCCGTCTTGCGGGCGACAGCGCCATAACTCAGCCCGTATCGTGGAAGATGGCGGAAACCCGCGGCCGCGACAGAGAGGATAAGGCGGACTACAAGCTCACCTGCGAGGTGGCGTTCTGCGCCTCCAATGCCGTAAGCGTCGCGGAGTTCTATCACAACTCCAGCTTCCTTGAGCACGGCGGCAGCCCCGAAAAGGCTGTCAGAACGGCGTTTACATACGCCGTGGACAAGCAGCTCAAAGCGCTGAACAAGTACAACAAGAACGAATCGAAGATAACGTACGCCGACATTGAGGACTGCCTCGTTATAGTCACAAACTCGTTTTCAACGGTAACCTCGTATGAAAACCAGACGAAGAAGTCTATTAAGAACGCCTTCATTGCGGAGGCAATGACCGCATTTATAAAAGAGCAGCTTGAAATTTATTTTGCCGAAAATCCCATTGACGGCGAAAAGTTCGTAAACCAGGTGCTGGTGAACAAGCGCTCAAGAGAGACCGCGGAAACAACGCGCCTCAATATAAAGAAAAAGCTTGCCGCGTCCACCGACGTTGCGAGCCGGGTCGAAAAATTCGTATCCTGCCGCTCCAAGGATCCCGACAGGCGCGAGCTTTATATAGTCGAGGGCGACTCGGCAATGACGAGCTGCAAGCTGGGCAGAAACGCCGAATTTCAGGCGATAATCCCCGTGCGCGGCAAAACGCTGAACTGCCAGAAGAGCACATACGACAAAATTTTCAAAAGCGATATAATCGTTGACCTTCTGCGCGTTATAGGCTGCGGTGTAGAGATAAAGGCGAAGGTGAAAGGCAATTTCGTGCCCTTTGACATAAACTCGCTGCGCTGGTCGAAGATCATTATCTGCACCGATGCGGACGAGGACGGCTTTCAGATACGCACGCTGCTTCTGACTATGTTCAACCGTCTGCTGCCCACGCTTATTAAAGAGGGCAAGGTTTATATTGCCGAATCTCCTCTGTTTGAGATTACTACGAAAGAAAAGATATATTTCGCCTACAACGAGCAGGAAAAAACGGATATACTGGCGGGTCTTGCAGGCAAAAAGTTCACGCTTCAGCGCTCAAAGGGACTTGGCGAGAACGAACCGGACATGATGTGGCAGACGACCATGAATCCCGCGACGAGGCGGCTTATAAGGGTAACGGAGTCCGACGCCGCCGCAACGGAGCACATATTTGATGTGCTTTTGGGCGACAACCTTACGGAGCGCAAGCGCTTTATTGCGCAGTACGCCGCACAGTACGCTGCACAGGCGGACATCTGAAAAGCACGGAGAAAAAGGATAAACGCGGGACCGAAGAACGGCGCCCGCTGAGGAGTACGCAGTACGCATTCCTCGGCGGGCGCCGTTCTCTTTGTGTATTCGTCCCCATGCGGGGGGCGACAAGCTATGCAAATTCACATCAGATCTTTGTTTCTGTCGATATAATCCTGCAGGATGATCGTAGCCGAAAGCTCGTCAACATTGTCCTTACGTTTTTTGCCGCGGACATTAAGCTCCGACATAATGTTGTGCGCGCTGACGGTGGTCAGCCGCTCGTCGTAAAGCTCCACCGGAATACCGGAGATCTCCCCGAGCATATGAGCAAAGGCGCGGCACTTTTCGCTGCGCGGACCCTCTGTTCCGTTCATGTTCACCGGGTTGCCCACAACTATAAGATCAGCCTTCTTTTCCGCGGCAGCTGCCGCAACCGCTTCCGCGGTGCGCCTCATGCCCTCACAGTGCACACAGCCCGCACCGAAGGCGAACGTTCCCGCATTGAGCGCAAGCCCTGTTCTTGCGTCGCCGTAGTCGACGCCGAGAATCATTTTTTTCATTTCGTTTTGTTATTCCTTATAAATTTACCGTCTGTGGCAGCCGTACGGCGGCAGACACTGCCTCTCTCAGCGGGATGCCTCACGCACGCTTTTCGCAAACAGCTTTACGTCGCGCAGGGTGGGAACGGAGCTTGACGCGCCCTCGCGAGTGACGCATACCGCGGCGGCAAGCGTTGCGAATCGCGCCGACTCAAGTATGTCTCCGCGCTGAAGATACGCATAGCTGAGAGCTGCCGTAAACACATCGCCGGCGGCAGTCGTGTCAACAGCCTGCACCTTGTGCGCAGGGATAAGATTATAATACTTTCCGTCGTACACAAACGAGCCGCGATGCCCGAGCTTCAGCACTATATATTTCGTCTCCGTAACCGACGCGATCCTTATGCAGGCGCGCAGACAGTTTTCGACAGAATCGGGAGTAATACCCGTCATGGCAAAGCATTCCGTCTCATTCGGAGAGATTATCTCCGCACCGTATAGCTCGCCCAGCGGAAAATTGGGACCGATGGAGCCTGTATCCAAGAAAAACGGGATGTTTTTTTCTTTCGCAAAGCGGGACGCCGCAATGACCGCCTCTGCCGGTATCTCCGTCTGTACAAACACTCCGTCCGGATACGATGTGAACGCTTCCTCCACATCGTCGGCGCAAAGGGCACGGGCGGCACCGGGGTACACAACTATCCTGTTTGCGCCGTCCGCTTCCACCATTACGGACGCAAGTCCCGTGGGCAGATTTTTGTCTCTGCAGACAAATCTGGTGTCGATACCCTCCCCTGCAAAGAACTCGCAGAGTCTGTCGCCGTTTGCATCCCTGCCGACACGCGAGCAAAGCACGGTGTCTCCGCCGAGACGGGCAAACGTGACGGCGCTGTTCAGTCCCTTTCCGCCGGGGATGTAGCTGTATGTTTCATCCTCAACAACGGTCTCGCCCGCGGACGGCAGACGTGCCATGCGCTGAACGAAATCCATATTTGCAGAACTTACAACGAGAATTCGGTGTTTCATCGGATCGGTCCTTTCGCAAAAAATCACATTCTTACTACTATTATATAACCCTTTTCCCCTTTTTTCAAGCGGATTTTACTGTCTCTGCTCCGCCGCTCGGACAGCGCAGCCGTACAAGCAGCACGCGCAGAGAAAAATCCGCTCTCGAGCGCTGCTTCCCCGTCAGTTGCCGCTCTTCTCGGGCACGTACTCCGCAATGCTGCGCAGAAGCTCTTTGTATGGCTCGGCATATTCCGCTTTTTTCTCGTCGCTCTTAAAGTCAAGCGCCGCGGGAATGCGCACTGCCAGAACAGTGTCTGCCGGCAAGAAGTTTATGTCGGGATCGCTCTTGTAAAACTCGGTGTCGCCCAGGCGTATGCCGTAATCCCCATATGCGGATGCGGGGATCTCACCGCCGAATATCTCGTCAAGCGGCACAAACGCCCCCGCGGACGCCATCTGATCATGCAGCGCGGGATCAAGCATTACAAACATGTGCTTGCCCGCCGTGATCTCCGTGGTGTAGCGCTGAAACGCCGCGTTGTTCGACTGATAGTCAAAGCGGAACGTGCCGGAGGCAGCTGCCTTTTTTGCGTCTATCTGATCCGCGGATAGATATGTGTTGTCGGCAAAGCTTATCGCCGTTTTGCCGTCGCCGTTCGTATCCTCCATAACGGAGGTGATCGCCGCCTCCAGCTTGTCATACCTGTTGCCGACTATCGCCGCGGGACCCGTGTACATAATATACAGATCGGGCTTTACGTGGGTGATGATCTGGATCAGCACAACGACCGCAATGGCAATGCCGCACAAGGTCAGCCCCGCGTGCCACTTGTGCCTGTACCAAAAGTTTTCTGCGCGGCTTATCTTTCTGCCCTCAATACGGCTTTCGTGCGGATTTGTATTTTCCTCGCCCGTGCCGCGCAGAACACGCATTGCGTTGGATTCTTCTATTTCAAAATCTTCGCGTACCGCGTCGGCGCTCTGCGTCTTTCTGCCCTCGTCCTGCGCCGACTTGTCGTTTTTTTTCATAATACGCTCCCGTTTTCTCATTTTCTTCTTTTTTCAGTATAACAGCAATCCGCCCCGTTTTCAAGCATTTGTTGTTAACAGTGCGTGTCATCTCATAAAAATGCACAATTCGCGCGTCCCGGGCGGCGTTCATTGCAGCAAAGCGGATAAATATTCGCGAGGTTGAATTTTTATTGCATAAAAGCGTTGACAATATGTATATTATCGCTTATAATATGCAATGTAAGCACCAATTGTGCATAAATATTCCGAGAAGGAGACAAGACAATGAATAAGAATGATATAAAGAAAGTAGTCCTTGCGTATTCCGGCGGACTTGATACTTCCATAATAATCCCGTGGTTGAAGGAAAACTATAACAACTGCGAGGTCATCGCCGTATCCGGAAACGTGGGTCAGGCGGACGAACTTGACGGGCTTGAGGAAAAGGCGCTGAAGACGGGCGCTTCCAAGCTGTATGTGCTCGATCTTTGCGACGAGTATGTTGACGACTACATCATCCCCACCATGAAGGCGGGCGCCGTCTACGAAGAATATCTTCTGGGCACGAGCCACGCGCGTCCCTGCATTGCCAAAGGTCTTGTAGAGATAGCAAAAAAAGAGGGCGCGGACGCCATCTGCCACGGCTGCACGGGCAAGGGCAACGATCAGGTGCGTTTTGAGCTTGCCGTCAAGCATTTCGCGCCCGATATGCCTATAATCGCTCCCTGGCGTGAGTGGAACATCAAGAGCCGTGAGGAGGAGATCGAGTACGCCGAGGCGCACAACATCCCCCTGAAGATAAACCGCGAGACCAACTATTCAAAGGATAAAAATCTGTGGCATCTTTCTCACGAGGGTCTTGACCTTGAGGATACGGGCAACGAGCCGCAGTACGAGAAAAAGGGATTTCTCGAAATGGGCGTTTCTCCCATAGACGCGCCCGACAAGCCCACGTATATTACCCTTGAGTTCGAAAAAGGCATCCCGGTCGCTCTCGACGGCAAAAAGATGAGCGCAAAGGATATGATCCTCGCTCTGAACGAGGTCGGCGGCAAAAACGGCATCGGTATTATAGATATCGTAGAGAACCGTCTTGTGGGCATGAAGTGCCGCGGCGTGTACGAGACCCCCGGCGGTACTATCCTTTACAAAGCGCACAGCGTGCTTGAGTCGGTATGCCTCGACAAAATGACCATGCACGAAAAGCAGAAGCTCTCCATAACCTTTGCGGAGCTTGTGTACAACGGTCAGTGGTTCACGCCTCTGCGCGAGGCGCTCTCCGCCTTTGTTGACAAAACGCAGGAGAACGTTACCGGCAAGGTAAAGCTGAAGCTCTACAAGGGCAACATGATAAACGCGGGCGTTTGGAGCGACAAGTCGCTGTACAGTGAGGATATCGCTACGTTCGGTGAGAGCGAATGCAGCTACGATCAGCACGACGCCGCGGGATTCATCAACCTGTACGGTCTGCCCATTGCGGTGCAGGCGCAGGTCGACGCAAAGTGCGGTAAATAAGGTAAAGTAAAACCGCCCCGGCGCTTTCTGCGTCGGGGCAGTGATCGGATACAGGCATGGAAAAAGGAGAAACTATGGCAAAGATGTGGGCAGGCAGAACGGACGGCGCGACTGACGCCGTTGCCGACAGCTTCAATTCTTCGGCGGCTTTTGACAAGCGGCTGTACCGTCAGGATATAAAAGGCAGTATCGCTCATGCGGCAATGCTCGCGTCGCAGAACATCATCCCGGGCGAGGATGCCGACGCGCTTATCTGCGGGCTGTACGGCATACTGCGCGATATTGAAAACGGCGCGCTCGAAATAGATACCGGCTGCGAGGATATCCATATGTTTGTCGAGCAGGAGCTGACGGCGCGCATAGGCGACGTGGGCAAAAAGCTGCACACGGCGCGCAGCCGCAACGATCAGGTCGCGCTTGATATGCGAATGTATCTTATGGACGAGATCGCCGTGATCATCGGCAAGCTGAAAGAGCTTATAAATGTTATCTGCGGCAAAGCGGAGCAGCACACCTGCACCATAATGCCGGGATACACTCATCTGCAGCGGGCGCAGCCCATAGTTTTCGGGCATCACCTGATGGCATACGCGATGATGCTTTTGCGCGATATTACAAGGCTTTCCGATTGCCGCGCGCGCATGGATCAGAGTCCTATCGGCTGCTGCGCGCTGGCGGGCACAACGTATGATACCGACAGACGGAGCGAAGCAGCGCTTCTCGGTTTTTCGGATATATGCCGCAACTCCGTTGACGGCGTCTCCGACAGGGACTTCTGCGCGGAGCTTCTGAGCGGTCTTTCCATTCTCATGATGCATCTGTCCCGCTTTTCGGAGGAGATAATCCTCTGGTCAAGCTGGGAGTTCAAGTTCGTGGAACTCGACGACGCGTACACCACAGGCTCTTCCATCATGCCGCAAAAAAAGAACTCCGACATGGCTGAGCTTGTGCGCGGCAAGTGCGGGCGGGTGTACGGCTCGCTCATAGCTATGCTGACCACGCTCAAAGGACTGCCTCTCGCATACAACAAGGATATGCAGGAGGACAAGGAGGGCACGTTTGACGCCGTAGACACGGTGAAAGCATGCCTTGATGTGTTTACGCCAATGCTCGCCACCATGAAGGTGCTTGAAGACAATATGAAAACCGCGGCGCAGAAAGGTTTTATCAACGCCACCGACCTTGCGGACTGGCTGACGGCTCAGAAAGGCGTGCCCTTCCGCGCGGCATATAAGCTGGCGGGACAGTGCGTCGCGCGGTGCATACAGCTGGGAACCGTGCTCGAAGAGCTGCCGGAGGAGGAGTACCGTGCCGTCGGAAAAGAGTTCGGCGACTGCGAGGGACTATACGAGGCTATTGACCTTGCGAACTGCGTCAAAAGACGCAGTTCGGAGGGCGGCACATCACCGGAAAGCGTTGAACAGCAAATAGCATACGCTCGCTCGCTTCTCTCGGAGCTGTGAGCATACAGAGAAAGATATTTGCGGGGCTCCGCGCCCCGCACCCCGACATGAAGAACGTTTTTATGGGGCTCTGCCCCATACCCCGACCATATAAAAATGGATATATGCGAGGCTCCGCCTCGCGCTCCGCTCGAGGACTTTTCTCCCCAAAAGTCCCCGAGACCCGAAAAAACCGAACCGGATAGGTTTTAGACTATCAAGCATAGATAGCAAGCAAGGCTGCCGACGGCAGCCTTGTTTTATGTTTGGAAAAGCATTTCAAACTTTGCCGTCAGCTTACTGAACGTACGTGAAAAAGACGTGAAGGGACTGCTTTTCCGTAAGCAGCCACGGACGGTTGAGTTTCGTCTCTACGAAATTGGCAAAGCATTTCAAGCTCTATCGTCAGCTTGCCGAACGGGGGAGAGAGACGTGAAGGGGCTGCTGTTCCGGCAGCGGGCGGCTTTAACCTTTCGGAATTGGCAAAGCGTTTCAAACATTGTAGTTAGCTTACCGAACTCAAGTGAGAAGGACGTTAAGGGACTACTTTTCCGTAAGCAGCCGCGGACGGGCGGCGGCTTTCAGCTTTTGGGAATTGGGAAAGCAGTTCAAACTTTGATGTTAGCTTTCCGAACGCAAGTAAAGGATGTGAGGGGGCTACTGTCCCGGCAGTAGCCGCCCTCACACTCCCCCGACCGGTATAAGAAAGAGGCAGAGGGGACTTTGTCAATAAACTGAACAAAAAATAAGGGGAATTAAAGATAAACGGCTTCAAAATCAAGCGGAGAAAGGTAGTTAAGAGAAGAATG
>CAUGPT010000040.1:0-17527 GCA_959601495.1 uncultured Eubacteriales bacterium
AAATGCCCTTCTAGGGCTTATTCAAGCCTCCGGCTTTGCCGGAGGTTGTGACTTGCGGGCGGAGATCCCGGGCGCTCCGCTGCGTAAATCACTGGCGTTTCGCGGGCGGAGATCCCGGTCGCCGACTGTCCCGAAAATGAAGCTGTTATTTATATTCCGTGCTGCGAATATTCATATAGAGGCGATGCCGCGGGAGCGATGCCGCGCTGCGGAAAAGCGGAAAAGACGCCGACGGCAAATCGCCGCCTTTGCGCCTTTTCGGACCGCTTGCGAGGCGGCGAAAAGCAAACACGCGATGCGCCGCGCGGCGGCGGTTTTCTCTATCGGGAAGGGTCATATCAATAAATGCAATACCGATATGCAAAATCAGCATAGCATAGCGGCTCGAAATATGTTATACTGTATACGGAAAAACTTGTTTTCCTCATTTTTTGCCGTCTGCGCACTCCGGATTCACGGGCGGCGCAAACGCGCACAAACAAAATCTGTTTTGTCAAAAATCAGGAGATAAACAAAGGAAGGTACACTATGAACAAAATCTCTATCATCGGAACGGGAAGCGTCGGCTCCACTATCGCGTATACTCTTACGGTAATGGGTCTTGCTTCCGAGATCGTCATGATCGACATCAACAGCGAAAAGGCGCTGGGCGAGGCGCTTGACATCAGACAGGGCACACCCTTCTGCGGCGCTTGCTCCATCTATGCGGGCGACTACCGTGACGCGGCTGACTCAGACATCGTCATTCTCACCTCCGGTATCGCGAGAAAGCCCGGTCAGACAAGACTTGAGCTTGCGCAGACCAACGTCAACATCACAAAATCGATCATTCCCGAGATCACAAAGTATGCGCCCGAGGCAACGTACATAATCGTCAGCAACCCGGTAGACATACTTACATATACCTTCTACAAGCTGTCGGGCATTCCCGAAAACCGCATCATCGGCTCAGGTACTATACTTGATACGGCGCGCCTGCGCTCGAGACTTTCCGAGTATTACGAGATAAATCAGAGCAACGTTCATGCATATGTGTTCGGCGAGCACGGAGATTCGTCGTTTATTCCCTGGTCCATCGCGAATATTTCAAACGTGCCGATCGCTCAGTGCCGGAGCCTTATAAAGACCCCCGGAATCGAAAGCCCCGAGCTTAACCTTGAAGAGATTGAGCAGTATGTCAGAAAGTCCGGCGGACGCGTAATCGCACGCAAGGGTGCAACATTCTATGCGGTTTCCGTATCTGTCTGTCATATATGCAAGTGCATCCTGAGCGGCATCGACACTACCATGACCGTTTCAACCATGATGCACGGCGAGTACGGCATTGATGACGTGTGCCTCAGTACGCTGAACATGGTCGGTCACAACGGCGTCCGCGGCAAGGTGAATGTTCCCCTTACCGATGACGAGATTGCGAAGCTGAATCACAGCGCAGACACGCTGAAGAACGTTATTAACAGCCTGAGCATCTGATTATACGAAAGAAGGTAATATAATGGAATACCGTATCGAACACGATTCCATGGGTGAAATGAAAGTTCCCGCCGACCGTTTGTGGGCGGCGCAGACTCAGAGAAGCCATGAGAATTTCAGAATAGGCGTGGACATCGAGACCATGCCCCGCGAGATAACCCACGCTTTCGGCATACTGAAGAAGGCTGCGGCAATGGCAAACGCCGAGCTCAGACCCGAAAAAATGACGGCTGAAAAGCTTGATTGCATCAGCCGCGCCTGCGACGAGGTCATCTCCGGCTCGCTCAACGACCATTTTCCTCTTGTCGTCTGGCAGACCGGCAGCGGCACGCAGTCCAACATGAACGCGAACGAAGTCATCGCGAACCGCGCAAATCAGCTTGCGGGCAAAAAGCTCTGCCATCCCAATGACGACATCAACATGAGCCAGTCCTCAAACGACACTTTCCCCACGGCAATGCACATTTCCGCCGTTATCGCCATCGAGGATAAGCTGCTTCCCGCAGTCGAGCTTCTTATAGAGACATTCAAGCGCCTTGAAAAAGAGAACGAAGGCATAGTAAAATCCGGCAGAACGC
Organism: uncultured Eubacteriales bacterium; assembly: GCA_959601495.1. Lineage (GTDB taxonomy): Bacteria > Bacillota > Clostridia > Oscillospirales > CAG-272 > Avispirillum. The sequence goes on from CAUGPT010000040.1 coordinate 2,052, forward strand.
ATCTGCAGGACGCGACGCCCATAAAATTCAGTCAGGAGATATCCGGCTGGCGCTCAAGCCTTGAGCGCGACGCGGAGCTTCTGCGTATGGCGGCGGCTCCCCTGCACGAGCTTGCCCTCGGCGGCACGGCTGTAGGCACGGGACTGAATGCCCCCAAGGGCTTCTCCGATCTGGTAGCCGCAAAGGTGGCAGAGCTTACAGGCAAGCCGTTTGTAAGCGCCGTAAACAAGTTCCACGCGCTTACCTCCAAGGATGAGCTTGTATTCGCGCACGGCGCTATCAAGGCGACTGCCTGCGATATGATGAAGATCGCAAACGACGTCCGCTGGCTGGCAAGCGGCCCCCGCGACGGCCTCGGCGAAATACATATCCCCGAAAACGAGCCCGGCTCCTCCATCATGCCCGGCAAGGTCAATCCCACTCAGTGCGAGGCTGTAACGATGGTGGCGGTCCAGGTAATGGGCAACGATGTTGCCGTCGGCATCGCGGCTTCTCAGGGCAATTTCGAGCTTAACGTGTTCATGCCCGTTGCGGCGTATAACTTCCTGCAGTCCGCGAGACTTCTGGCAGAGGCGATAGTTTCCTTCAACAATAACTGCGCCGTCGGTATCACCGCAAATAAAGATAAAATGTATCACAATCTGCATAATTCCCTCATGCTCGTAACCGCACTCAACCCCTACATCGGCTATGAAAACGCAGCAAAGACCGCAAAAAAGGCTTTCAAGGACAATATCTCCCTGAAAGAGGCTTGCGTTGAGCTCGGCTTCCTCACGGCAGAGAAGTTCGACGAGGTGTTCCACCCCGAGGAAATGGTGTGAAGAACATAGCGGAGGTAACAAAACAGTAATGAAAGTAAGTTATTTTCCCGGCTGTACTCTCCGTACAAAGGCGAAAGACCTTGACAGATATGCCCGCAGCAGCGCGCTTGCTCTCGGTATAGAGCTTTGCGAGATTCCCGACTGGCAGTGCTGCGGCGGCGTGTTTGTAAGCGCCTCGGACGAGGTAGCCTCTAAGCTTTCAAGCGTGCGCGCGCTCATGAGCGCCCGCGATGAGGACAGACCGCTCGTGACAGTCTGTTCCGCTTGTCATAACGTAATAAAACAGACAAACCACGCAATGCAGACGGACAGCGCTTTTGAAAACAAAGTCAATCTGTATATGTCGCAGGACAAAGAAAAAAGAGAGCCTTATCACGGAGAAACAAAGGTCTATCACTATCTTGAGCTTCTCCGCGACGTGGTCGGCTTTGACAAACTCAGGGCGGCGGTTAAAAATCCGCTTACCGGCAGAAAGATAGCGGCATACTACGGATGCCTGCTGCTCCGTCCCGGCAAGGTCATGGCGTTTGACGACGTTGAAAACCCCGTCATAATCGAGGATTTTATCCGCGCACTGGGAGCCGAGCCCGTTATATACCCCTGCCGCAACGAGTGCTGCGGCGGATATGTGGCTCTTGAGGATCCCGAGGCGGCGGCACGCAGAAGCAGCAGCGTCAGCGGCAGTGCCGCGGGACACGGCGCCGAGATGATAGTGACCGCCTGCCCGCTTTGCAAGTATAATCTCGTGAAGAATTCAAGCCCTGTTCCGGTGGTTTATTTTACCGAGCTTCTGGCTGAGGCGCTTGGCGTGAAGGAGGATATTCATGCAGAATAAAAAAACAGAAAATCTGAAAGAGCAGGTGCTCCGTATGAGCGGAGTCAACCCGCTGAAATGTATGCGCTGCGGCAAGTGCTCCGGCACATGTCCGTCGTATGACGAAATGGAGTACCATCCTCACCAGTTTGTATACATGGTGGAGATAGGGGATATCGAAACGCTGATGAAGTCGGATTCCGTTTATAAATGTCTTTCCTGCTTTGCCTGTGTAGACCGTTGTCCCAGAGGCGTTGAGCCCGCAAAGCTTGTCGAAGCGCTGCGCCTTGCGGTCATTCGTCAGAAGGGTGAAAACCACATGACAGCCGACGATATTCCCGGACTCATCGACGACGAAATGCCCCAGCAGGCGCTTGTAAGCGCTATGCGCAAATATTCTAAATAGGAAGGGAGAAAAAGAGACAATGCAAAGAATCGGAGTTTTTGTCTGCCACTGCGGTACCAATATCGCAGGCACGGTAGACGTTGCAAAAGTTGCCGAGGCTCTGAAAAATGAGCCCGGAGTCGTTTTCTCCACCGACTACACCTACATGTGCTCTCAGGCAGGACAGAACATGATAAAAGACGCTGTCCGCGAGCATAACCTCACCGGTATAGTAGTCTGCTCATGTTCGCCCCGTATGCACGAGGCAACGTTCCGCAAAACTGCTGCAGCTGCTGGTATAAACCCATATATGGTGGAGATCGCAAACATCCGCGAGCAGTGCTCATGGGTTCATAAGGATATGCCCACGGGCACCGAAAAGGCAATAATACTTGCTAAAGCGGCTGTTGCAAAGGTAAATCTCAACGCGCCTCTCACCCCCGGCGAGAGCCCCGTTACAAAGAGAGCACTCGTTATCGGCGGCGGTATCGCAGGTATCCAGACGGCGCTCGACATTGCCGACGCAGGTTTCCCCGTTGATATAGTCGAAACAAAACCGACTATCGGCGGCAAAATGGCTCAGCTTGATAAAACGTTCCCGACGCTTGACTGCGCGGCCTGCATCCTCACCCCTAAGATGGTGGATGTGGCACAGAACGATAAGATACGCGTGTTCTCCTATTCCGAGGTGACGGCGGTGAAGGGCTTTGTGGGCAACTTCGACGTTACCATAAAGAGAAAAGCAAGATATGTAAAAGAGGATGTATGCACCGGCTGCGGCGCCTGCACGGAAAAATGTCCCCAGAAGAAGATACCCAACGAGTTCAACCTGGGCATGGACAACCGCCGCGCCATTTATATCCCCTTTGCGCAGGCCGTTCCTAAGGTGGCGACCATCGACCCCGAGCACTGCATGATGCTGAAAACAGGCAAGTGCGGCGTTTGCTCCAAGGTCTGCACCGCAGGCGCTATCGACTATAAAGCGAAGGACGAGTACATCGAGGAAAAGTATGGCGCTATCGTTGCGGCTACCGGCTTCAATCCCATTTCAATGGAGAAGTTCGACGAGTTTGCATACTCACAGTCCAAGGATGTTATAACCTCCCTTGAGCTTGAGCGTCTCATGAACGCCGCGGGACCCACGGGCGGCACGCTGCTCCGTCCCTCCGATGGCGAGCATCCTCACACTATCGTGTTCGTACAGTGCGTCGGCTCCCGCTGCGCTGCATGCGCGGAAAAGGGCAAGGAATACTGCTCCAAGATATGCTGCATGTATACCGCAAAGCATGCAATGCTCATCCGCGATAAATATCCCGATACCGACGTTTACGTATTCTACATAGATGTGCGTACACCCGGCAAGAACTTCGACGAGTTCTACCGCCGCGCTGTCGAGGAATACGGCGTTCACTACATAAAGGGCATGGTCGGTAAGATCTCTCCCGAGGGCGGAAAGCTCAAGGTGCAGGCATCCGATCTCATATACGGCAAGCAGGTGCATATAGATGCCGACATGGTTGTGCTTGCAGCCGCTATCGAGCCGGATAAGTCCGCGAGAGGTCTTGCGACCATGCTTACCGCAAGTATGGATACAAACGACTTCTTCACAGAGGCGCATCCCAAGCTCCGTCCCGTAGAAAGCCCCACGGCGGGCGTATTCCTCTCCGGCGCGTGCCAGGGACCCAAGGATATCCCCGAAACGGTAGCGCAGGCAGGCGCTGCGGCATCCAAGGTCATAGGCCTGCTTTGCAAGGACAAGCTCACGGGCAACCCCTGCGTTGCACACTCCGACGAAATGATGTGCAACGGCTGCTCCACCTGCGAAAAGGTCTGTCCCTACGGAGCTATCACCTATGTGGATAAGGAATTCAGAATGCCCGACAGAACCACAAAGGTCCGCCGCGTTGCGTCTGTCAACGAAGCGGTTTGCCAGGGCTGCGGCGCCTGCACGGTCGCCTGCATGTCCGGCGCAATGGATCTTCGCGGATTTACGAGCAAACAGATCATGGCGGAGGTTGACGCAATATGCAAGTAAACGAATATAAGCCGCTTATAGTGGCGTTCTGCTGCAACTGGTGCTCATATGCCGGCGCCGACCTTGCAGGAAACAACAGACTTAATTATCCCGCGGACGTAAAGATAATCCGCGTACCCTGCTCATGCAGAGTAAACCCCATGTTCATTCTCCGCGCGTTCCAGCGCGGGGCTGACGGCGTAATAATCTGCGGCTGCCATCCCGGTGACTGCCATTATACATCCGGCAACTACTACACCCGCCGCCGTATGGCGCTGCTGTTCTCAATGCTTGACTACCTCGGCATAGAGCGCGAGCGTACACGTGTCGAATGGGTCAGCGCCGCAGAGGGCGCAAAGTTTGCCGCAACTATGAACGATTTTGCCGAAAAGGTCGCATCCCTCGGCGAAAACAAGAGATTGGAGGATTTGCGATGCAAGAACTGAAACGCGAAATTCTCGTAGAAAAAGCAAAAGAGCTTCTCTCGGCAGGCACGGTCGACCGTGTCCTCGGATGGAAGCGCGGCGAGTTTGACTATGATGTAACCCCCGCTCTGTTCAGAACGGCGGAGGAGATCGACGCGGACTTTGTCTGGGGCGATTTCTGCGGAGCAAACTTCTCGAAGTATCTCGTAAAAGAGTGCGGCAAGGGCGACGGCAAGGTGCTTGTGTTCCTGAAGCCCTGCGATACATACAGCTTTAACCAGCTGCTCACCGAGCACCGCTTTGACAGAGAAAAGGTGTACGCGCTCGGCGTTCCCTGCAGCGGCATGCTTGACCCCTCAAAGATCAGAGAAAAAGCAGAGGGCATTTCCAAAGTCACGGACTGCGCTGACACGGTAAAGATCGAAACACTTTATGACGGCACCGTTGAAATCGAGAGAAACGCTCTCCTGCCCGACCGCTGCCTCAACTGCAAGTCCAAAAAGCACGTTGCATACGACGAGCTGCTCGGCAGCGACGGCGAAGTGCTTGACAGCGGACGTTTCGACGAGGTCGAAAAGCTTGAAAAGATGACGCCCGACGAGCGCTTTGCTTTCTGGCAGGGCGAGCTCTCCCGCTGCATCCGCTGCAATGCCTGCCGCGACGTATGTCCCGCATGCACCTGCGAAAAGTGCGTGTTTGACAACCCCGCGTCCGGCGTTGAAAACAAGGCTGCCGCAAACACCTTTGAAGAAAAAATGTTCCATATTATAAGGGCATTCCATGTGGCGGGCCGCTGCACCGACTGCGGCGAGTGCTCCAGAGTATGTCCGCAGCACATCCCGCTGCACCTTCTGAACCGAAAGTTCATAAAGGATATAGATAATTTCTACGGCGAGTATCAGGCGGGTGCCGAGGTCGGCAGCAGAGCGCCTATCGTAAACTATACCACCGACGATATCGAGCCCGGCGAGGCAGTTGAAAGAGGTGAAGCAGATGCTTAAGATTTCACTTGACAAGCTGGATCGGATGTTTGCGGCAATTGCCGAAAACCATGCGCTGTATCTCCCCGTAGACACGAAAGCCGGCGCGGCATATCAGAAGTGGGACGAAACGAAAAAGCTTTCCGACGCGCTCAATACCGTCAGAAGCGCAAAGGATTTCTTCTTCCCCCAGACCGAAAACCTTATGGATTTCAAGGTCGAGGGCAAGAATATCGACATCATCGATACCCGCAGCGAGTGTGAGGACTTCGTAGTCTTCGGCGTCCGCGCATGCGACGTAAAGAGCTTTGAAGTGCTGGACCGCGTATTTCTCGCCGAACCCTGCGATTCTTACTACAAGAACCGCCGCGAGCACGGCGTTATCATGTCCCTTGCCTGCACAAAGCCTGCCGAGACCTGCTTCTGCGGCACGTTCGGTATAGACGCGAAAGAGCCCGAGGGCGATGTGGTCTGCTGGAAAACGGACGACGCGCTGTATATGAACGCAGTCAGCGAAAAGGGTAAAGCGCTTGTTGAAAGCCTTTCTTCTCTCACCGAGGAGACGGACGGCAGCGCGGTCGAAGAGCAGAAAAAGCAGACAGCGGAGCGCCTTGCAAAACTGCCCCTGGCGGAGCTTTCCGCCGACGCTTTCGGCGACGGAAAAACCTCCGAGTTTTTCAATGCGCCCGAGTGGAGCGAGCTTTCCGAGTCTTGCCTTGGCTGCGGCACCTGCACGTTTGTGTGCCCCACCTGCCAGTGCTATGATATAAAGGATTTCAACACCGGACACGGCGTAAAGCGTTTCCGCTGCTGGGATTCGTGCATGTACTCCGAGTTTACTAAAATGTCTGCCGGGCAGCCCAGACTCACTCAGCTTGAGCGCTTCCGTCAGAGATTCATGCACAAGCTCGTGTACTACCCCACAAACAACGACGGGCTGTTTTCATGCGTCGGCTGCGGCAGATGCGTTTCAAAATGCCCCATACAGATGAATATTGTCAAGGTCATGAAAAAGTTGGGAGGAAAGAAAAATGGCTAATGTAGGCGAACCTCTTATACCTAAGATCGGCGTCGTTACCGATATACGTATCGACACGCCCGACGTCAAGACCTTCCGCGTAGTCACTCCCGACGGCAAAAAGGCTTTTGACCATATGCCCGGTCAGTGCGCGATGCTTTCCATACCCGGCGTCGGCGAGGCAATGTTTTCAATAACATCTTCTCCCACGAACACCGAGTTTATGGAGTTTTCCATCAAAAAGTGCGGCTGCGTTACACAGTGGCTCCATTCCATGGAGGTAGGCCAGCAGATAACCATCCGCGGACCTTACGGCAGACCTTTCCCCGTAGACACCGAGTTTGCGGGCCATGATATGCTGTTCATTGCCGGCGGTATCGGACTTGCGCCTCTGCGCTCCGTTATAAACTACTGCCGTCATTACCGCGACCGCTACGGCAAGATCGACGTTGTGTACGGCTCCCGCAGCATGCAGGATCTGGTGGACTACAACGAGATCATCAGCGAGTGGGAAAAGGACACAGGCGTCAGCGTGCACCTCACCATCGACAGAGAGCAGCCCGAATGGGACGGCCATGTGGGATTTGTTCCTAACTATGTTAAAGAGCTGGGCTTTTCCACGGACAAGATCGCGATTCTCTGCGGTCCTCCCATCATGATAAAGTTCACCCTTGCGGGTCTCCAGGAGCTTGGCTTTGACAAGACCCAGGTGTACACCACCATGGAGCTTCGCATGAAGTGCGGCATCGGCAAATGCGGACGCTGCAACATCGGCGCAAAGTATGTCTGCAAGGACGGCCCCGTGTTCCGCTGCGATGAGCTTGACGAGCTTCCGGCAGAGTATTGATGACAGCCAATAGATAAGGAGAACTTGATATGGAAAAAATGGTAAACATTTATCTGTTCGGCAAGAAATACAGCGTGCCGGAGGATCTTACGATCATGCGCGCCATGGAATATGCCGGATACCAGCTTGTACGCGGCTGCGGCTGCCGCAACGGTTTCTGCGGCGCCTGCGCGACTATATACCGCATTAAGGGCGACAGAGAGCTGAAAACCTGCCTTGCCTGCCAGACCAAGGTCGAAAACGATATGTATATCGCGACGCTTCCTTTCTTCCCGCTGGTAAAACAGGTATACGATATTGAAAAGGTAAAGCCCACCGAGCAGATCATGATGCAGCTTTATCCCGAGATATACGCGTGTGTCGGCTGCAACGCCTGCACAAAGAGCTGCACACAGGGACTTAACGTTATGCAGTATATCGCATACGCTCAGCGCGGCGAGTTCGACAAATGCGCGGAAGAGTCCTTCGACTGCGTTATGTGCGGCGTATGCTCCTCCCGCTGTCCCGCGGGCATTTCCCATCCTCAGGTGGCAATGCTTGCCCGCCGACTGAACGGCAAGTACCTTGCCCCCAAGTCACAGCATCTTGAGGACAGAGTGCGCGAGATTAAGGACGGCACGTTCACACAGCTTATCGAAGATCTCATGGGCAAGCCCATCGAGGAGATCACAGAGCTGTACAACAACAGAGAGATCGAGAAGTAAGGAGGGCTTTGAAAATGTATCCGGAAGAATTTGAAAAATCTCTTAAAGCGGTCGAGGCCGCAAGAGAGGCAAATATTGCATACGAGCCCGCCCGCATGACTGCGCAGGAGAAGGACGATCTTCTCAGCGCTTATCATCCCGACTACAAGAAAAGCGAGTTTTCAACGCTTAAGATAGGTCCCAACAAGGGCGAGAACGTGCCTCACGAGCTGTGCGAAATGCTTCAGGCGCACAGCCGCATCAGCGCAGATGATGTGGATCTCAATGATGTGAAATACGACGTTGATGTGCTGATAATCGGCGGTGGCGGCGCAGGCGCTTCTGCTGCAATTGAGGCCGACAATGCCGGCGCAAAGACCATGATAGTAACAAAGCTTCGTATAGGCGACGCAAACACTATGATGGCAGAGGGCGGTATCCAGGCTGCCGATAAGCCTAACGACTCTCCCGCCATTCACTTTGTGGACGCTTTCGGCGGCGGTCACTATGCCGCAAAGCGCGAGCTTCTGGCAAAGCTTGTTTGCGACGCGCCCGAGGCTATACAGTGGCTGAACAATCTGGGCGTTGAGTTTGACAAAGCTCCCGACGGCACCATGATAACGACCCACGGCGGCGGCACCTCCCGCAAGCGTATGCATGCCGCAAAGGACTATTCCGGTGCGGAGATCATGCGCACGCTGCGTGATGAAGTGCTCAACCGCGGAATTCCCGTCGTTGACTTTACGGCTGCGATAGAGCTTATTCTTGACGAAAACGGCAGGGCGGCAGGCGCGGTCCTCATGAACATGGAGACCCATGAGCTTATGGTCGCACGCGCAAAGACGGTCATCATCGCGACCGGCGGCGCGGGACGTATGCATTATCAGGGATTCCCCACGTCCAACCATTACGGTGCTACCGCCGACGGACTTGTTCTCGGTTACCGTGTGGGCGCAAAGCTGCTTTATGCGGATACGCTTCAGTACCATCCTACCGGTGCTGCGTTCCCCCAGCAGATATTCGGCGCGCTTGTAACGGAGAAGGTACGTTCTCTCGGCGCAAAGCTTGTTAACCGCGACGGCAAGGTGTTCATGCATCCTCTGGAGACCCGCGACGTTGCCGCTGCATCCATTATCCGCGAGTGCTCCGACAGAGACGAAGGCGTTGATACGGGCATCGGCAAGGCGGTATGGCTTGACACTCCCATGATAGAGGCTATCGGCGGAGAGGGAACCATTGAGGCGCGCATACCCGCAATGATGCGTATGTTCGGCGATTTCGGCATAGATATCCGCCGCGAGCCTATTCTGGTATATCCTACGCTGCACTATCAGAACGGCGGTCTTGACATAAACGTTACAGGTATGACCACCAATGTTGAGAACCTGTTTGTTGCAGGTGAGGCAGTCGGAGGCATACACGGACGCAACAGACTTATGGGCAACTCGCTGCTCGACATCATCGTATTCGGCAGAACCGCAGGCCGCGGTGCAGCCGAGTGCGCAAGAGATACAAAGGTAGCAAAGCTTACCCTTGAGCATATTGCAAAGTTCGACAAAGAGCGTGAAGAGGCAGGTATCGTTACGGATGCTGTTTCTCCCAAGCTTCTGCCGGATTATCGCAGAAAGAGCAAATAAAAAAAGCCCGCACGGGCGGCGCCGCGCCAGCGGCACCGCCCGTTGAGCCTGTATTGACTATTACAGAGATATAACGGAAGGACTTTTTAACAATGGTTGTAGATTTACTTGAAGCGCTCACAATATTCTGTTTCGGACTTTCATGGCCGATCTCTATTCGTAAATCGTGGGTTTCCCGCACGGCAAAGGGCAAAAGCCTTTTCTTCGAGGTGTTTCTGCTTGTAGGTTATGCCTGCGGAATTGCAAAGAAAATAATCGAGGCAGGCGGATTTCTCGGAGTAACTCCCAAGACCGGATTTATATTTGTTTTGAGCTTTTTCTTCTATGTGCTTAACTTTATAGAGATCTCCATCGACGTTTGCCTGTACTTCAGAAACAAGAAGCTCGACGCGGCAGCAGACGCAGCCGCTGCAGGCAACTGACATATAAGGAAAATGCATGGGGCTTCGCGCCCCGCACCCCGACATGAGAAAATGGGAATTATGCGAGGCTCCGCCTCGCGCTTCGCTCGGGGACTTTTTTGGAAAAAAGTCCCCGAGACCCGAAAAAACCGGACTGGATAGGTTTTAGACTATCAGATAAAGATAACCAACAAGGCTGCCGACAGCAGCCTTGTTTTGCGTGCAGCGAAAACTGTTCTCACAGTTTCTCCGACGAATTTTCGAAACTATGAGTCAAGAGTTCAAAATATATACCGCGAAATGAAGCGAAGCAAGCTCGTCTTTCGAGCTTGCTTCTGCTATCTATGGGAGCAACGTTCTTCGCTTTCGCAAACAAAACGTCAATCGTGTCTGAAAGCCACGCTAAAGTCAATTCGTCGAATCTCGCAGGCTTGGAGCACTCACCTTGACTCTCCGCTTGCGGGCACCATCGGGGTGGTGAGGTGAGATTTCTAAGAGAGGAGAGGCGGGCGGCTCCCGCCTCTCCTTTCTTGGACCGTTGCGGGGATGTGTGAAGGGGCTGCTTACGGAAAAGCAGTCCCTTCACGTCTCTCTCACCTACGTTCGGAAAGCTGACGAAAAAGCTTGAAATGCTTTGCCAATTTCGAAAAGTTTCAGCGCTTTAGAGCGGCAATATTCGCTGAGGAGAGTTTCAGCGTGCAAGCGTGCGGCAGTACTCAGCCGCGTCAAACCTGTCAAGCGGCGTTTTCGACTTCAGATACAGCGGGTGATGCGGATGCCCCGCCTTTTTTGAACGTGCTCCGGCAGTGTACCATACAGCTCCGCAGCGCTCGCCGATCTCTATCATATCCGCAACACATCCGGCAAGATAGGCGCGTTTTTCTATGATCGCGCCCCATGCCGCCCATATAGCGGGGCGGTATCCCTCGCTCAGCCGAAGAACATACTCAAAGGCTTTCATGTTTTCCGCGTGCAGCGCGGGATTCATTACTTTTTCCATGTGATCGGGGTTTGTGGCGCGCTGCGCATACACGTTGAACATGATAAAACTGTCGTATCCGTTGTAGTTTGCGATACGCTGAGCGCTTTTCAGCGTGTTGTCCAGATTGTCGGGCTCGGCAGTCGACGGATTTATGCCGATACATATAAGCGGATGTTTTCCGCGAGTGCCTAAAATATATCGGTATTCCGAATAGAAGTCGGGAACGTATATCCAGCGGCTTCTGTCATAATCCGCGGCGGCAGAAGGGATGAGAGCTTTCTCAAAGCTCAGGATGCCAATTTTGTCAGTTGTAGAAGAAGGGATGTGCATTGTTAAGCCTCCAGCGCAGAAAGAAGCTCTGCAGAGTTTGAACAAATAATTTCTGCATCTGCCGAAATAAGCTCGTTTTTATCGCGGAAACCCCAGCTTACGGATATGCACGGTATGCCTGCCGCCTTTGCCGTGGCAATATCCACTTCGGAGTCACCTACATAAACGGGATTTTTGGCGTCGAGCAGTGCCATGGCTTCGAAAACAGAATCCGGAGCGGGCTTTTTTCTTATGCCGTCACGTTCGCCGATGGCTGCGGCGCACAGACCGTCAAAATAATCCCGTGCAAGAGTTTTGACTGCAAAATCCGCCTTGTTTGAAACGATCGCGCAGGGAATATTGCAGCTTTTCAGCTGCCGCAAAAGTTCAATTATACCGTCGTACGGCTTTGTTTTGTCATTGCAGTGGCTGCCGTAGTATTTCTTGAATTCTTCAAAAACACTGTCCGTAACGCTGTCGGGGCAGCCTTCGGGAACGCTGCGCTCAATAAGCAGGCGTATGCCGTTGCCCACGAAGCGGCGCACCTCGTCGATCGTGCGCGCGGGCAGACCGTATGCGGCAAGCGAGTGCGCAACGGCGTCATGCAGATCGTCAAGAGTGTTGAGCAGCGTGCCGTCCAGGTCGAAGATAACAGAATCGTATCTGAAATTTTTGTTCATATTTAAATCCTCTTGCTTACGTTGTTGACAGATTTTTTGCTTTGAGGTATACTTTTATAAAAGAGACAGGGCGAGGGGGTGACGGTGTGCGCGACAGTGCGAGAGACGAATACTTTATGGGGCTTGCCATAGATGAAGCCGAAAAATGCATGGCGCACGACGAGGTCCCCGTCGGTGCGGTGATCGTTCGCGGCGACAGCGTTATTGCCGCCTGCGGCAACGGACGCGAGCGCGAGCGCGACGCGACGAGCCACGCCGAGACCGCAGCCATCAGCGCAGCGTGCCGCGCTCTCGGCGGATGGCGGCTTGTGGGCTGCGAGCTTTTTGTAACGCTCGAGCCGTGCCCCATGTGTACGGGGGCAATAATCAACTCCCGTGTGCCGACGGTGATAATCGGTACCCGCGACCCCAAGGGCGGAGCTATGGGCAGCGTTTGCGATCTGTGCGCAATGCCGTTCAACCACAAGCCCGAGGTCATATGGGATGTTCGCGGCGAGGAGTGCGCGGAGCTTCTGCGCCGTTTCTTTCGCGAGAAACGCGAGCGCGGCACAAGGTGGAAGAAAAACATTTGACTGCCGCAATCAGTTTGTTTATAAATATATGTATAAACAGCCGCTTTGCGGCTGTTTTATGTTTTTGCGGCTTACGCCTTCTTTTTCTCTCCGCAGCGGTCGGCGGCAGCCATAACTCCAAGGCGCGCGCTTTCGTATGTAAGTCCGCCCTGCATAAAAGCAATATACGGTGCCCGCATGGGTCCGTCAGCCGAAAGCTCTATGGATGCGCCGCCTACGAAAGCGCCCGCCGCCATGACCACGTCATCATCGTATCCGGGCATTTCGCATGCCTCCGGCGTGACGAAAGCGTCTATGGGGGAAGCCGCCTGTATGCCGCGGCAGAATTCCGTAAGTCCCTCGGGGGTGTCAAGTGTGACCGTCTGAATTATATCGTGCCGCTTTTCAAAGGGACCGGGGGAAACCTTGTATCCCAGCTCATCAAAAAGGTACGCCGTGAGATGCGCCGCTTTCAGCGCCTGCGCGGTAGTATGCGGCGCATAGAAAAGTCCGCGCAGCATGTTGCGGTTCTGCCCGAGAGACGCGCCGACTTCAAGCCCGGTGCCGGGGCATGAAAGACGGTATCCCGCAAGTTCAACGGCAGTCTCGCTTCCCACAAGGTATCCGCCGATGTCAGCCATGCCGCCGCCGGGATTTTTGATGAGAGAGCCGACCATAAGGTCCACAGCTCCGTCACCGTAAGCGGTGTTGCAGGGCTCGGTCTCCTCGGTGAACTCTCCGTAGCAGTTGTCGAGCACCACAAAAGGAGAGCTCTCGGCGTGCTTTCTTGCAAAAGCCGCGGTCTCGCAAATTTCTTTGACGGACAGGGTGCGTCTGTCCATATAGCCCTTGGAACGCTGCATGTACACCATGCGCACGCGTTTTCCGTAATGGGCGAGAGCTGCTTTTATGCCATCTTTGTCGATTTCGCCGTCCTTTGTAAAGGGGACCTGCGCGTATTCAATGCCGAAATCTCCAAGGCTGCCCATGCCGGTGTTTCCGTTTTTGCCTATGCCGATAACGTCGTGCAGCGTGTCATAGGGCTCTCCGGTGACGGAAAGCATGACGTCGCCCGGGCGCAGCAGCCCGAACAGGGCAATGGTGAGCGCATGGGTACCGCACATGATTGAAGGACGCATAAACCCTGCGGGAGCGCCGAAAATTTCGGCAGTCACCTTGTCAATAACGTCTCTGCCGCGGTCGCCGTAACCGTAGCCTGTGCTCGGGGCAAACATGGACTCCGAGACCCTGTTTTCTCTGAAAACGTCGAGCACATGCTCCGTGCACCTGCGAGACACCTCGTCTATATCTCTGAATATATCGGCGAGGGCGGCTTCCGCCGCCTGTGCCGACAAGCGTGTTTTTTCTGAGATCTGCATTTTTTCTGCCTTTCGTTTCGCTTTTTTGTACCTTTACTATTTTATACGACGAAATCCCGTTTGTAAAGAGGAGGACACACTTTTCGACCTTTCGCGCCGTATTTTGCCGTCATGCGGGGGTGGGAAGCGCAAAAATAAGAAAAAAGCTGTATAATTTTAACAACAGCCGTTGATTTTTTGCGCAAATATGTGTATAATTATATTAGAAAATAATGCTTTGGGAGGTCATGGATAACATGAAAGGAATTATTACGATCGGCAGAGAGCTCGGCAGCGGCGGACGTTCAATCGGAAAGCTTGTCGCCGAAGAGCTGGGAGTTCCGTACTATGACCGCGAGCTTATAGACGAAGCGGCAAAGGAAAGCGGACTTTCTCCCGATTTTATTGAGAAAAACGAGCAGGCGGTAACGGGCAGCTTTCTTTACAATCTTGCAATGGGCAACAGCTACACCTACGGCACGCTGGGCATGACGGGTACGAATGCGCTGCCGCTTACCATGCAGGTATTTCTTGCGCAGCAGAAGGTCATACTTGAGTATGCGAAGAACCCCTGCGTTCTTGTGGGACGCTGCGCCGATTTTATCCTTCGTGAGCGCAGCGATGTTTTCAAGGTGTTTATATATTCCGATATGGAAAAGAGAATAGCGCGTGCCGTTGAGCGCTACGGCTGCGACAGAAAGCGTGCCATTGATCTTATCGCCAAGAGCGACAAAGGCAGAGCGCGCCACTACTCCACATTCACAGACTGGGACTGGGGCAGCAGATCAAACTACGATCTTATGATAAACAGCGGCTCCGTGGGAGTTGAGCGCGCGGCGGATATTATATGCACCTGCGCCGGCAAGCTTGAGCTTTGACATTTGGGGAATATCAGCGGGGCTGTGCGCCCCGCGCCCCCGGATCGAGGATAAATATATGCGGGGCTTCGCCCCACACCCCACTTAGGGAGCTTTTTTGGGAAAAAGCTCCCTAAGAACCCGAAAAAACCGAACCGGAAAAGGGATTATTATCAAATACAGACATAAAGCAAGGCTGCCGCACGGCAGCCTTGCTTTATGTCCGGTGAAAACTGGTCTTACAGTCTCTTCCGCAAAAAATATTGAAACTGCTGACTTGTAGTTTTTATCAAAGCATTTCAAACTTTATCGACAGTTTACCGAACTTATGTAAATGATGTGAGGGGGCTACTGTCCCGGCAGTAGCCGCCCTCACACTCCCCCGACCGGTATAAGAAAGAGGCAGAGAAGTATCTCCGCCCCTTTCTTATATATCTATCCCCACCTCTCGATTGTGCTCGCGAGTGGAAAGTCAGAGCGAGTGCTCCAAATCTGAGAGATTCGATGAATTGACTTTAACTAAACTTATAGCTATCCATTACGTTTATCTACGGAAGTAAGAAAATCATTAGCGTAAGCTGCTGAAAGCAAGGCTGAAAGGACAGCCTTGCTTTGTAAAGTATAGGTTGAAAATTTTCTGCTTTCAAAAATACAGTTAATTTCCTGTGCTGATAAAAAAGATAAATACTTATGTTTTGAACCATATCAATTCAA
>CAUGPT010000041.1:0-17272 GCA_959601495.1 uncultured Eubacteriales bacterium
CAAAACGGAGTGGGAATGATTGCATAACTCAGAAAGTGCCGTAAATACGGGCTTTCCACAGAAAAACAGGTCTATATGACGACCGAATGACGACAAGACTAAAGCACCCTGCGGGACTCTGTCCCGCAGGGTGCTTTCACATAACTATGCCATATCCTTGTCCATCACTTCATACATTGTATCCTTCATCTCTGAGTATGCGTGCATTCCGCTCTTTTCTTCTTTCAAGCAAGCAAAAATCGTCATTAACTTTGATTGCAATCAAAACAAAAAGCCTCAGTAGCAAGAAGTAGTTCTTCTTATGTTCGTCCTCGTTCGTATTTACCTGCATTATCCCATGCATATATCTGTTACGGATTTCCAATCCATTAGTGTATTCTACACGGTTAAGCAAATAATTAAGATAATCAATTTCCGGCTGCGACAATAGTGTGCTTTTGGCTACTATAACACCCTTTTTTATAAAATCTGAAATGGCTTTCTGGGCTTTTGGAGGATAATGCCATCGACTTACAACATCATTATGATATAAGTCACGTAAAACAACCAACATAATTGCATCTTTCAAAGCTATTCTTCCGTCACTGTCAATAGAAATAAGGTCATATCTCATCATTTTTTCGATTTTCCGACGTTCATCTTCACGATAATCCGAAATATATACCGTTTCTTTCGACAGCAAATCCACAAAACAAACATCATCTTTATGTATTCGATCAACCAAAGAAAGCATATGATCGGAAAACAGCCACATCGACAACTGCTTGTAACCAGCACCGACACCGTATATATACTTGTCCTCTACTAAACTTTTTAAATCTGCAAATCGAATCGGCGTTGTTGACATTGCAATGAGATCGAAATCGATTTCTCCGTTTTCAACATATAATGAATATTGCCTCAGAATCGATTCCAAGGCGATAATAATTATGGAGCATTTTTCTGCGTAGGTACTACCGGAGGATGGCATAGATAAACGAATTTCCGCACAACCGAATTCAGATTGTATATACTCAGTGAAGACCCACTTTAGCACATCCTCCAAACGAATATTTTGTCTTGCCAAAAAATCATAATAGGCATGCATTTGCATTGAAGCAACTCCGTTCAAAGAATCAAAAGCTGCGTTATTTGGGTATTCTCTGGGTGATTTTGATACAAGAATTCTCTCAAACACACCTGCTTGCGACATTCTATTCACATGATTACATCTCATTTGAGGGACATCCACAAAATCAAACAAATAGATGAAATTGTTTAATATACTTGGAAAGTCAAGGGTTTCCGATAACCACTTCTTGCTATACGACAAAGTATACTCTTGTCCGCTTTGTGTTTCTATTCTCTCTTCATCCTGATCAGGGCTAAATGATATTCTATATCCAAAATAAGTGGAACAGCCTGTCTGGATTATTTTTTCACATTCTATTTCATATCTTCTATTCGCTTTTAAGCGTATTTCATCGGTAATCGCAAATCGACTAGTACGCTTCATATTACTAATATCTCTTAAATATTTTGTGTTTGGGCGCTCCCCGTCAATATAACTATCGATATAGTTGGCTATATCGTCTTTTGTTAATTCATCAGGCAAAAACAACTTTTCGTCTTTGGTATAGTCCTCATACACATGCAATAAAATTTGAATGCCGCATTCATTCCTAAGTATAAATCTCTTCAATTCATTACCATACCTACGAACAATATTATTATGTAAAAACAAATTGTTCGGTGATAGTTTACACTCATCGATTAGCATTTCAAAAACTTCACTTGAAATCCTGACAAACAGTTTGCAATTATCAAAGAGCACCCAAAAATCAGAATGATATCCTAATTCAATACTATTATAATATTTGATTATGTTTTGATCATTAATTTGATTAAAGAAACGTTTTGTGAACCCCAAAAGAGTTTCGCTTTTTGATTTATACTTTTCATAGTCTTCGTCACTCCATGTTTTGAGCCTATTTCCTGCATTAAAGTATAGACTAATCTGAGAATACTCAATTGCATCATTGATATCAATTTCTTCAAATTTAGGAATTGGCAATTTTTCGATTTTTGACAAGTTATATCCGGAATATGTGTCATCGTGCTCATAATACTTTACTCGATCATCCATTATTACACCTCAATTTCTCCGCTTATCAGTCTTTTGCAACAGACCGTCGCGGGTTTGTTATAATTATTCACGCTATAAAATATTCAACCGTAGTTCTGTGTAAAGCAAATATCTCCGATATCAGTATAAACGATAAAATAACTTTTATCAACAATTTAACTGCATCAATTTTCTTAATATAAACATCTTCATTTAATGTTGCATACCCACCGCTGAAAAACTTTTCTCGGCATCACCTGTCATGATTGATTAAGACGCGGCATCGTGATATAATTACATCGGCAAATAAAAAACGGCGGGAGCGAAAAGAATGTACTTTGAATACGGAGAAGCGGAGCTTTCCTATCTGCGTAAGAAGGACAAGCGTCTGGGCGAGGTGATCGACCGCGTCGGCCGCGTATACCGCACGGTGGACACGGATCTTTTTTCTGCCGTCGTTCATCACATAGTCGGGCAGCAGATCTCGACCAAAGCACAGGCGACCGTTTGGCAGCGACTGCGGGACGCGCTCGGCTCAGTCAGCGCCGAAACCGTTCTTGCGGCGGGAGTGCCGCAGCTGCAGTCGCTGGGCATGACGTTCCGCAAAGCGAAGTATATCACGGATTTTGCCGAAAAGGTGCATGGCGGCGAGTTTGATATTTACGCTGTGGAGCATATGAGCGATGAGGACGCGATACGCGAACTGAGCTCTCTCAAAGGCATCGGCGTCTGGACGGCTGAGATGATCTTACTGTTCTGCCTGCAGCGCCCCGACATTTTCAGCTTTGACGACCTTGCCATTCAGCGCGGACTGCGCATGGTATATCATCACAGAAATATCGACCGCAAACTGTTTGAAAAATACCGCCGCCGCTTTCACCCATATTGCAGCGTAGCGAGCCTGTACCTTTGGGCAGTGTCCGGCGGAGCAATTCCGGAGATGAAAGACTTTAAGGTCAAAAAAATAAGCAGTGAGGTATAAACCGTGACATATATTCAGCATTATGATTCGCCGCTCGGCGCAATCCTGCTCGCTTCCGACGGGACGGGACTTACCGGATCATGGTTTGACGGAGAAAAGTATTTCGCGGATAATCTGCCCGCGGAGCACGCCGAGCGCGAGACGCCGATCCTTGCGGACGCAAAGCGCTGGCTCGACATATATTTCACCGGCAGAGAGCCGGATTTCATGCCGCCGCTTCATCCTATCGGCTCACCTTTCAGGCAGGCCGTATGGGAGATGCTTTTGCGGATACCTTACGGGCAGACCGTGACCTACGGCGAGATAGCGCGCCTTCTCGCCAAAAAGCATGGGCTTGCGAAAATGTCCGCTCAGGCGGTAGGCGGCGCCGTCGGTCATAACGAGATCTCCGTAATAATTCCCTGCCACCGTGTGGTCGGCACAAACGGCAGCCTGACCGGATACGCCGGCGGGATCGACAAAAAGGTAAAGCTGTTGGAGCTTGAGCACGCCGACATGAGCGGCTTTTTCGTGCCGAAGAAAGGAACGGCGCTGTAAAAATTTTCATATCCAAACGTTAAGTCCGCTTTATGGGACACAGCATGTGATACAATAGTTTCGAAAGCAAAGGGATACCTCTTTCAATCGTTGACGATACTGCGAAAAATATCGATTTGTCAAGCATTGTATGCGGTGTTGGAATAACATGGGGGCTAAATAATGGTATGGGTACTTAAGATGCTATTCAAGGTAATCGGGTATGTGCTTTTCTACACTTTCGCAATTGCGCTCGGTATTGTTATATTGCCCTTTTACATCATATACCTTTTATGCGGAGGAAAGCCGCCCGAGCCTAAGAAAAAGAAAGAAAAGCCTCAGAGCACATTCTCGGAATTTGATTATTGGCAAGATAATCAAGGATTATAACGTTGCATACAACAGGGTGTGCGGCAGGAGCGTCCCGATATTAGAACCGATCAGTCCGATATATGACATATAAAGGAGAGTAACATGATAAAACAGCTGCACTTTACCTATATGGTACACGCCGCGACATGGGTGGTAATTGATATTGAAGTCAAAAGCGGCATCGTAACGGCAGATGTCAACTCCGTATTTCACAACACGCCGAATACTGAAGTCAGCTTTGACGAGGAGACCTCGGCAAGGTGGCTCGCCGAGCTGGATAATTTGCGCACGGACAAATGGAAGCCGCGCTACAGACCGCAAGATATTTTCGTCATGGACGGCTGCAGCTGGCGGCTCGATATCAACTACGGGGACGGCATGATCCGGCACACAGAGGGCGAAAACGCGTTTCCGGACAACTGGGACAGCTTTGAGGATCTTATGTCGCAAATATATCCGTTTCTGCGGGACGAAGCGTGAAAGCCGCACAGAAAAAACCGTTGTGTAAAACACAACGGTTTTTTCTTTATACTTTGCCGTCAGTCCGTAAACAGCTTTTTCGCGAAATTGTACAGCGCGTTCTGCCAGACAGTCGTCTCATGTCCGCCCTCGGTATCGTAGAATATGTGGTCTATGTTTTCGCGCTTCATATATTCGTCAAGCTCATAGGACACGTTGCCGCAGACGTCGTCGCTTCTGCCGACGCAGAGAAACATCAGTCTGAACGGCGCGACTCCGTCCGGCAGAGAGAGCTTTTCAAGCGGAGCGGAAACTCCGGTGCCGTTCGCCGCCGCCACTGCTGAAGCGGATGAAAACGCACCCACATAGTCAAACATCCCAGGATAGGTGTATGCCGCCGCAAGTGCATTGCGCCCGCCCATGGAGTTGCCCGCGACGGCGGTATTCTCTCTTCCCTCTTTTACGGGATAATTCTCTTTTATATACGGCATCAGGTTATCTACAAGCTCCGCCGCCGTTTTATCAAACGGCTCTATACTCTCCCAGAAGCTGAGTCCGTCAACGCTTTCTTCCTTGTTAACGTTGCTGTCGGGGCAAACGACTATCATTTCGGCGCCGTTCTCGAAATAGTGCAGGTTCTGAATGATTATATCCGCAGCTTTGTTTTTCCATGTACGGTAGCTGCCGCCGTAGCCGTGCAGAAGATACAGTACCGGGTACTCCTTGTTTTTGTCGTAATCAGCCGGCAGAAACACGTTTGCGTGGCGTTTGGTCTTTGTTATATCGGAGTAATACTCCACCGTTTCGACATCGCCGTATTTATATCCCGGCTGCTTGTATATAAAATACGGGTCGGGGGTGTTTTCGACGATGCCGTCGCTGTTTTCGTTTTCACCGTATGAAACTATCTCTTTTTCGACCTCTTCGGAGACCTTTGCCGTGCTCTTTTGAAACAGCCGTCTTTCAAGAGGCACTGCAACGGCTGCCGCCGCCAGAACGAGGCCCGCGGTTATGATCACCGCTTTTTTATTGATCTTTTTTTGTTTCATACTATCCTCCGTTTTTCGGAATGATGCCCGCAGCGAACCGCGCTGCGTCAGTCGGAGATGCCGGTGCGAAGACACATTATATCGCAGTCGGCAAGCTTTCCGTCGATCTTCATAAACCCGGGAAATGTGCCGACGGTTTCAAAACCGAACTTTTTATAAAGCGCTATGGCGCGCGCGTTGTCGCTGCGCACCTCCAGCGAAACGATCTCGGCACGGCACTCGTTTTCGGCAAAATCCAGAAGCCGATCCATAAGGCGAGTGCCCACATGACAGCCCCAGACAGACTTTCTGAGCGCTATGCTGATCTCTCCGCGATGGCTCATGCGGCGCCTTTTCATCTGCGAATAGTTCGCCGTGCCGCAAAGCTCGCCGTCCGCCTCCGCTACGAGATACAGATCTGTTTTGCTGTCTGCGAGGCCTTCAAGATACTCCGCCTCATGCTGCACGCTGAACGGTATCCCTGCGGCGCCGAATGTCAGATTATCAGTCTCGCCTCCTATAATCTTCAAAAGGCTGAGTATATTTTCAGCGTCCTCCGGACGGGCCTTTCTTATATTTACATTTTTCCCGCAAGTCATAGTATGCCCCCGTATATCATATTTTTCTACATTATATATCTTGAGGGGCACACTGTCAACAAAGTGCCTGCCGTTTTATATAAACTCAGTGCGGAATCAAGCATTTTGCCGCTTTTTGTGCCTTTTTCAAAAGAAAAATGTCCGCAGGCGGAATTTATTATTAATTTTTTGAATTATTTCCAAATTTTGGTTCTAAAACTCCGAATTATCGCATATATTATACTGACACTAAAAGAAAGGACGGTGTAAACTTATGAAAAAGTTTACCAAAAAGTTCGTATCGTCAGTAGTTGCCGTTACCGCGGCGACATGTATGCTGACAACAATTGCACCCATCGCCCATGCTGCCGATCTGTCCGACCGCGCATACGCCGCACGGCAGGAGATCGAACCCGCAGCGCCCGGCGAAGCGGAAAACGATGTCACGTACACACTCACAGTTGACGGAGTCGCGGAATCACACGCCGCCGGAGATACCGTTCAGCTCTCTGCCGCCTTCTACAAAGTAGGGAGTAAGGCATACAGATTTTCACATTGGACAGGTGATACATATCTGCTTGCCGACAGCACAAACCCGGATATAAGCTTTGTAATGCCGCAGGCCTCGGTAACGCTCAACAAAAACTTCGTGATTGTCGGTGACGTTAACGGAGACGGGGACGTTAATGCCATTGACCTTAACCTTCTGCGCCGAATGGTTGATGGCATCATGCTTCCCAAGCTTGCCGCAGATATAAATAATGACGGCAGATGGGATGACGACGACGTATATCTTATGAGGAGAATGCTTCAAGGGCTTTATTCTCCCACAGAATAAAACGTGACAAATCTTAACTCAGCCGACTGAAATATCGGCGACAGATACCGGACAAGCGGTACGTTCGGCAATGCCAAAGTCAAGGCATGCGCAAAGCGTACCGCTTTGCGCATGCCTTTTTAAAGGCTGAATTCTAAGATGTCGTCACCGCGCGCTTTTTGTCTGTCATACCGATGCCGAAAAACCTTGCATTTGCTACTTGACAAAATCGCAAATCGTGATAAAATAATTCTGTAAAGGCAATGACGGAAAGAGTAAGCACTTAAAAACCGTAAAAAGAGAGGCTGCGCCCGGGCTGAAAGCGCTGCCGTACGTTTCTGTGCCGAAGACCGCTCCCGAGCCGTGCGCGATGAGCGCAACGTTTCCCGCGTTAAGGGGCAAAATAAGTTAAATACAAGGTGGAACCGTGCTAAGCACCCTTGAGCCCATACGGGCTTCGGGCGCTTTTTCATTTTTCCGCCCACGGAGGTTATATATGAAAGTTATCATGCACGACGGCAGCATAAGCGAGCTGTCATTCGAGGACGAGGTCGGCCGCGGCGCGCTGCGCCACACCGCGTCTCACATTCTTGCGCAGGCAGTGAAGCGTCTGTATCCGGACACAAAGCTTGCCATAGGTCCCTCTATCAAAGACGGTTTTTACTACGATTTTGACCGTGAAACGCCTTTTTCCGACGAGGAACTTGCCGCGCTTGAGGCGGAGATGAAGAAGATCGTCAAGGAAAATCTGAAGCTTGAGCGTTTCACTCTTCCCCGCGCCGAGGCTCTGAAGCTTATGGAAGAGCGCGGAGAGCCCTACAAGATAGAGCTTATAAACGATCTGCCCGAGGATGAGGAGCTTTCCTTCTACCGCCAGGGCGAATTCGTGGATCTTTGCGCAGGCCCTCACGTTACCTACACCTCTGCGGTAAAGGCTTTCAAGCTCACAAGCGTTGCGGGCGCATACTGGCGCGGCAGTGAAAAGAACAAAATGCTCACCCGTATATACGGCACGGCGTTTGCCTCCAAAGCCGATCTTGAAGAATACCTCACCCGCATGGAGGAGGCTAAAAAGCGCGACCACAGAAAGCTCGGCCGCGAGATGGGTCTGTTTATGATGAGCGAGGAAGGCCCCGGATTTCCTTTCTTCCTGCCCAACGGCATGATAGTCAAGAACGCGCTTATCGACTACTGGAGAGAGATACACACAAGAGAAGGCTACGTTGAGGTATCCACGCCTATAATGCTCAACCGCCACCTGTGGGAGACCTCCGGCCACTGGGATCACTACAAGCAGAATATGTACACCACCGTCATCGACGGAACGGAATTTGCCGTAAAGCCCATGAACTGCCCCGGCGGTATGCTGGTTTATAAATCCGAGCCCCGCTCGTACCGTGATCTCCCCATGAGAATAGGCGAGCTGGGTCTTGTACACCGTCACGAAAAGAGCGGCGAGCTGCACGGACTTATGCGCGTGCGCTGCTTTACTCAGGACGATGCGCACATTTTCATGACGGAAGACCAGATCACCGACGAGATCAAGGGCGTTGTACGCCTTATAGACGAAGTTTACAACCTTTTCGGATTCAAATATCATGTCGAGCTTTCCACAATGCCCGAGGATCACATCGGCGACGAAAAGGATTGGGAGACTGCTACAAACGGACTGAAGGAAGCTCTCGACGAGCTCCACCTTAATTACGTAGTCAACGAAGGCGACGGCGCGTTCTACGGCCCGAAGATAGACTTCCACCTGGAGGACTCCATCGGCAGAACATGGCAGTGCGGCACTATCCAGCTTGACTTCCAGCTGCCTATGCGTTTTGAGGCTGAGTACACCGGCGCGGACGGTCAGAAGCACCGCCCCATTATGATACACCGAGTATGCTTCGGCTCCATCGAGCGCTTTATCGGTATACTTATCGAGCACTTTGCGGGCAAATTCCCCGTATGGCTCGCACCCAGACAGGTTGAGCTCATACCCATCACCGACCGCAACAACGAATATACCGACGCTCTTATGGCAAAGCTCAGGGTTGCGGGCGTTCGCTGCGACGCCGACAAGCGCCAGGAAAAGATGGGCTTCAAGATCCGCGAGGCACAGCTGAAGAAGATACCCTACATGCTCGTTATCGGCGACAAGGAGCAGGAGGACGGCACCGTTGCGGTGCGCCGCCGCGACTCTCAGTCAAACGAGATCATGTCTGCGGACGATTTTATCGCTATGATCACCGACGAGATCAAAACAAGAAAGACAAATATCTGAATTTTCCGCCGCTCGGCGGAAAATTCAGACCGATACCGTCAGCCGAGTCAAGACTCGGCTGACGGTTTTTCCTTTTATCGGCGGGGTTTTACTGTTTTATGCAAATGCAGAATTTTATGCTGCCGTGTTCTATTTTCCTCAATTGCATAATTTGCGGTTCCAACTGCCGTATTTTGACATATTTTGCCCTGTTTTCGGAATATGACTGTTGACAATGGGCGCCCGAACGATATATAATAATGTGAATAGATATTTTAAGGATGTGACTGAATGTATAAGGATAAAAAAGTAGTGTTCTCGGGGATACAGCCCTCCGGCTCACTGACTATCGGCAACTATCTGGGAGCGCTGAAAAACTTCTCCGCTTTTTCCGACGAATACCGCTGCTACTACTGCGTTGTGGACGAGCACGCGATCACGGTGCGTCAGAACCCCGCAGAGCTGCGCCGCAGGACATACGACACGCTTGCGCTGTATATCGCCTGCGGACTCGATCCCGAAAAGAACGTGCTTTTCGTGCAGAGCCATGTTTCCGGCCACGCGGAACTCGGCTGGATACTTGACTGCTACACCATGTTCGGCGAGCTTTCCCGCATGACGCAGTTCAAGGACAAGAGCAAAAAGAATGCCGACAACATTAACGCCGGTCTTTTCACATATCCCGCGCTTATGGCGGCGGATATTCTGCTTTATCAGACAGAGCTTGTGCCCGTAGGCGACGACCAGAAGCAGCATCTTGAGATTGCCCGCAACATTGCGGAGCGCTTCAACGGCATATACGGCGACACCTTCATCGTTCCCGACGCGTTTATAAACAAAACGCCGGCGGCGCGTATTATGAGCCTTGCGGATCCCACAAAGAAAATGTCCAAGTCCGATGAAAACGAAAACGCCACCGTGCGTATTCTCGATGACCGCGACACTATCATACGTAAGTTCAAGCGTGCCGTTACGGATTCCGAATCCGAGGTATGCGCAAGAGAAGGCAAGGCGGGCATTATAAACCTTATGTCCATATACGGCGCCTTCACCGGCAAGACCTTTGAAGAGATCGAAAAAGAGTTCAGCGGCAAGGGCTACGGCGAGTTCAAGCTTGCCGTCGGCGAGGCTTGCGCGGACGGGCTTGCACCCGTTCAGGCAGAGTTCAAGCGTCTTTCCGCCGACAAAGCGTATCTTGAAGAGCTTATGGCGCGCGGCGCGGCAGAGGCGCATCACGACACTCTGCGCACACTTTCGAAGGTGCGCCGCAAAATAGGCTTTACCGAACGTCCCCGCTACTGATATGGCAGCGGATGATACACGGCGGCTCGACTGCGCGGTGGACCGCATAGAGGGAAATGTTGCGGTCATCGTACCCGAGGGCGGCGGCGCGCCGTTTGAGACGGACTGCCGCGATTTTCCCGGGCTTTGCGAGGGAAAAGCATACACAGCCGTTATACACGGCGGCCGCGTTACGGCATTTGAGGAAAGAGAGGCGTGCGGCGACAATGCGGCGCGGCTTGCGCGGCTGTTCAAAGAAAGCAAAGACAGAAATAAATAAGAGGTACAAAATGAAAACAAGAGCAGTTAGACTTTACGGCGTAAACGATCTTAGGCTTGAGGAATTTGAGCTTCCCGAGATCGGCGAGGGCGAGATTCTCGCCAGAGTTATTTCCGACAGCATCTGCATGTCGTCGCACAAGGCGGCACTTCAGGGCGCGGCGCACAAAAGAGTGCCCGACAACGTAGCGGAAAACCCCATTATTCTGGGTCACGAGTTCTGCGGCGAGATCATTGAGGTCGGCAAAAAGTGGCAGAGCGAGTTCAAGCCCGGCGACCGTTTCTCCATACAGCCCGCCATAAACTACAAAGGCAGCCTTGCGGCTCCCGGATATTCGTACCGCAACATCGGCGGCGGCGCTACATACGTAGTTATCCCCAACGAGGTAATGGAGTGCGGATGCCTGCTTCCCTACAAGGGCGAAGCCTTCTACTACGGCAGTCTTTCCGAGCCTATGAGCTGCATCGTCGGCGCTTTCCACGCCTGCTATCACACAACGCCCGGCAAATATGTGCACGATATGGGCACCGTTGAGGGCGGCGCAATGGCTATCCTTGCAGGCGCAGGTCCTATGGGTCTCGGCGCAGTCGACTACGCAATTCACGGTCCCCGCCGCCCCCGTCTGCTCGTTGTGACGGATATTGACGACGCCCGTCTCAGCCGCGCCGCGTCTCTTATTACGGTAGAGGACGCAAAGGCGCACGGCGTTGAGCTTAAATACATAAACACCGGAAACATAGAAAACGTGGCGGAAAAGCTGAAGGCTCTCACCGGCGGCGACGGATACAACGACGTATTTGTATTTGCGCCCGTAAAGCCCGTTGTGGAAATGGGCGACGCGCTTCTCGGACGCGACGGCTGCCTGAACTTCTTTGCGGGCCCCACGAACAACCAGTTCTCCGCGATGTTCAACTTCTATAACGTACATTACAGCTCCACCCACATCGTCGGCACGTCCGGCGGAAATACGGATGACATGAAAGAGGCGCTGCGCCTTATGGAAGAGGGCAAGATCAACCCCTCCTGCATGATCACCCATGTGGGCGGTCTGAACGCCGACGCTCCCACAACGCTCAATCTGCCTCATATACCCGGCGGCAAAAAGCTTATATACACCCACATAGACCTGCCGCTTACCGCTATCACGGATTTCCGCAGCGAGGCCGAAAAGGGCGGCGAACACGCAGATCTGTTCCGCGATCTTGCGGACATCTGCGAGAGAAACAACGAGCTGTGGTGCCCCGAGGCTGAAAAGCGTATTCTCAAAGAAGCAACGATCGACTGAATTTCTGCCTGATCCGGCAGAGGCGCGGGGACTTGAGCTGTTTTTCGGCAAAGTCCCCGTTTTCATCTCACAATAAAGGACATACTATGGAAAAAATCGCAAG
This sequence comes from uncultured Eubacteriales bacterium, assembly GCA_959601495.1. GTDB lineage: Bacteria > Bacillota > Clostridia > Oscillospirales > CAG-272 > Avispirillum. The sequence goes on from CAUGPT010000041.1 coordinate 12,054, forward strand.
CTTTCAGGTAGATCACAGATATATCGTGCCCGGCATGTACGTTTCAAGAACGGACGGCGACATCGTGACCTACGATCTGCGCACGCGCCGCCCCAACTGCGGCGACTACATGGACAACATAACCATGCACTCCGTGGAGCATATGTTTGCCACATACGCCCGCGGCGGTGCCCTCGGCAAAAATGTCATATACTTCGGTCCCATGGGCTGCCGCACGGGATTTTATCTTCTCATGCGCGGCTGCACCGACAGCGAGGCATACGGCTATGTGAAAGAAACGCTCGAAAGCATTATCAGTCACGACGGAGAAATGTTCGGCGCATCCCCCGTTGAGTGCGGCAACTGGCTTGAGCTTGACCTCGGTGCGGCAAAGCGCGAGGCAAAGCGGTATCTTGACGCGCTGAAGGCGCGCGAAGCCGAAGGAAAGGCGGATCTGCGATATGACACAAAGTGAAAATTGCGCCGTCGGCATAATCTGCGCCATGCAGATAGAGCTTGACCGAATAAAAGCCGCTCTCGTCGGTGCGCACAGCGAAACGATCGGCTCAATTGAATTCACCGTGGGAACGTTGCACCGCAGAAAAGTCGTCTGCGCCGTCTGCGGCGTGGGCAAGGTCTTTGCGGCCATGTGTGCGCAGACGATGATACTGCGCTATCACCCCGACTGCATTATAAACTCCGGCGTTGCCGGCGGGCTTGCGGACGGTCTTCACGTTCTTGACACGGTCATAGCAGACAGTGTTGTGCAGCACGATATGGACACCTCAGCCGTAGGGGATCCCGTAGGCATGATCTCCGGTATAAATATGATATATATTCCCTGCGATGTAAAAGTGCGTGACACTCTAAAAGCAGCGTCAGAGGCTGCGGGAGCCCATTGTGTTTGCGGCAGGATAGCCTCCGGCGACATATTTGTTACCGACAGCGAAAGCAGAGAGAATATAAAAAAGACCTTCGGGGCAGCCGCCTGCGAAATGGAGGGCGCGGCAGTCGGTCAGGTATGCTATGTAAACAAAGTTCCCTTCGGCATACTGCGCACAGTGTCCGACAACGGCAATGCCGCAGAGGATTATCACTCTTTTGCCAAAGCGGCTGCCGACATTTCTTCAGCTGCGGCGATAGAATTTGTAAAAAGGGTCTGACGACCCGAGACGGATCGGAAAGGAGGAGCGATATGGACTGGGAAAGCCTTGAAGCCGAATGTGAGAGCTGCCGCAAATGCGCGCTCGGCTCAACTCGCACAAACTGCGTTTTCGGCACGGGCAGCAGAACTGCCGATCTTATGTTTGTGGGTGAGGCGCCGGGTGCACAGGAGGACGCGACCGGAATTCCGTTCGTAGGCGCCGCCGGACAGCATCTTGACCGTTTTCTTGCCGCCGTGGGCATTGACCGTGAGAGAGTTTATATCGCAAATATCCTGAAGTGCCGCCCGCCGGCAAACCGCGATCCCCTGCCGGAGGAGCAGGACGCCTGCATCGGATATCTGAGAGAGCAGGTAAAGCTTGTGCGGCCCAAAATGATAGTTTGCCTCGGAAGAATTGCCGCCATGCGGCTTATCGACCCGGATTTTCGTATTACGAAATCACACGGGACCGTATACAAACGCGGCGCGTTTCTTATAGGCGCGGTGTACCATCCCTCGGCGCTTCTGCGCGACCACAGAAAAAACGAGGATATGTACCGCGATATGAAGAAGATCAAGCAAATACTCGACAGCGATCTTCACGCCGAAAGCTGAATGCCTTTATACAGCAAAAAACAAGACTGCCTGCGGCAGTCTTGTTTTTTTAGTCAGTGATATACGGGCATATATCCGTCCGCGTGGTGCTTTTCCATCATCTCATCGCACATATCGACTATCTTCGATATGGTAAGCTCGGAGGATGCATGAGGATCGAGCATGACAGCCCGGTATACCTTGTCGCGCTTTTGCTCAACAGCAGCCTCTATTGCCAGAAGCTGAACGTTTATCTCCGTCATGTTCATGGCGGCGCATATTGTGGGCAGGGGCTTCTGCATACAGGGCTGAACGCCCTCGCGGTTTACAAGGCAGGCAACTTCAACGCATGCCTCTGGCGGCAGGTTGGGGATCGCGCCTCTGTTTATAACGTTGCCGCCGATCTTCATGGGCACGTCGGTTATTACCGCCTCCATAAGTCCCGCCGCGTACTCATAGGTCTTTTTGTGGGTAATGTCGCCGGATATGTATCTCGGGCGCTCCCTCTCCCACTCTTCTATATTATTTACGCACCTTCTGAGATACTCGTCAAGGGGTATCTGATACTGTTCTATAAGCTCGGGATACGCGTTTTTGATGAAGAAGTTGTTGTACTCGGCGCTGTGCTCGCTGGACTCTGTAACATAGTACCCGAGCCGTCTCACATATTCAAGACGCACAAGATCCTTGTATTCGCATTTCATCTTTCCCTCAAGCACAAGGTTTGCCCTGCGGCGTATTTCGGGATAGAGGTCTGTCCCGTCACCGTTGCGCAGCTCCAGAAGCCACGACATATGGTTTATGCCCGCTATGTTTTCATAAAGCGGCTCGGTAAACGGAATATCGAGCACCTTGAGCACCGTATGCGCACAGACCTGAACGCTGTGGCAGAGACCCACGGTCTGAATTTTACTGAAACGCCCCATATATCCCGTGACCATTGCCATGGGATTCGTGTAGTTTATAAGCAGGCACTCGGGGCATACCGCCTCCATATCCCGCGCTATGCCCTCCATTACGGGAATGGTACGCAGAGCTCTGAATATACCGCCGACTCCGGTCGTATCCGCAATGGTCTGACGCAGACCGTATTTTTTCGGGATTTCAAAATCCGTAACGGTGCAGGGCTCGTATCCGCCGACCTGTATTGCGTTTACGGCAAATGTCGCGCCGCGCAGAGCGTCTTTTCTGTTTTCGACGCCCAGGTGTTTTGTGATCTTGCTTCTGTTTTCGTTGATGTTCCTGTTCAGTGCGCACACCATGTTGTATGAATCCTCAAGGCGCTGCGGATCTATATCGTACAGCGCGATCTCAAACTCGCACAAAGACGGCGTCAGCATGCAGTCGCCGATGATGTTTTTGGCAAAAACCGTGGAGCCCGCTCCGAGAAAAGTGATCTTTCCCATATGTAATGTTGTCCTTTCGTATATAAGCGCGGCTTCGACGCTTCGGAAAAGCCGCGCATTTATTTCATTTCGGTACGCAGTGTAATACGTCAGCCCCCTGCGTGCGGGCAGCAGCGGCGTATGCGCCCTCCATCATTTTTGTAAGCTCTATGGCATCGTCTATGCCGCAGCCGTCAAGAATACTCCCCGTGAGGAACTTGTATGATGGGACGGGGCTTGAATTCTTCACGAGATTATACTTGCAAAGCGGGCAGCCAGTGCGTTGACGAGCCGTTATGACAGTTGCGGAAGCGAAAGTAGTTCAGCTTTCCCAGTTCCCCGCTGTCAACCATGCGCTTTACCGTAAGCGGCAGGCTCTCAAACTTCCGGAAAAGGGAGATGAGAAAGTCCACGCCGTATTTTTCAATGGTTTTTTTGATATTATAGCATGTCGCCGTATCCGCGGCAAGCACCTTTTCGCAGAAAATATTCTTACCCGTGCAGGATTACAACAGAAGTGTTACACCGAGAAAAAAAGAATAGCAATTGAGAGCCAAAAGTGTTACAGTTAAGTTACCACACCAAAGAGCAACAAGGAGGCTCCCAATTGCTATGAACAGTGTAACACAGGATATGAAGTTTCGTCAATCCCTTTTGAAATATTCGCAGAAATATGGGGTAACAAAGGCGGCGATCAAGTACAAAACGAACCGGCAGTACATCTATCGCTGGCTGCGAAGGTATGACGGCACGCTTGAATCGCTGCGCGAGAAATCACGCAGACCGCATCATCATCCGAATCAGCACACCGAACAGGAACTGAAGCTGATCAGGGATATGCGCCGCCGCAATCCGGGTGCCGGACTTGTCGTGTTCCGGGTGAAGCTGCGGCAAAGATGATATACGCGCACTGTGACCGGACTGTACCGCGTGCTTCGCCGGAACGGTGAAATGGCGGTCAAACCGTGTAATCCCAAGTATATCCCTAAACCTTACGAACAAATGAATTACCCCGGCGAGCGCGTGCAGATAGATGTCAAGTTTGTCCCTGCGGCCTGCCTCGTAGGGGCAGCCGCAGGCAAAAAGTTCTATCAGTATACCGCTATCGATGAATTCTCACGCTATCGGTATCTTGAAGCTTTTGAGGAGAACAGCACCTATTCCTCCGCGCAGTTTCTCATTCATATGCTCGAGCACTTTCAAAGGCTCGGCTTTTCCGTCAAGTGCGTTCAGACCGACAACGGGTTTGAGTTCACCAAGCGCTTCGGCGGCTCGGCGCCGGACAATCTTTCTCTCTTTGAGCGCGCGCTCAAAGAGAGAAAGATTGAGCATAAGCTGATCCGACCGTTTACCCCGCGTCATAACGGCAAAGTGGAACGGTCGCACCGCAAGGACAATGAGTACTTTTACGCAACGCATTCGTTCTATTCATTCAGCGACTTTAAGTCTCAGCTTGCGGTTCATCTTCGCAATTACAATAACTTTCCCATGCGCCCGCTTAACTGGAATTCTCCCAAAACTACTCTCAATAATTTTTTGCGCCTCGGTGTAACATATCATTGACAAACCAACAAGCTCGCCCAAAGCGTTTTCAAAAAAATATTGACAATCCGGTGCCGATGTGATAGAATATTTAGGCTGTATACAGTCGCCCGCAAAAACGCGCGCGGTATAATGATACTTAACAATTAAATACGGAGGGATATCGAAGCGGTCATAACGAGGCGGTCTTGAAAACCGTTTGACCTTACGGTCACGTGGGTTCGAATCCCACTCCCTCCGCCACCGAAAGAAGCCGAAAGGCTTCTTTTTTCTTCGGCGGCGGAGATTCCGGAGTGGGATTCGAAAGGGCGGTCGCATCGCGTAGCGGCGACGAAAACAGTACAGTGTACTGTTTTCAGCCCGTCGGTCTGCTCTTGCTTCAAGCTCAAACTGCATTAATGAGCGCGAAAAGCCGAAACGAGTTTCGGCGTTTACAAGAAGCCTGAACATATCCCACTCCCTCCGCCACCGAAAGAAGCCGAAAGGCTTCTTTTTTCTTCGGCGGCGGAGATTCCGGAGTGGGATTCGAAAGGGCGGTCGCATCGCGTAGCGGCGACGAAAACAGTACAGTGTAC
>CAUGPT010000042.1:0-17184 GCA_959601495.1 uncultured Eubacteriales bacterium
AAATGTGTGCGACAGCTCGCACACATTTGCTCGGAGAAAAGCGGGCGACAGCTCGACCGCTTTTGCTCCAGTGGTCGGGGGAGTGTGAGGGCGGCTACTGCCGGGACAGTAGCCGCCCTCACATCTTTTACATAAGTTCGGCAGGCTGACCACAAAGTTTGAAATGCTTTCCCAATTTCAAGAAGCCGAAACCTCCCGCCCGCGGCTGCTGCGCAAAAGCAGTCCCTGCACACTTTCTGCCCGAATTCGTCAAAGTCTGAAATACTTTGACAAATTCGAAAAGCCATCTTCCGTGCTCTTGATTTGCCGCATGTTTTTTGCTATAATCTAACTATACAGAGATAAAATCGGAGGGCATATGTCAGAATTATCCGAAAAGCAGAAACATATCCGCAATTTTTCCATAATCGCGCATATCGACCACGGCAAGTCCACCCTTGCCGACCGTATACTGGAGTTTTCCGACACTGTCGCAAAGCGCGATATGGAGGAGCAGCTTCTTGACGATATGGATCTTGAGCGCGAACGAGGTATCACCATAAAGGCAAGAGCCGTGCGCATCAGCTACACTGCGCCGGACGGCGAAGAGTACGAGCTGAATCTTATAGACACCCCCGGTCACGTGGACTTTAACTATGAGGTGTCCCGCTCGCTCAACGCCTGCGAGGGCGCTCTTCTTGTGGTGGACGCCACTCAGGGCATTGAGGCGCAGACACTTGCAAACGCCTATCTTGCCGTTGACGCCGATCTTGAGATCGTGCCTGTCATAAACAAGATCGATCTGCCCTCCGCCATGGTCGAAAACTGCGTGCGAGAGATAGAGGACGTTATCGGCATCCCTGCAGAGGGCTGCCCTGCCGTTTCCGCAAAGACAGGTCAGAATATCGGCGACGTTATGAGCGCCATAATTGCCCAGATCCCTCCGCCGAAGGGAGACGCGTCCGCTCCTCTGCGCTGCCTTATTTTCGATTCCGTGTACAATTCCTATCTCGGAGTTGTCGTATACATCCGCGTTATGGACGGCACCGTAAAGGCGGGCGACAGAATAAAGCTTATGAGCACGGGCGCGGAATTTGAAGTTGTAGAAGTCGGCGCCATGGAGCCTTTCGGTCTGCGCCGCCTTGACAGCCTCAGCGCTGGTGAGGTCGGTTATATCACCGCCTCTATTAAAAACGTGTCCGAGACGCGCGTCGGCGATACGGTCACGAACGCCGATAACCCGTGCAGCGAGGCACTTCCCGGCTTTAAGAGCGTTCAGCCCATGGTGTATGCTGGCATATATCCGGCAGACGGCGCAAGATATAACGAGACAAAAGACGCCCTCGAAAAGCTGCAGCTCAACGACGCGGCTCTCGTGTTTGAACCTGAGACTTCGGCGGCGCTCGGCTTCGGATTTCGCTGCGGCTTTCTCGGGCTTCTCCACATGGAGATAATCGAAGAGCGGCTGGAGAGAGAATTCAATCTTGATATAATCACCACAGCGCCCAGCGTTATATATGAGGTCACCAAGCGCGACGGCGAGGTCGTGCACGTTGACAACCCATCCAACTATCCCGCGCCGGATGAAATAGAGTTTGCGGCAGAGCCGGTCGTCAGCGCAAATATCATAACCCCCGCCGAGTATGTGGGCGGCATCATGGACCTTTGCCAGGACAGGCGCGGCACGTTTATTGATATGAAGTATATAGACACTGAGCGTGTGGAGCTTCATTACGATCTGCCGCTGAACGAGATCATATACGATTTTTTTGACGCGCTGAAAAGCCGTTCCAAGGGATATGCCTCCCTTGATTACGAAATAAAGGGCTACGAGCCCAGCGAGCTTGTAAAGCTTGACTTTATGCTCAACGGCGACGTTGTGGACGCGCTCACGTTCATCGTCCACAAGGACAAGGCATACGCAAGGGCGAGAAGGATTGCCGAAAAGCTTAAAGAAAATATACCGCGTCAGCTGTTCGAAGTTCCCATTCAGGCGGCGATAGGCTCAAAGATAATTGCGAGAGAGACGGTAAAAGCGCTGCGCAAGGACGTGCTTGCCAAGTGCTACGGCGGCGATATCACAAGAAAGAAAAAGCTTTTGGAAAAGCAAAAGGAAGGCAAAAAGAAAATGCGCCAGCTCGGCAGCGTGCAGGTGTCTCCCGAGGCGTTCATGGCTGTGCTCAAGCTTGATGAGGACTGATATGGAAAAAAGCACGGATAGCAGTCCTGCCGGGACCGCAGAGTATAATTTGCGCGCGCTTGCGGGCAAGCCGTTGATACTTGCGCCGATGGCGGGATTTACTGATCACCCGTTCAGGCTTCTTTGCAGACGTCACGGGGCAGACTGGGCGGTTTCCGAGATGATCTCCGCAAAGGCAATGTGCTTCGGAGACAGAAAGACCGCGCTTTTGTCGCAGATACCTGCGGGGGATGCCCCCGTAGCGCTGCAGATCTTCGGTCATGAGCCGGAGACTATGGCAAAAGCGGCTAAAATGCTTGCCGAGGGCAGCTTTGAGGGCTGTCGGTACGAAGAAAAGCCTTCTTTTATAGATATAAACATGGGCTGCCCTGTCAAAAAGATAGTGACATCGGGCGACGGGTCGGCGCTCATGCAGTCGCCGGAAACGTGCAGAAAGATAGTTTCCCGCGTGTACGAGGCGCTGTCCGGCACGGGCGTCGGAGTGGGCGTAAAGATCCGCGCGGGCAGAAACGATGCCGAGAAAAACGCCGTGGAGATAGCTTCCGCCTGCGCCGCTGAGGGTGCCGGCGTTGTAACGGTGCACGCCAGAACCCGCGAGCAGATGTACCGCCCGGGAATAGACCTTGATATTATCCGTGATGTGCGCCGCGCATTGCCGCCGGAGGTAAAAGTTGTCGGCAACGGAGACATTTCGTCTGCGGAGGACGCCGCAAAAATGGCGGAGTATACCGGATGCGACGCACTTATGATAGGTCGCGCCGCTCTCGGCGATCCGTGGCTGTTTGAAGAAATAAAGACGGCAGCGGCGGGGAAAGACTTCTGTGCTCCCGACAACGCCGCGCGCATTGAGACCGCAAGAGAATTTGTGCGCGAAATAGTAAAGCTGTACGGTGAGGAAGCGGGAATAAAGCTTTCACGCGGCAGAGCCGCACATTTTATAAAAGGAATGAGAGGCGCGCCGGAGGTGCGTGACCTTATGAACCGCGCCGCAACTCTTACAGAATTTGACGCGGCGCTTTCGTCTCTGATATGAATAAAAGATCCGCAGCGATGCTGCGGATCTTTTTGTGTTCCGAAGTTCAGGCAAGCTCTGCCGCTGCCGCAATGCACTGACCCAGCCGCGCATAGCCGAGTGAGTTCAGATGAGCCTGATCCGCATACATGGGGTACGGCGCGCCGTATTCCTTTTCGGGATCGTAATCGGGATTTATCGCCGTGGGCGAGTTCGCGTAGAAGTCCCAGGTAAAGCGGTTTATGCCGCTATGCGCCCATGTGTCGCAGAATGGCAGATTGTAAGAGCGCGCAATGTCGCATATAAGGCGGGACATGGTTTCAAGGCTTCTGCCGCTGCCGCGGGGGAAATCCTCATAGCCGTTGCGGTCCACCCAGTCGTATTTGCCGACGCAGTGCGGCGCGCAGAGCATTATATGGCAGTCCATGTTGCCCGTCTGCTTCATCATCGCGTACAGATGCTCAATGACAAATGCAAATTTGCCTCGCAGGGTGTTGTTTTTCGGGTACATATCGCCTCTCTCACCGTATTCCATGTGCCGCTCGTTGTACGCGCCAAGCAGAATGATCAGATCGGCGCTTCCCACTTCCTCGGCGGAAAGCGGATGAAAATTTCCGTTGCAGCCAGTGTAGGGGTCGTATTTCATGTCCTCGTTCTCGGAGGCGCCGAGCCCCATGACCATGTCGATAAGACCTATGCCGCCGTACGCATGGGTAATGACTTCGGCACCGGTTATACGGGAAAACTCAGTCTGCCAGCGTCCGTCGGACGTGATGCTGTCACCGATGGCAAGAACCTTTTTGTCGGTCCATTTGCTTTCCATTATATTTTTCACCTTTCAAATGTTCATTTTACAATATATTAGCACAAAAAGCGCGCAAATGCAATCGTGCCGGTAATACTGACGAAAAAGATGTGAAAGTAGTTTGCGGGCAGGAGCGAAGGCTTGTTTTTCAGGAATGAGTTATATACCCCGTGCGGGGCGGGACCATAGCACCCGCAGGATTGAGTGTTTCCGTCAAATTTCAATCCACCCGCCCCGTGCGGGGCGGGACATGAGGAAAAAGCAAAGCTGCAAGCGGTTGAGGATACGATATTTCAATCCACCCGCCCCGTGCGGGGCGGGACTTATGACCCCGCAGCTTTTAAGCGCATCCAGCACATTTCAATCCACCCGCCCCGTGCGGGGCGGGACAGGCTGTATTTGTCAACACGGGGCTTGAATATCCCATTTCAATCCACCCGCCCCGTGCGGGGCGGGACGCAATAGTCGCCTTTCCGCTGCCGTCAGAATTGTATTTCAATCCACCCGCCCCGTGCGGGGCGGGACCCACCGGGGTTGCAGGTGTAATATGTCCGTTTGGGATTTCAATCCACCCGCCCCGTGCGGGGCGGGACCTTTCTGTATTTCTGCAACCACATCCGATTTTCATATTTCAATCCACCCGCCCCGTGCGGGGCGGGACCGTCATCGTATGTAAGATGCAGGCAGTAGTCCTCCGATATTTCAATCCACCCGCCCCGTGCGGGGCGGGACGCGTCCGCCTCGTCTATGGCAGAGCACATCTTGTTATTTCAATCCACCCGCCCCGTGCGGGGCGGGACCGTCATCGTATGTAAGATGCAGGCAGTAGTCCTCCGATATTTCAATCCACCCGCCCCGTGCGGGGCGGGACGCGTCCGCCTCGTCTATGGCAGAGCACATCTTGTTATTTCAATCCACCCGCCCCGTGCGGGGCGGGACCCCTCACTTTCCCGAAAAATAAATTATCCAGCGTATATTTCAATCCACCCGCCCCGTGCGGGGCGGGACCAGGAAATGCTTCTCGATTCCAACGCCATGCAGAAGATTTCAATCCACCCGCCCCGTGCGGGGCGGGACCCTACAAGGTGGGCACGGTGGCAAATTCGTGTTCAAATTTCAATCCACCCGTCCCGTGCGGGGCGGGACAAACTCGGACTTGACACTGTGCCATGCATCATAGCGGAATTTCAATCCACCCGCCCCGTGCGGGGCGGGACGGTCAGACTTGCGGTCAAGCGGTCAAGACGGCGATATTTCAATCCACCCGCCCCGTGCGGGGCGGGACGATATAATAAGACCGAGGTTATTCATGTTAAGCATTTCAATCCACCCGCCCCGTGCGGGGCGGGACGTCGGTATTATGGGGGTTGATTAAGAGATGTTTTACATTTCAATCCACCCGCCCCGTGCGGGGCGGGACCCGAATAAGCCGCCTACGGCGGCGGCAGAGAAATTTCAATCCACCCGCCCCGTGCGGGGCGGGACTAGGACAAAAGAGCATTTTGTTATCCATATTTTTATTTCAATCCACCCGCCCCGTGCGGGGCGGGACATATCAATAACATATAAATCAAATGAGAAAGGAATTTCAATCCACCCGCCCCGTGCGGGGCGGGACCCGGCGCTCCGAGATCAGAGCGGAGACCGGAGCATTTCAATCCACCCGCCCCGTGCGGGGCGGGACCTGTTTCTTCCGGTATGAGCAGCTTCTTTTCGTCATTTCAATCCACCCGCCCCGTGCGGGGCGGGACCTGGGCGGGCTTGTGCACCACATAACGATCTTGCTATTTCAATCCACCCGCCCCGTGCGGGGCGGGACGTTTTGATGTCATACTGTCCCATATATCAAGTAATAATTTCAATCCACCCGCCCCGTGCGGGGCGGGACGCGTTATAGTGATTGGGTATATGATGATAGTAGTATTTCAATCCACCCGCCCCGTGCGGGGCGGGACCCCACTAAAGGCGCCTTTGGCGCCGAGCAAAGAAATTTCAATCCACCCGCCCCGTGCGGGGCGGGACCGCAATAAGTCACAAAATTGCTTTTGCAATTTATTGCACAATATACAATAATGCGCCGGCAAATCCGACGTGGCAGCATATTTTGCAGCCCTGCGGCATTTTTTTCTTTGCTATGCGCATTAAAATTCGGTGCGAAGTCCGCGGGGTATTTCCGGGTGCTTCACCTTCGCACGGTCAGATCATTAGAACACCCTCCGGATTATATCCTGCCTTCACTCCGAAATGCTCTGTTTTTGTTTCGTAGTTATTGCCCAGGTAGTAAAACCTCAGGCTGTCCTTTTCTTCGTCCATTATCGAACGCAGCTTGTGCTGAAGCCGTTTGCACTGCGCCGCATCCAAAAGACACTCAAACACGGAATTCTGCACGCGCTGCCCGTAATTTACGCACTGCTTTGCAATACGGCGCAGCCGTTTTCTTCCTTCGGAATCCTCAGTATTCACGTCGTATGATATTATAACCATCATGGCGTTCCTCACTTCCACATGAACGGGGGATAGGCATCGAGATCGCCGCGGAGGTATCGAGCCAGAAGCAGTGACTGCGCATATGGGACAAGTCCCCACGGCATCTTTTCGCCGAGATACGGATGTGTTATCGTATCCTTTTTTCGCTCCTGCCAGCTTTTCAGAAACTTTCTGCGCCCGTCTTCGTTCATTAAGACTGCGCCGCCCTCTGTATTCTCAAAGTCATCTGCCTGCATGACATTGTTGTTGATAAGCGTCAGAACGAATCTGTCGGCAAGGCACGGCCGCAGCTCCTCCATAATATCAAGGGCGAGCGAAGTCCTTCCCGGTCGGTCGCGGTGCATAAAGCCCACGTAGGCGTCAAGTCCGACGCTCTCCAGCGCGGACGCGCAGTTTCTTGCCAAGAGGCTGTACGCAAACGAGAGCATAGCGTTGACATTGTCGGTGGGCGGTCTGCGATTGCGGCTTTTGAAAAAGAACGTTTCTTTGTTCCGCAAAATCATATCATCAAATACTTCAAAGTATACAGATGCCGCCGCGCCCTCAAGCCCGCGGACCGAATCTGTTGAGTCAGCCTCCGGCACCTGTGACATTATGCCGCGGATCGCCAAGCAGGTGCCGGAGAATTTATCTTCGTCTATACGAAGCCTGTGGTCGCGCTTTGTGCGCTCGATGCTCCATCTGCAGTTATAAAGCTTGCCGAGTATCATATATTTCGCGATGCGGCAGCTGTCGAGGGGATCGTCCGCCGCGCGGTACTGCTCCCTGCGCAGCAGGACGTTCCCGTTCGTGATGCCCGCCGTCCGCGCAAGAAATCTTCCGCTCGGAGAGCAAAAGCTGAGCCCTATGCCGCGATCGGTGCAGGCGCCCATGAGGGCAGGGGACGCTCCTGCGTATGAAAAGCATACGATCTCCTCGAAATTGTGCAAGGGAAACCTGCCTGCTTCCTCTTTGTCGCGCCGAACGACGATATTTTCGCCGTCCAGGGTCAGATATGCGTCCTCGGAGGTTACAAACAGCGTGTTCAGCAAACGTTTCATTGCTCTTCCTCCATATGTTGCCGCAGATAGCTTTCAGCCGATCCGCAGCGCCAAAGCCTCGGCAGGCACAGATCCTTGAGAGAGCAGGCGTTGCACGATTTTGTGGGTCTGACTTTCGGAGTACTGCCCCGTTTGTAAAGCTCGTGCATCTCAGCCAGAGTGTCCCTCACGTCTTTGCGAAGCTCGGGAGTAAACTCGATTTCAACGCGCCGATGCGTCTCTCCGAAATACAGCGCGCCTTTTTCGATATCGCAGCAAAGCATTTCTTCAAGGCACATGGCCTGCCCGCAGAGCTGCAGCTCATTTGCGCCGTCCTCCCGGGGCGCGCCGTGCTTGTACTCAACGGGGTAGGGCTTATACAGTCCGGACTCGTTTGGCAGCGGTATCCCGTCGTCGGAAGCGCGAAACTCAACGACATCGCATGAGCCGGACACTCCCAGAGTGGGAGACGCTATAGGCAGGCTGCGCGTGACGATGATCCCCGCCCGCTTTTTCCGCATATCGGAGTTGTGCGCGTTTTCGTGCATTATCTCTCCGTCCGCGGTGCGGCTGTTTTCCGCCCACAGGTCTTCAATATGTATCAGAGCCCACTGCCTGCGGCAAAAGCGGAAATGCTGTATGCCCGAAAGCTGAAGGTATTCGTCTTCGTTATATGCCATCAATGATCTCCGGCTCAAGTCCGGGCAGCTCATCCAGCGTTATAATATAGTCGTCGACGCTCTCGGGAAGGGCGGTCGCGTCCTTTGCCGTAACATGGACGCTGCGGTGCACTTTTGCGGACGAATACTGACCGTCTTTGCAGTTGTGCTCCCACCAATAAAGTTTTACGACCTCCATGGAACCTTCGGGGCGCGCGGAAGAAGCGTCGTTGACGAACAGCGTACGCAGACATTCCTTTACGATTTCGGCGTCCTCATGCGTAAATCCGGTTTTTTCGGCAAGCTGCACGTTGATGGCGCCCTTGATCTCGTAGAGACCGAAGCGGACAAAGTGCTTTGTACCCATTGTGTCGGATGCTTTTTTGCCGTCCGATTCGCCGTTTACGCTTTTTGTGATCTGCATGGATTCTACTTCCACAGGCGTGATGCTCACTGCCTGATGTATGGAGACGGGGCCGCGGACGCCCACGGAAACGCCTTCCTCGTCTTTGCCCTTGCCTTTGCTCTTGAACGCAAATACCTGACCGAAGCTGCGGACATCCAGCCACTTTTCGCAGGCGATTTTTGCATATTCATCCTTGTCTTTTATACCGCCGATGTTTTTATCCGCGCGCTCGCTCAGGCTTTTGAAGCCGTCGTCACAGCGATCGTCGGACTTTACGAATATTTCATTGCCCATATCCTGCATGCGGTTTCTGATCTTGCGCTTTACGCATACGTCCGATATTTCGCCGATGCCGTTGTAATCCGTTCTGGGGCGGTTGCCGTTCAGCGGGTCGCCGTTGCTGTTTGCTTTTGTTACCGAAACCAGTGCCACGAAGTCGATCTTGTTGTTAAGTGCTGTCATTTTTTATTCCTCCTCGGTGTTTTCTTCCGAATTATTTTTAACATAAAATGCGTTTCTCTGAAGCTCGTAGCCCATGAGATAGGTGTCATCCAGCGGTTTGTTCAGCTCTTCCTCGGGAAAATCGCGGAGAATGGCGAATATTTCTCCCACAAGCTTTTCATAGCGACCGGCCGACCGCTCGTCTATGCGGTTGAGGTACGCCTGATGCAGATGACGGTTGATCCGTTCAAAAACGGAGAACGGACGCCGGCGGTACTCCGCCATAAACTTTATTGCGTTTGTCTGGCGGCTCTCATTTGTTTTGCGATAGTAGTCAAGCTCCGCGCGTTCCATAACGGCAAGAAGTCTGCCGTACTGGAAGCTGCGATCCTTTCGGCTCAGTTCCCAAGCCATTTCGTTACCTCCTTGTTTTGTATCATATCTGTATTTTTGAAGTGCGGCGCAGGCTGTATGCAGAATTCTTCTCCATATCGCTTCATCGTATGACTGCGGCGAAGAAGCGCGGTGTACAAGCACCTTTACGATATCAACGGGGAATACCCCGCCGCTGACCTTGCAGTCAAGCAGGCGCTGCAGCAGCTGACGCTGGATTTTATCGTCCGTTTCAAGCCACCCGCCGCGTACCGTTCCGAAAGCGCAGTCTGTTATCTGCAAAAGATTCGGTGCCTGGATGCCGTATTTTCCGTTGTACCAGCAGCAGTGCGCGTCCCAGTCGACCATGCGCTCAAGAAACGTTTCGAGCGATATCTCATTGTAGTATGTGACCGCAAGACGGCCGGTGGTCGCCGCGTCAAAGCTTGCTATAACAGCCTGATCTGCGGCGCTCAGCTGATGATCTTTTCTGAAGCTCAGCATGGTGCTCATCAGCTGCTGACGGTAGTTGTCGGGCATTCGGACTGCTTCGGCATCCTCCCTGCGCATTGGGCGCATGATGCGCGGTACTTCTTTGCCCTGCGGGTTCCAACACAGGAATATCCTGTTCCCCGAAAACTCACGCACGCCCTGCTCGGAAGCAAGCCAGCGCAGCGCGTTGTGCGCTTTCTGCGAGGCGACATATCCGACTGTGGCGGCCTGCTGGTCCTCTGTAAATCTGCCGCGGTATGTAAATCCGCTTCTGTCATTGGCTGAGATGAGCTTTGCGTTTCCGTTTACCGGTATTATTCCTTTGGGATGCTGCAATGCCATCGGCGCGGGTTTGCCCTCGAGCATACATAAATCGCTCTCCCGTTCTGAAATCTGATCGCAGTAATAGGCTATAAAAGCCGAAAACAGGTCACGGTTTTTCGTGCATGAGGGTTCTTCGCCGTCTATGCCGATAACGCGCCAGATGACGAACAGCTTTTCGTTGTATTCCCCTTTTTTGTCCTTGACGAGAACGCCGCTCTCTGTAAGATCCTCAATGACCGTACCGCCTTCGGCATATGCCAGAACGACAGGGAGAAACGGATGCGAGTATTCGGACTCTGCCCAGCTGCGCAGCGCGGTGATATACAGCTTGTGCTTCGTATCGTTTTTACATGAGACGTACTCTAAGTTGTCGCACAGAGGATGTGCCGCAGGTTTGCTGGTGCGTCCTCCGGACTCCTCCGTCACGGGGATAAGTATCTTCGGCTCGTCCTTGTCTACCGACCTTGCGGATATAAACCGCCACTGCGCGTTCAGGGTGATCTCGATATCTGCCCTTGTCAGAGTGTGACCTATCGGTGCAAGCGGGTCATGCCCCTCGCTGTACACGCCGACGAGATCGGCGTTTGCGTCATATGTTTCTATCGCTTTCTGCAAAAGTCCCATTATGTCATCTCCCCGAATTCGCGAATTCCGGAGAAGTTGTGCATATCTTCTCCAAAAGGCTTTATTTCCATTGTGCCGACCGTTTTGCAAAGCGTGCATTTTTCCGGCGGCGGGAATGTGATAATACCGTTCTTCATTACGGGATTCCAGAAGCGAACGGTCATTTTGCCCGCGGTGTCGTCAGAGTACGCCTCATCCGCGTATGTGATGCCGTGGTACATCAGCCCGAAAGAGAGTTCGGGCGTTTCGTCGTACGCTCCCTTTCCTTCTCCGAAAACGCACGGCTCTACATATCCCTGACATTCCCGCGCACCGAGGAAAATATCGCGCCGCCCGCCCTTTCGTATCATTTTCTTTGCGATCTCGTGGTGCTTGTTCTCGTTTCGGTCGGGGGCAAGCTCGGGTCTGTTTTCGTTCCACTCGAAATGAGCGCGCACCTGGTAGCGGCAGTTTTTCAGATATGTGTAGTAGCTGAGATCGTTGCCGCCGTGGTATTTGACGGGACGCACTCCTTTTGTCTCCGTCTGAATGGGATCCATGATCCTGACCGCGTCGATCACCCAGACGATGGTCGGCTTCCAGTAGATCGAATGCATGATGCCCTTCAGTGCTTCGTATGTCGGCACCTGGTAGGAGCATTTCTCTCCGCCGACGCGCATGACGGGATCTGAAAACAGTGCGTAGTCTCCGCTGACCTGAAACTCCACAATGTTATCGTATTTTGTGTTTTTCACTTATTTTTACACCTCCGTAAAACTTAGGTTTTCATCGTTTTCCGTAAGCCCAAGCGTGTCGTCGTAATATCCGTCCGCGAGGACCAGCACGCACCCGTCACAGACGGGTATCAGCGCGTGCCTGCGCTCGAGCCTCTCTCTTTGATACCGATATATCCCGACAGTGTAGCTGCCTGCCTCCTTCAGCACTTTCGCGCGGTATGATATATCCCTAAGGCATCTGTCTGCGCACAGCTCTTCGATAAGCTCTCTGCCTTTGCCGTACGGCACCAGAATGTCGGTGGTATCTTCGTCAAAAACGGAGAAATACTGCCCCGCTGTCCTTGACGCCTGCCGCAGGAAGAAAGAATCGATACCGTCGCACTTTGCGTCGGCATATTTTTTGTTTGCTCCCATCAGATCGAACAGGGTAGTGCCTTCATTGGAGATATAGCAGTCCTGCTCCTCTTTTGCCATGCTGCGATACAGCGCGCGGTAGTAGTATCTGATAGCCTTGTCGGATGAAAGGTCGGCGTCAAAGGCGTCGGGCTCTCTTTCGAAAGCGTCCGTGAGTTCAAGCGTCGCGTCCTTTCCCCGACGGATGTCCCGCAGCATACCGAGCTTTTCATCGGAGCAGTTCACGGCATACACCGGACGCAGGCCGTTCGCTTCTCCGCTTCGGTTGCACCGTCCCGCGGCCTGAACGATACTGTCCATTCCCGCGGCAAGCCTCAGCACCGAGCCAAAGGAAATGTCAACGCCTGCTTCAACGACTTGAGTGGCAATGCAGATCACCTTTTCGCCCTTTGCGAGTGCTTTCTGCAGTTCGCAGAGCACGTCGCGCCTGTGCTGCATACACATTGCGGCGGATAGATGAAAACTTCTGTGCCCCAACGACTGAGTATTTTCCAAAAGATACGCCGCCTCGGATTTCTTGTTGCATATGACAAGCAGGCTGTCCGCCTCGTCTGCTGCCGACAGTATAAGCTCCGGCAGCTCGTCCAGACGGCGGCTCGGCAAGACTTGAAGCTTTGTTCTTCGGAACGCACTCAGTATCTCATCGTTTTGCGGCACGATCTCCTCGGGTCTGTTTCGCAGAGGATGCTCGGCACCCTCGAATTCGGGCTGCGTTGCTGAGCAAAGCACCACGGTCGCGCCGCACTGCTCGCTGAGAAACTCGATCGCGAGATTAAAAAGCGTCAAAAGCTTCAGCGGTACGGTCTGAACCTCGTCTAATACGATCACGCTGCCGCACAGCGCCTGAAAGCGGCGGACGGAAGTTGTCCTGCCGTCAAACAGAGTGTTGAGAAACTGTACCAGCGTCGTAATGATGACAGGAGAATCCCAGCTCTCCGCGAGCAGCTCGCGGCGGTCAAGCTCGTCACGAGAATTATCCGTCTGCACCGCGTTGGAATGGTGCTCCAGTATAAGGCTGTCGTCGCCGACGAACTCGCGGATGACCCGCGCGTTCTGCTCAAGGATGGACAGCAGCGGAGATACAAATATAAGCCGCCTTTTGTTATACCGCGCCGCGTGCGCCAGCGCATATCGCAGGGACGAAAGCGTTTTGCCGCCGCCCGTCGGAACATTCAGACGATAGATGCCCGGAGCGCGGTCAGCAAATTCGCGGCACGTTTCGGATATTGTACGACGTGCTTTCGCAACAGGTGTGCCGCACGGAAAACCCGCAAGCTTTTCTTCAAGAAAAGCAAGCCGTTCTTTCCATATCGCGGTCATGTCCTCAGGCAGTGCACGCGGCGCGCCGCCCATCATAAAAGCGGCAGTGTCGCGGCGATCGCCCTCAATAACGGCTGACAGTATCAGCCGCGCGAGAAGCCCCGTTTCAAATGCGTAGTCCTCATCGCTTTGATAAGTCTCGTCAAGGCGCCCGACGATCCTGTTCGTTTCTTCGGCTGCCGCCGCGAAAAGACGGTCGATATAGTCGCTCGGTATGTCATCCGAAAAGGACGACAGCGCTTCCTTGTACGGAACGTCGCTTTTCTCACAGCGGTATCTCAGCCCGAGACGCCGTCCGGAGTCCACGCAGTCTAACAATCCGTGGTGAGAACCGATCGCAAACGCGATAAGCTCGGAGGCGATGATCATCTTCGGCTCGCTGCCGCTCTGATGGAATTTTTCCATTATGTATCGGCAGCCCTGAAACGTGTGAATGACGCTTCCGCGCTTTCGGCTGTCGCCGGAGGACAGATAGCTCTGAAATTCTTCCGTATACTTGCCCATGTCGTGAAGAAGCCCTGCCAGATATCCCGTGTCGGCGAGTCCTGCGGCATTGAGACACTGCGCCGCGCGCTGCGCGCAGCCGGTGATGTGGCTTTGCACGCTCTGTCGGATAATTTCACCGTCATCAGTCTCGCGCATATGAGCATAATAGGTCACGAAACCCCTCCTTTCGTTTGTATTCTTTATTTGCTGTATAAATTATATCATACATAGTGTCCCATAAAACGGACTTAACGCGTAAAAATCAAACTATTTTCAAAATTCTTTCGTTTTTCGAAGTAACAACATCGTGTTTTATGCGCCCGGTCGGAAATCGGCAGACGAATACACAAGTGAAACACGGCCCGCATATTGCGCGTAAAACTACAAAACATTCATTTATTATATATATTATAACACCGAAACATAGCGAATACAATCGAATACGGTCGAAATGTTAACAAAATAAGAACAATACAAAAATTGCCGTTCATATTTCGCGTATGCAGGATAATAATAAGTGCAGAGAACGCGAGAGTGTTCTCAATTGATATAGATGAAAACCCATAGAAGGGAAAACGGACTTTTGTCCGGGAAAGGATTTATTATGGCAAGCAACAAGACTCTTGTACCCGAAGCAAAGGCAGCTCTTGATCAGTTCAAGATGGAGGCTGCAAGCGAAGTAGGCGTTAACCTCAACCAGGGCTACAACGGCGATCTCACCGCACGTCAGGCAGGTTCTGTCGGCGGTCAGATGGTCAAGAAGATGATCGAAAAGTACGAGAACGACATTAAGGGCAGAAAATAAGTATTTTTGCCTGAAAAAACATGAGAAAGCCCCGAACAGGGGCTTTCTCTCTTTGTAAGCGAGAGCGGCAGATCACGCCCGCAATACAGATGAGTGTCTGAAAGAGCCCGAGGCGCGCAGACTGAAAAAATATATCGCCGCGCTTGTTGACTTGCGCCGCGCGCTGTGGTAACCTAAAGAAAATAAAGCAGTATAAGGCGGACACGCATATGAAAGACAGGCTCACCGAAGAAAAGATCAGTGCGCTCATAGATAAAATGACCCTCAGAGAAAAGATCGGTCAGCTCAATATGATACCGAGCCCGTCGGCAGCGGACGAAGATATATTTGAGATGCTGCGCCGCGGCGAGATCGGCTCGTTCATAATGTCAAGCACTGCCCATGCATACAGCGAGGACAGCGTTTCGGCAGACGAGGAGCTTATAAACGAAATGCACCGTATCGCCGTTGAAGAAAGCAGGCTCGGCATTCCGGTCATGTTCGGCAGGGATGTTATACACGGCCATTACACGGTGCTGCCCGTGCCGCTGGCGCTTGCGGCGTCGTTTGATTTTGATGCCGTGCGCCGCTGCTTTCGCGATGTTGCAAGGGAGGCGGCGAGAGACGGAGTACAGTGGGCATTCACGCCCATGCTCGATCTTGCGCGCGACCCGCGCTGGGGCAGAGTTATGGAGGGCGCGGGCGAGGACCCCTATGTGGGCGGGCTGCTTGCGCAGGCGGTGGTAAAAGGTCTTCAGGGCGACGACTCGTCTGATGAGCAGTCGGTCGCTGCGTGCGCAAAGCACTATATCGGCTACGGCGCCTCGGAGGGCGGCAGGGATTATCACAAAACGGAGATAACGGACTATACCCTGCGCAACTTCTATCTGCCCGCTTTCAGATCCGCCGTGGAGAGCGGCGTGCTTACGGTCATGAATTCCTTCAATGAGATCGGCGGACAGCCCACCGGCTCCAGCAGATATCTTCTGACGGATGTGCTGAAAGACGAGCTTGGGTTTGACGGTTTCGTGGTCAGCGATTGGTTCTCCGTGGAGCAGCTTGTAAATCAGGGTGTTGCCGAAGACAGGGCGGAGGCATCAGCACTTTCGATAACCGCGGGTGTTGATATGGATATGTCAGATAAATGCTACATAGATAACCTCGAAGCGCTTGCGGAAAGCGGCAGGGTAGAGGAAGCGGCGATAGACGAGGCAGTGCGAAGAGTGCTCAGGGTGAAATTCGCGCTCGGGCTTTTCGAGCATCCGTATGTGCCCGTGTATAAGCAGGACAGAGCGGCTCATGCCGAGCGCGCCCGCGCGCTGGCTGCCGGGTGTATAGTCCTTCTGAAAAACGAGGACGGCGTGCTGCCGCTTTCCAAGAACACACGCGTGGCACTTATGGGGCCCATGGCAAACGAAAAGAACTCCCTGCTCGGCAACTGGTGTCTTGACGGAGATCCCGATGATGTGATATCCATTGCCGAAGGCATAAAAAGCAAAATGGCGGAGGGCGGTGTCGTTAACGGAAGCAATACGGCGCTTTGGGATGAGCAGCTGCTCCATCTGCAGTGGTCCGACGTCGCGGTGATATGTATCGGCGAAAGCCGATACATGAGCGGCGAGGCGGCGTCACTGGCTGAGCTTGAAATATCGGACGCAGATGTAATGCTTGCCGAAAGAGCAAAGAGCCGCGGCACTCCGGTGGTGGCGGTGATTTGCTGCGGCAGGCCGCGCGCGCTTGAAAAGCTTGAAAAGTATTGCGACGCCATTCTTTATGCGTGGCACGGCGGCAGCACCGCCGGCGGCGCGATCGCCGATGTGCTTTTCGGCGACGTCAACCCGTCCGCGAAGCTGCCAATAACAATGCCGAGAAAAACAGGTCAGGTGCCTATATACTATAATGTACCTTCCAGCGGCAGACACGTGAACGGCTATTACGGCGAGCGAGAATTCGAGCAGAATTATCTGGACTGCGACTGCACGCCGCTGTATCCCTTCGGTTACGGACTCAGCTATTCGGAATTTGAAATTTCCGATCTGAGCGTATCCTGTAAAAATATTGAATATAATGCGCTTAAAAACGGAAAAAATGTAAACGTAAGCGTTAAGGTCAAAAATGTATCCGGGCGCGACGGCGCCGAGGTCGTCCAGCTGTATATCAGAGACAGAGTGGCATCAATGACGCGCCCGCTCAGAGAGCTCAGGGGCGTGAAAAAGGTTTTCGTCAAAGCCGGAGAAACCGAGACTGCAGATTTTGAGATAGATTTCCGCGCCCTCGGGTTCTACGGAGCAGACAAAAAATTCGATGTTGAAAAGGGCAGATTCGAAATATACGTCGGCAATTCCTGCTATGCCGATCTTGCCGCCGGGATCGAAGTGATATGAGTGTTTGTAACAATTGATCAAATTTCATGCAAGGCGCATACGGGAAATTACTGCCAAAATACCGAAAATCGAAAAACGGCGAAAAAGCTATTGACATATCAGCGCCGGGGCGGTATACTATACAGGCTGTCAGCAAGCGAGCCCGAAAAAATTTCGTAATAAAAAATCGAAAAAGTATTGACAAAGGCATTGCTTGATGATACAATAATAAAGCTGTGCGGATGCACAGCGGAAGCTCCTTGAAAATTGAACAACAAGAC
>CAUGPT010000043.1:0-16462 GCA_959601495.1 uncultured Eubacteriales bacterium
CCTCACATCTTTTACTCAAGTTTGGTAAGCTGACTACAAAGTTTGAATTGCTTTGTCAATTTCGAAAAAACGAAATTCAACCGTCTGCTGCTTACGGAAAAGCAGTCCCTTCACGTCTTTCTCACTTACGTTCGGTAAGCTTACGACAAAGTTTGAAATGCTATGCAAAGAAACTAAAAGTCAGCAGTTTCAAAACTTCGTCGGGGCAAATGAGCGGGTCCTTCGCGCGGTGCGCGGGCGGTGTGCGGCGAAGGTGCGGTGACGGACGGCTCGAATGCGAACGCGGGATGAACAATGGGCGAGTGGGGCAGCGCGTGAGCATTGCGGTGGGTGCGCGCCGGACGAAGGGTGTGCAAAGTACGGCACGGCTTTCAAAAGCCATAATTGCCATGTGTGCTGCTGAGAAACATTCAAAGCAGCAAAAAAGACGAAGCCCTGCGGGGCTTCGTCTTTTTTCGGTTTTAAGTAAAGCGTGATGTCGCTTTAATTACTGAACCTCAACCTCAGCGCCTGCCTCGGTAAGTTTAGCCTTGATAGCCTCAGCGTCTTCCTTGGAAGCGCCTTCCTTAACCTTTGCGGGAGCGCCCTCAACCATTTCCTTAGCCTCTTTGAGTCCCAGACCGGTGATCTCACGAACAGCCTTGATAACGTCGAGCTTCTTCGCGCCGAAGCTCTTGAGAACTACGTCGAATTCAGTCTTCTCCTCAGCTGCTGCTGCGGGAGCTGCGCCGCCTGCTACTGCTACTGCTACGGGAGCTGCGGATACGCCGAACTCCTCTTCGATAGCCTTAACCAGGTCAGCAAGTTCAAGAATAGTAAGAGCCTTGATCTCTTCAAGGATTGCAGTCGTCTTTTCGGATGCCATTTTCAGTACCTCCAATAATTTTGATAATTTTTAAATTTTTGTGTGCAGCCCTTTATGCTGCGGCGCAGCAATTACTCAGCTGCGGGTGCTGCCTCTTCGGCAGGTGCCTCCTCGGCAGGTGCTTCTCCGCTCTTGTCGATGATTGCCTGAAGGGCAACGGCAAGTCCGGAAAGGGGTCCCTGAAGGGAACCGAGCATTCTTCCGATAAGGGTTTCCTTGGGGGGAATGTTAGCAAGCTCTTTAACGGTTGCGGTGTCTACTACCTTACCGTCAAGGAAGCCTTTGCGAAGCTCAAAGGTCTCTACCTTGTCTTCGTATTCCTTAAGGATCTTAGCGGGAGCAACCGGATCGTCATAGCTGATCGCAAGGGCGTTCATTCCCTCAAGATCGTCCTTGATGTCACCGAGTCCTGCAATGTCGGCAGCGCGTCCGATAAGAGAATTCTTTATAACGGAATACTCAACACCGGCCTTGCGGAGAGCTGCGCGGAGCTTTGTATCTTCCTCAACGGTGATACCCTGATACTTAACAAGCACACCGAATGCGGCGCGGCTCATCTTATCGGAAAGCTCGGCAACAACTGCCTTTTTTTGCTCAAGGATCTTTTCACTGGGCATTGTAAATACCTCCTCTGTAAAAATTGTCCGACAGCGACAACGTAAGTATAAGAAAAACGTCTTTCACTGCAAAGACAGGAAAAGACGCTGATATCGTATATATCGTGTCTCCTCGGCAGGAAAGCATAGCTTTTACCGAAACCTGCTGTCTTTGGCGAACAAATGGATTATAGCATACTGTTGGCAGAATGTCAATAGTTTTTGCGTGATTTGTAAAAAACAGGTTTTTAGTATGTATACAGCCGATCGGTCGTTTTACCGCGATCGGTAAAATCCCTCTGCGTTTTTGCGGCAGAGGGATTTGTTCGGATGCAAGACCGATGTTTCATATTTTCACATTCTGCATCTTGAAACATTGTACATTCGCAGCATATTCCGAATGCTTATGCGCTTCCGATTTACTGCTTCGGCAGTGCCGATTTATAGTAATTTCCGAAATCGGCAAGCGCGTCTATTATCGGCAGCATCTGACGGCCGAGGTCGGTCAGTCCGTACTCGACCTTCGGCGGCATTTCATGGTAGTCCCGACGGTATGCAAGCCCGTCGTCTATCATCTGCCTCAGACTGTCCGTCAGAACCTTCTGCGATATTCCGTCCAGATCGCGCTGCAGTTCATTGAATCTCCACGGCCGCGCCTTCAGGTTGCGCAGGATAAGAAGCTTCCACTTCCCTCCTATGAGAGAAACAGCGGTCGCCACAGGGCACGCCGGCAATTCGTTTTTTGTTTTCATATTTATCACCTCATTATTTTTAATGTATGCAAAGCAAAATTACTCGGCACCGCTCTGATGTCAGCTGTAAGATACTGCTTTGCGGTACCCGACGATGACAGTATAGCATACATCACGAAAAAAGTATACAGTTATAAAAAAGTGCGTACTTGTTTTTGCATGTGTACGGTGCTAATCTATATACAAGCAAAGGAAATTTGCAAAAACCAAGGAGGCAAAAAATTATGAAAAACTACACAAAAACCAATATCGGAAACGACAGCAGAACCGAACTGCATGAGGCACTTGACCTTACCGGTGCTGAGATCAGCATAAACAGGCTGCCCGCCGGTGCAGGAGTTCCGTTTGTACATTCTCATAAGAACAACGAAGAAATTTACGGCGTTATATCCGGCAGCGGAAAGGTCTGTATTGACGGCGAAGAAATTGCCCTCGGCGCCGGAGACTGGCTGAAGATCGCCCCCGCGGCAAAGAGACAGTTCTCTGCCGCAGATGATGAAGGCATCACATTTATCTGCATTCAGGTAAAGGAAAACTCCCTCGGCGGCTACACCGCGGACGACGCCGTTGTGTATTGATCCCGTCAAAAGTCAAAAGCAGCACGCGCAACGGAATTTCCGTTGCGCGTGCTGCTTTCTGTTTCATGCATCGTTTTGATTTATCTGTCCATACAACCTCATATAAAGGATAGGATACGGGTTCCCCTCCCCGTCCGTCTCGCTTCTTTTGAAGGTTTCAAAGCCCATATGTCTGTAAAAGCCGATCGCACCGGGATTTTGCTCGTTGACGCCGACTTCTCTTATGCCGTATTTTCAATACCGAGCCGAACAAGGCATGCTCCGAGTCCCCTGCCCCTGTATTCCGGAAGGATAAACAGCATTTCAAGGCGCTGTTTGTCCGTGCCCATGAAAGCAACCGGCGCTCCGTCGCTTTCGGCAATAATGAGATGAGAAACACCGCAAAGCGCCGTCGGAACATACTCTTTAAGCTTCAATATTTCATCATCCGTAAGAAACAAATGCGTTGCACGCACCGATTTTTCCCAAACATCCGTAAGAGAACCCAAAAACGGCTGCCTATCGCACAATTCATATATTTTCACGGTATCGCCTCACAGCGGGCAATTTGCCCGTTTTTCTCTCTTTCAAGCAAGCTTCTTTCCCATTTCGATACGTATTTCATGCCGCTCGGGGTCGGTGTTTGAGTATGAATACAGATCAAAGCCGATAATTTCAAATCCGTTTTTTTCGTAGAAATCTATCGCGCCGGTGTTGCACGACTGCGTTTCCAGAACGATCATCCGCGCGCCGGAAGCTTTTGCCGCCTCGGTCATCGCCGCCATAAGCGCCCGTCCCGCGCCCTTTGCGCGCGAGGCGCTGTCAAAAACGCAGATGTTGCTGAGTCTGAAGCGGTTGTTCCACTTTTCAAGGCAGCCCTCGGCAAAGCCTATAAGCCTGCCGTCTTCAAAAGCGCCGTACGCAGTAGGGTCGTCAAGCCACTCACCGAAAAACTCATCGTCAAACCCTCTCTCCTCCGGAGTTTCAAAGGGCACATATTCTATCCGAAATCCGCCGCCGTCGGCGTGTATATCATAGTATCCGCGCGAAATATACCGTGCCGTAAACTTTTTGCCCGCATATTCTTTCGCGTCCAACAGTTTTATTTCCACAGTTTCCGTTTCCCTCCGGTAAAGCTTCCTTCTGATTTTATTTTACCACGAAATACAGAATAATCAATACGCAAAAATGCGGGCGGCATGGTTTCATGCCGACCGCATTTTGTCACTTGACTTTTTCGTTTATCCGGCATTACCGCATAAAAAATATGCCGCCCGAAAGGACGGCATTTCTACATAATTGCTTTGTTTACATTCGCACAGTTGAACAAACACCCGATAGAGATTATAATATATTTAGATTTTTGAAAAAATTATCAAAATTTAGTGCGACTTTTTCTGCCCTCATGCGACTAATAAGTGAAAGAGATAAAAAACACCCCTTTCGGAAAGGAGAAAGTCAATGGATAACGGTGCAAGTAGCTACCGCCGTTTCCTTGATGGTGATGACAAAGGGATAGCTGAAATCGTTGGAGATTATAAGGAGGGTCTCATTCTTTATTTGAACGGTTATGTCAATAATATTTTCATTGCCGAGGAACTGACGGAAGATACTTTTTTTCGGCTGATAACCAAAAAGCCGAGATATTCCGGTAAAAGCACATTCAAGTCTTGGTTATATGCAATCGGGCGAAATGTAGCGGTTGATTATATAAGGCACAATTCAAAAATGCTCCATACTCCCATCGAAGATATGGAAAACTATTTGAGTGAGGAGCAGAGCCTTGAACAATCCTACATAAAAGAAGAAAGAAAAATCATAGTCCATAAGGCTCTTTCTGAACTTTCAACCGATTACAGAACAATCCTTTGGCTTGTTTTCTTTGAAGGTTTTTCCAATAAAGAGGCGGTAATCGTATTGAAAAAGAATGACCGTCAAGTAAAAGATCTTCTTTACCGAGCAAAGCAGTCTTTGAAATCAAAACTTGAAAAGGAGGGCTTTATTTATGAAGAATTCTGAAGAAATGGTAAACAGCCTGCTTGAACGCAGAGATCAGTATGTCGCTGAACAAAGAAAAAAGAGAAAAAGCATTGTGCGTATAACCTCTGCCGCCTGTTCTTTTGTACTTGTTGCACTTTTGGGTGTAGGCGTATGGCAATCCGGCTGGCTGGATTCAACCACACCGCCAACAACCGACAACCCCGGAATCAGTGCTGGACAAGATAATGTAACTGGCAAAGGCAATAAAGACGAAGGATTAAGCGACGGTGACTTTACGGGCGCGCTTCCAAACTATACAGGAGTTATCGACAATCCTTCATCCGACACAGGAAGAGACGGCGTAAAAGTAATTTCAATTTACGAAGCAAAAAATGAAATCGACACCAAGTATAAAGAACCTGCAAATGGTCATATCATTTTCACCTATCCGTTAAAAGAAGCGATGAAAGAATATGGCGATTCTGTATTATATGATGTTCGTATTTATCTTTTTAAGGATGAAGCGAAGGTTGCTTTTGATAATAATCCTATTAAAGCTGAGGTTGAAAGGTTACAAAAATCAGGTTGTTCTGTGAGCATAGAAATTTATGGGGATAATCAATTCTATTTTGCTGTAAAAGCAAAGAAGAGTCATCTTGATAATTTTGTAGCCAGCGAAGATTACGGTTATTTCATTGAACTCGCTGATGAAAGTTAGTATTTAGGTGGATTGATTCCGTAAACTGTCATCAAGAAAGCCGCCCGATTTTTCGGGCGGCTTTAGCGGTATTAGCTACACTATTCAACGGAGGATACGGACTCAATCATTTTTATCATTATTTCTTGACTTACGCTATGATCGTGTGAACGGCACTTATGTTATCAACGAGGATCAGGCAGAAACCGTCCGTATGATTTTTGACTTATATTTAGAGGGTTTAGGTGAAACGAAAATCTGTAAGGAGCTTTGCAGACGGCAGTATACCGCCGATACTTGCCGCTCGGCAAGTATCACGTGAACAGCATACCATATTTTGCTTCTTTTGACAACAAAAAGAGCAAGCGCGCTTATCTCTTTGACAAAAGCTTCACTTATCCCCGCGGCGCAAAGCCGTCAGCCGCGCGTCTGCCGTTTCTGCGGCCTTGATCTGACCGGGATTTTCTGCAAGGCGGCGCGGGGCAGGCCTTTCTGCTGCCACAGCCTCTTTTGTCCCGACAGAAAAAACTGTTTCAATTTTTTTTAAAAAGCCTTGACAGGCGAGCACCGCGAGGATATAATAACATCATGTTATATATAACGATATGTTATTATTGAGGTGATGATTATGCCTGCCGCAAAAAGAGTTTCGAAGGATGAGATCATTGACGCCGCGGTCGATGTGCTGTGCGACAGCGGTTTTTCCGCCGTAAATGCACGCAGCGTCGCGAAAAAGCTGGGATGCTCCACGCAGCCGATCTACTTTTCGTTCAAAAACATGGATGAACTGAAAGCTGCCCTGACCGAACGTGCCGTTCTGGTGCACACGCAGCGCGTCAGAGAATCGCTGCGTATGCATGAAGGAAACGACAGCCGCTACAGCAGCTACGGCATGAGCTTTGTTAAATTTGCAGCCGAAGAAAAACAGCTTTTCCGCTGGCTGTACCTGGAGGGCAAGCAGCTCGGCCCATATCAGAATGACGTTCTGTTCTCGGAGGTCATCGAGGTCCTGGCAGACGAATTCGGTTACACCGAGGACGTTGCCCGCCGCTTTCATCAGGACATGATATACTTTACCTACGGTCTGGCCATACTTGCCAACACCGATCATCTGCATCTGACGGAGGCTGAGCTCCGCGAGGCGTTCCGTCGGGAGTTCCGCGCGCTGATCGCCATATACGGAAAGCCCGCTAAGCTGCCGGAGTTTGCTGTGAAGGCGGGGATCGTTTTATGAATCTGAAGCTGTCTTTTTCGTGGATAGGGCTTGTAGTGTTTGCCCTTCCCATGATCATAAATATTGCCTATGCCGTTTTCCCTCCCGCAAAAAAAGCGGAGCAGACCGCTGCCGCCGCACGTTGGATAGAGATCGTCGAGCAGATCAGCCGCATTGCGTACCTTGCGGCGATCACGCTTCTGGTAAGCCGCAAGGCTGTCGGGATACGCAGTGTATGGCTTTGGCTCTCGGCCGTTTTCCTTGTTCTCTACTATATCGTATGGATCAGATATTTTGCGGGAGGACGGGAGATCGCTTTGCTGAACCGCCCGTTTCTCTTTGTTCCCATGCCCCTTGCGGTTTTTCCCGTGCTGTACTATTTGTGCGCCGCCGTCTGGCTTCACAACATTCCCGCCGTGATACTAATGACTGTTTTCGGTGCGGCGCATCTTACGGTTTCGATCCGATCTTTCGGCTGAATAAAAATTTTTTCAAAAACCTCTTGACAGGTAACCGTTCGGTTGCTATAATCATAGTAACCGAACGGTTACCTAGACTGGGGAGTGAGTAAATGGCAGGAGATACAAAGAAGCGCATACTTGAAGCCGCGCTTGAATTGTTTGCGCAGAGCGGATATCTCGGGACATCAATGAGCGACATCGCAAAAAAGCTCGGCATCACCAAAGGCGCTTTGTACAAGCACTATACGAGCAAGCAGGAAATACTTGACAGCATCGTGGAGCGAATGAACAAAACGGACTATGAGCGCGCCGAAGAATACGAAATGCCGGATGCCGAGCCGGACGGCTTTGCGGAGGCTTATCTTCACACACCGATCGAAAAGATACGCGCATATGCCATGGCGCAGTTCGATCATTGGACAAAGGAGCATTTTTCTTCAAATTTTCGAAAGATGCTGACTCTTGAGCAATACCGCGATAAAAAGCTTGCCTCGCTTTATCACGATTATCTCGCAGGCGGTCCCGCAGAGTATATGGCAGCGATCTTCAGAAAGCTTACGGGCTCCGACGACGAAGCAATGCAGCTGGCGCTGGAGTTCTACGGGCCGATGTTTCTGCTTTACAGCGTTTACGACGGAGCGGACGATAAAGAAAGTGTTGCGCCGCTGCTCAGCGCCCATATCGACCGATTTATCGCAAAGATCGAATCCGCCTACAGAAAGTCGGGGGCGTCATTATGAAAGACGGCGCAGAAGAAAAAAGGTGGGTCCTGTGCCCCATATGCGGCGCAAAAACGCGCCTTATGCTTTTGCCCGAAACAGAGATTCGGACATTTCCGCTGTACTGCCCCAAGTGCAGGCATGAAAGCATTATAAACGTAAAGCATTTTATTATTGAAACAAATCAGCCGGACGCTGAGACGCAGTGCTGATCGCAGAGTCGATCACGCACTGCGTTTTTTTGAGAAAGCGGGCTCTTGCGGGCGCAATTATATACACTACCGTACCGACAGCGCCGAGCAATACACCAAGCTGTCGGCGCAAAGGACTTGGCAGTCCCCGGGAGCCTTGCCGAAAAGAAGGTCGCACGCCAAAAGAGGATGGTATGCCGGACATGATGCTCCATGGCGGCGAGCGGAGCAAAACGGATAAATCGGGCGCCGTGCTCGATTGGTACAATACGCAGAGATAAGAAACGGAGGAATTTATCATGATATGTCCGAAATGCAAAAAAGAAATGGAAACGGGCTTTATATTCAGCACCAAGGACGGTGCTTTCAGCTTTGCAGACAAGGTGCCGTGCGCGCTTGAAAAGGCGAAGCACGCGGAAGGCTTTGTGAAGATCACGGCGCCGAAGGTCGGAGGACGGGCGAGCATCCCCGCCTGCTGCTGCGAAAAATGCAGAACGGTCATTATAGAATACTGAAGAAAGAAGTGACAAACAATGAAACTCTATCTCGGAAACGGAGTAACTACGGCAACGACGCTTATGATCCTTGCGATGCTGGGATTTATCGGATATTCGGTATTTAACCGCGCAAATATTCAGTACTGGGGGCGCAGAAGCGCCGTTCTTCTGGTATTCGGACTTGTTGTGTGCTGCTTTGCGGCGGCGCGGGACGGTCTGGACAAAACGATACAGCACACCATAGACGGCAGCTGCGCGGCGGGGGTGTTCCCGCTCGTGAGCGTTCCTACAGTTATAGGCTGCGTCGGCGCGCTGCTTATTATCGTATCCGCCGTTGCCACGCCCATCGCAAAAACGCAGCAGGCACGCGAGGTGTGGTTCTTTGTGATGTCCGGCGGTGCGGTGCTGAAGGTAGTGACAATGGAAGCGGCACGCGTCATTCTCTGAAGGAGGCAAAAACTTATGCCGCAGATGAACAAGGGCGGAAAATTTATTTTCGGGCAGTCGCTGATACGCCCCGACGGGAGCCTTCGGTTTCCGCCGCAGGCGGCGGAGGAGTATCGGATCGCCTCGGAGGGAAAGGTCTATCTGTTCACCGGAAGCAAAACTACGGGCGGCTTTTGCGTAACGCGGCGGGGACTTTTTCTGCCGTCGAAGCTTTCTCATATTCTGACGGACGTGCCGGCGCTTCTGAACTACGAAGCGCCCGCGGGCAAATTTCTCCCATACAAAGGACGCTCGTACTGCCGGACCGACGTTTCGGAGTCCAGTGAGATCAGACTGACGAGCGAAATGACGGCGTTTCTGCATCTTGAGCCCGGCATGCGGCTTCTCTGTATCCGCAGCAGTGACATCGCCTTTACCATGGGCGCAAAAGGTCCGCTTTTGGAAAAGGCGGCGCATTTTGACGGGGACATCCCGCAGTTTTGAAAAAGGAGAGAAATCCATCATGAATACTACCGTTGTATATGTCCACGGAAAGGGCGGCACGGCAAAAGAAGCCGAGCACTGCAGAGCGCTCTTTCCGAATTATGAAGTTATAGGCTTTGACTACCGCTCCGAGACTCCGTGGGAAGCCGGGGAGGAGTTTTTCGCGTTCTTTGCCGAAAAGAAGAAGCAAAGCGGTCACCTCACCCTGATCGCAAACAGTATCGGCGCGTATTTTGCCATGTCCTCACTGAATGAAGCATTAGTTGACAGGGCTTATTTTATATCCCCGATAGTGGATATGGAAAACCTGATCCGCAGGATGATGCAGTGGTCAAATGTGACCGAACAAGAGCTTGCAGAAAGGCGGGAGATAGCCACGGATTTCGGCGAAACGCTGTCATGGCGCTACCTCTCTTATGTGCGCGAGCATCCGATAGTCTGGAATGTTCCCACTTGTATACTGTACGGCGGGCACGACAATATGACATCGCTCGAAACGGTATCGGCCTTCGCAAAGCAGCACAGTGCGCTCCTGACTGTCATGCCGGACGGGGAGCACTGGTTCCATACCGATGAGCAGATGCGGTTTCTGGACGGTTGGATAAAAAATGCCGAGCGGCAAAAAACTTTATAGACCAAACCTCTTGACATTCGGCAAAAAGGGTTATAATGTAACTAACGAACGTTAGTTAGTGAGGCGCGGACATGAAACAGGAGGACACCAAGCAGAGAATTCTTGATAAAGCCCTGGAGCTGTTTTCCGAGAAAGGATACGACTCCGTCAGCGTGGGAGAGATAGCGCGGGCGGTAGGCATTAAAGCGCCTTCGCTTTACAACCATTTTCCGGGCAAGCAGGCTATCTTCGACGGCATCGTAGAATCCACTGCGGCGCGGTACGAGACCGATACGGATAAGATCGACATCCACGTGCAGAACGCGCGGGAGGATATCCCGATCTTTACAAAAATAACCGAGGACGCGCTTTTTGAAAAGGTGCGGCAAATATTTGAGTATTCCCTTCACAGCGAGACCGTCAGCCGATTTCGCCGCATGATGACCATTGAGCAATTTCGCTCGCCCAAGCTGGCGGCGTTTTACTCGGAGCGGTATCTGGAGCGCATCCTTAACTACCATGCAGGTATTTTCCGTGCCCTGA
Source organism: uncultured Eubacteriales bacterium (assembly GCA_959601495.1). Taxonomy (GTDB): domain Bacteria; phylum Bacillota; class Clostridia; order Oscillospirales; family CAG-272; genus Avispirillum. The sequence goes on from CAUGPT010000043.1 coordinate 10,615, forward strand.
TCGCATCAGGCGAGATATGTGCGGAAGATCCGGACACGCTTGCCATGATGTATGTCGCGCCGATGGTCGCGCTCATCGGGGTCTGCGACCGTCAGCCCGAGCGTGAAAGCGAATGCATTGAAAAGCTGCGAAGCCATGTAAGTCTCTTTTTTCGCATGGTACATGGCGGCGCCGCGAAAAGAGGCGAAGAGCGTGGATGATCCGGAGGAAAAGTGGATGCTTTGCCCGATCTGCAAAGCAAAAACACGCCTTAGGCTCCTGCGAAGGACAGTGCTGCGCGACTTTCCCCTGTTCTGCCCCAAGTGCAGGCAGGAGCGCATAATCAACGTTAAGAATTTTAAGACGGAAATAATCAGTCAGCCGGACGCAAAGACGCAGTGCTGACCGCGGGTGCTGCGGTCATGTACTGCGTCTTTTCAGGAGGAACAACATGAAGAAAACTTTAATACAAAAGCTTGGACTGCTCGGCATCGCGAGCTTTCTTTCGTACACGGCGGCAGTGTTTTTTGCGCCGCTTGCCTACCCCGGTTACGACCCGCTGGCGCAGGCGGTCAGCGATCTGAGCGCCGCAAATGCCCCGTCGCTCATGCTGTGGAATCAGCTCAGCGCCCTTTACAATGCGTGTGAGGTCGCATGCGCCACAGTCGTCTGTATCGGTATTCAGGGGCAGAAAACAAAGCTGCTGCGCTCGGGTATTTATATGTTTGCCGTTATGGAGTGGATATCGGCGGTCGGATACCGTATGTTTCCTCTCTCCGACAGCGGCTATGCGGGTGCTTTTCAGGATGTGATGCACATGGTCGTGACCGTTCTGGTGGTGCTTTTGTCCATCGCATCTCTTACGGTGATCATTGTTGCGGGAGCACGCGACAGAAGCTGCCGTTCCTACGGCATATGCGCGGGCGTTGCCCTTTGCATGATGCTTGTGGGAGCCGCGGGCATGAAGATAGTGCCCGCGGAATACTTCGGCGTTGTAGAGCGTTTCAGCGTGTTTGCCGCCACGGGATTCAACGCCGCGCTCGGCATTCATCTGTTTTGCGGCAAAACCGAAGAATAACAAATACAAAGGAGAAAATCATGTCAGAAAATAAAATAATCACACGTCTTGAAACAAAAGACGACTACCGCAGCGTCGAAAACCTGACCCGCGAGTCATTCTGGAACGTCTACCGCCCCGGCTGCATGGAGCACTATGTGCTGCACTGCTATCGGAATGACCCGGCTTTTGTGCCGGAGCTTGACTTCGTCATGGAACTGAACGGCGAGCTTATCGGTCAGGTCATTTATGTGCGCTCAGAGATCGAGTGCGGCGACGGGCGAAAAGTGCCGATCATGACCTTCGGTCCCATCGGCATCGCGCCGAAGTATAAGCGGCAGGGCTACGGAAAGCGGTTACTGGACTATTCAATGGAAAAGGCCCGTGAGATGGGCGCGGGCGCGCTTGCCATCACCGGCAATATTCTGTTCTACGGCAAGTCCGGCTTTGTTCCCGCCAAGACAAAGGGCGTTCGTTATGCCGACGATCCGGAGGCGGACTATTTTCTCATCAAGGAGCTGACGCCCGGATTTTTGGACGGCATCTCGGGCACATACAAGGACCCCGAGGGCTATTTTGTCTGTGAGAAGGATCCCGAGGGATTTGAGCGGTTCGAGGCGACATTTCCGAAAAAAGAAAAGCTGAAGCTGCCCGGGCAGCTGTTCTGAACAGGAGATAAATCATTATGATAGAATCAAGATGCGGGATTCTGTGCGGCGATTGCAGCTTTCGTGAGACAACGGGCTGCAAAGGATGCGTAAATACTGAAAAGCCCTTTTGGGCGGACAGCTGCCCCGTGAAATCATGCTGTGAGATGAAAGGGCTGCGGCATTGCGGCGAATGCGAGGATTTTGTTTGTCCTCTGCTGCATACTTTTGCTTACGACATGGAGCAAAGCGACAACGGCGCAAGGATAGAACAGTGCAAAAAGTGGTGTAAGAATAATGGCGTCAAGTAAAGATTATCTGCAGTTCATTCTGGAACAGTTATCCGATTTGGACGATATTTCTTACCGCCCCATGATGGGAGAATATATCATTTATTACAAAGGTAAGATCGTCGGCGGGATATATGATGATCGGTTGCTTGTAAAGAAAACAAGCTCCGCTCTGGAACTTATGCCTGCAGCAATTTCTGAGCTCCCGTATGAAGGAGCAAAAGAAATGCTGTCGGTGGATGAAGTTGACAGCAAAGAGTTTCTCGCAAAGCTGTTTGAGGCGATGTACGATGAATTACCGTCGCCGAAGAGAAAGAACAAAACAGTAAAATAAAGCCGCATTTCCGAAAGGAGAAACGCAGGATGAACAGTATTATCTATCCCCGAGCGCACGATAAGCAGACGGTCTATCTGAAAAGCGTGATAAAGGGAGCGAACATCGAAGTCGGCGACTACACTATCTACAACGATTTCGTCCGTGATCCCCGCGATTTTGAAAAGAACAACGTGCTCTATCACTACCCCGTCAACGGCGACAAGCTTAAGATCGGCAAATTCTGTTCCATCGCCTGCGGCGCGAAATTTCTGTTCACAAGCGGGAACCATTCGATGAAGTCGCTGTCAACCTATACCTTCCCGATATTCTTTGACGAGTGGGGTCTTGACGCGAAAGACATCCGCGACGCATGGGACAACAAAGGCGACACCGTCATCGGCAATGATGTGTGGATAGGCTATGAGGCGGTCATCATGTCCGGTGTGACTATCGGCGACGGCGCCGTGATCGGCACGCGGGCTGTGGTGACAAAGGATGTGCCGCCGTATACCATCGTCGGCGGTGTTCCCGCCGGACCCATACGCCGCCGCTTTGACGATGCGGCGATCGAAAAGCTTGAGGCCCTGCGCTGGTGGGACTGGGACTGTGAAAAAATAAAACGCAATATCCCCGTCATTCAGTCGGGAGATATTGAAGCATTGGAGCGTGCAAAGTGAAACCGATCGTTATCGACCCCGAGGCCACCGCCCGTGCCGAGGCGTATAAGCTTTGGATGAGCGCGCCGAACCCTATGGTGACATTTTTCAAAACGCTGGAAGTAACGCCGCTTCTGAGGTTCGGCCGCAGGCGCGGATATAAATTCAACATGCTGCTGTGCTGGTGTATCGGCAAAGCGGCAAGCGAGGCGGGGGAATTTTACCTTCTCCCCGTGGGGCGCGAGCTTTGGAAATATGACAGCATCGCGGTGAACACCATCGTAAAAAACAGGACCGGCGAGGTAAGCTCCTGCGACGTGCCGTTTTCAACCGATCTTGCGCAGTTCAACGCCGACTACCTGCGCCTGACGCGCAAGACAGCCGAAAGCTGCGAAAATCACGATCTGACCGAAAGCATGGTCATCGGCACTTCCGCCGTTGTGGATACCGAAATAGACGGCGCCGTGGGCATGAACAGCGGCATTTTCAACAATCCGTTTATCATCTGGGGCAAATATCGTAAGGGGCTTTTCAGAACGACGCTGAAGCTGTCGTTCCAATTCCACCATACCCAGATGGACGGCGCGCACGCGGGGCGGTTTTTGCAGAGGTTGCAGGAGAATATCTTTGAAATCAGGAAATGCAGATGAGTCAAAGACCCGAGCTAAATAAAGAAACGGACACAGCTGCTTTCCGCAGCTATTATTATCTGAAACAGGAGCTTGCCGGCTTTTGCAGAGAAAACGGATTGCCGACATCGGGCAGTAAAGCAGAACTCACCGACCGAATCGCGTACTTTCTTGATACGGGGAATGTGCTGAGATCCTCTGCCGAAAGAAAAACGGCGGTAAACATCGGCACGCTCACCGAGGACACGGTCATAGAGCCGAATATCGTCTGCTCAGAAAAGCACCGTGCGTTTTTCCGTGAGAAAATCGGAAAAGGCTTCTCATTTCATGTTCCGTTTCAGAAATGGCTGAAAGCAAACGCCGGAAAGACTTACGGCGACGCGATTCGGGCGTATTATCAAATCCAAGAAGAAAAGAAACAAACCAAAACGGAGATCGACGGGCAGTTTGAGTACAACACATACATCCGTGATTTCTTTGCAGACAATCCCGGAAAGAGCCTGCACGATGCGATCGTATGCTGGAACTACAAAAAGAGCCTGCCGGGGCATCATCGGTACGAAAAGTCTGACCTTCGTGCGCCGGACTGACCGATTTCGTAAAACCTATAAGCATCAAAAAACATCTCCGTGTAAGAAAGGCAAATAATATGCAATAACGAAGAAACCGCACGGGCCTTATTATCGTGTTGAGCATTATCACGGTACTTACCGTAACAGTCGTCGCCGCGGCGGGGATCTACTCCCGTTTCGGCGGATTCGGCACGGGCGAATGTGCAAATACCGAAGAATTTTCAAAATATGCCGTACCCGTTTCAGAGCTTTGCGTCCCCGATGAGGCGCAGATAGTCGCTCTGGGCGAGGCGACCCACGGAAACAGGGAATTTCAGCAGCTGCGGCTTGATGTATTCAAGGTGCTTGCGGAAAAATACGGCGTCCGCGCCTTTGCGCTGGAGGGAGACTTCGGCGGCTGCGAGGCGATCGACCGCTATATCCACGGTGAAGGCGGCACTGCCGAAGAAGCCCTTTCCGCCACAGGATTTGCCATCTACCGCACCGAAGAAATGAAGGATCTGCTTGAATGGATGCGCAGCTACAACACGTCTTGCGCAGAGGGCGAGGACCTTCGCTTTTACGGCTTTGACATGGAGCAGCGCTCACGCAGCTTCGGCTATCTGCTGGAAGAGCTGAAAAAGGAAGACATCGGCACTGCCGATTTTGAGAAGATGTGGAACAGCGAAGCGGGCACATACGCGGACGGCTATACCGTCGAGCAGCGCATAGAGATCATCAATGCAGTCAAAGAGCAGCTGCCGTCGGACGACGCGCGGGCAATACAGTTTGCACAGGTGCTGCTTCAAAATATCGAGCTCGGCAAATACATAAACGATTCCGGCGAGCTGAACGCGCACCGCGACCGTATGATGGCGGAGAATACCCTGTGGATACTTAAGCGGGAAAGCGCCCGCGGGAACAGCCGCATCATGATCTCCGGACACAACAACCATATCATGCAGTGCGAAAATGCCGGGACCCCGGTTCTCGGCAGTCTGCTTGCCGAAGAACTCGGCGACGGCTATTTTGCCGTCGGTACGGATTTCTGCAAGTCAGTTTGCAATCTTCCGAAGCCGTATACCGGAGAGCGCATCACCCACACGTTTTACTCCCGCGATCCGCTTGCCAAGGCATCGGCAAGGTGCGGTTTTGACGCAAGCTTTCTGTCTTTTTCCGAAGTGCCGAAAGACTCCGCGCTTGCCGAGTATATCGCAGACAGCATTCCCACTGGTTCATTGGGCGAATCCTACAGTATTCTGATGAATTTCATTCCGCGAAGCTACCGCGTTCAGCGCGTCCCGCAGGATGCCTATGACGCAATGATATTCGTCGCAAACGCGACACCGATCGAAATCAAGTGAGTATTGTATAACGCGGACACCGAACGGAAAATTCGGTTTACGCAAAACAGGAGTAAATAAGATACCGTATAATGAGAGAAACAGTAAGGAGCGAACTGATGTCAAAAAGAGTACGGCAATACATCGGCATTCCGGCAGCTGTCATCACCTACTATATCGTTCACGAGGGGGCGCATCTGCTGTACGCGCTCTTTTCGGGCGTGTTCCGACAGATAAAATTCATGGGGCTCGGCGTGCAGGTCGATGTTTTCCGCGAGCGCATGACAGATTTGCCCCTCGGCATCTTCTGCCTTGCGGGTGCCCTTGCGACTTTACTGATGTGCGATAAAGAAGTAATAGAAGTGTAAAAAATTTTGCCG
>CAUGPT010000044.1:0-16268 GCA_959601495.1 uncultured Eubacteriales bacterium
CCAACCGCCGAGGTGGAGAGGAGAGATTTCCAAGAGAGGAGAGGAGGGCGGCTCCCTCCTCTCCTTTCTTGGACCGATTCGGGGATGTGTGAAGGGGCTGCTTACGGGAAAGCAGTCCCTTCACGTCTTTCTCTCTTACGTTCGGCAAGCTGACTACAAAGTTTGAAATTCTTTCCCAGTTTCGGAAAGCCAAAAGTCGTCGCCCGTAATCGGCTACTTACGGAAAAGTAGTCCCTTCACGTCTTTCTCACTTACGTTCGGTAAGCTGACGACAAAGTTTGAAATGCTTTGATAAAAACTAAAGTCCTGCAGTTTCAGAACTTCGGCGGGGAGACGAGCGGGTGCGGACGATGTATGCGCGGTGGGCACGGGAGAAACGGTAGATGAGCGGCGGCGGGGCAAGGGACGGTGGGTGCAGGCGGGCGCAGGTGCGGCGGGGTGCGGGTACGGGCGATGAGGGCGCGGGGTGAGCGTCGATGGCAGGCAACACGGCGCGTGGGGCGAACGAGCGGGCACGGCGGGGTGTGTGCGGCGGGCGCGGGCGTAACGGCGGGCGCGGAGGATGTGTATGTGGCGGGTGCAGACGGACGAGCCTTGCGGCGGGGTAATCAGCGGGTGGGACGGACGAACCTTGCGACGGGTGAGCGGCAGGACGAGAGACGGATGGCGTGGGGGAAAGGCGGGCGAGTGGGGCATCGGGTCGGTCATACGGTGTAGCACCGTGCGCGCGGTGAGGGCGCGGGTGCGGGAGAAACGGCGGGACAAGGGACGGTGGGTGCAGGTGCGGACGGGTGGCGGTGCGCGCCGGGGCGTCGGGGCGCCCAGCCCCGCATATAAACCACCGCACGCGCGGGGCGCGGCGCGGAGCGCGGCGCCCCGCGCGAAAATCCTCGGCGCGGCTTTCATATTTCGGTTGACCTTGAAGCGAAAAACGGTTATAATAAACAGTAGATAAACGAAAGGAACGGTACGGTGCATATGTGTGCAGGCGGGTTTAAACTGCCGGATGCGGTGCGAAAGATAGGCGCCGAGCTTGCGTCAAAAAACATAGCCGTTTTCCCCGTCGGGGGCTGTGTGCGCGATTTTCTTATGCACAGAGAGCCGGGAGACTTCGATCTCGCCGCTCAGTGCACGCCGGAGCGTCTGCGCGCTTCGCTCGAAGAAGCCGGATACCGTTTAAGCTTTGAAGGCTTTGATTTCGGAACGGTCTGCGTCCACGTCGGCGGCATGACCGTTGAGATCACCTGCTGCCGCAGGGAGGAGGGCTACAGCGACCGCCGCCGTCCCGACTCCGTTGCATATACCGAAAATATATACGACGATCTGGCAAGGCGCGATTTTACGGTAAACGCCATGGCGTACGACCTTGAAAGCGACTCTGTCATCGACCCATTCGGCGGGAAAGAGGATATTGAGCGAAAAATTATCCGCTGCGTGGGTTCCCCCGAAACACGTTTCTGTGAGGATTCGCTGCGCGTTCTGCGCGCGCTGCGCTTTTCATCAACGCTTGGTTTTGAGCTTGACGGCGATACCGCCGCCGCGGTGCACGCCATGCACTCCCGCCTGTCAAATCTTTCCGGCGCGAGGATCCTGACAGAGCTTACAAAGCTTATTTCGGGTGACGGTGTTCTCCGCGTCCTTATGGAATACAGCGACGTTATATGCTCCGTCATACCGGAGCTTCGCGCTTCGGTAGGCTTTGAGCAGCACAACCCGCACCACATATACACTGTATACGAGCACATCGCGAGAACGGTGGCATCCTGCCCGAACAGAGGGTATCTGCGTTTGACAATGCTGTTGCACGATATGGCAAAGCCGTATGTGTGCACGGTTGACGAGCACGGAATTTTCCATTTCCGCGGTCACCCCGAGGAGGGCGCGCGTATGGCTGAGGTGCTTTTGCGCAGGCTCGGCGCCGACCGCCGCTGCATCGGCGAGGTGTCGCATCTCATAACATATCACGATGTTCGCCCGCCCGCAACCCGGGCAGGTATACACAAATATCTCTGCAGCGTGGGATACGCGGCGGCAAAAGAGCTTATTTATATACGCCGCGCCGATCTCAGCGCCCAGTCCCCCGCATTTCACGACGGATTTCAATACATTGACGAATGCGAGCGGCTCATACTTCAGCTTGAAGCCGAGGGCGCGCCCGCGGACGTGCACGGGCTTATGATAAGCGGCGGCGATGTTATGGCGGCAGGCGTGCCGTCGGGCGCGGCGGTAGGCGAGACTTTGGAGACGCTTCTCGGCCTTGTGGCTGAGGGCAAGATCCCGAATTGCCGACGCGAGCTTTGCGATGAATGTAAAAGGATCGCGCAGAGCCTCGGCGCAAAAGAAGAGCAGAGCGCGGGCTGCGCGCGCAAATAACGGATAGATCGGAGTTTTATATGAAAAACGGCGATTACAAAAAGCGTATCGAAGAGTTGCGGCGTCTTCTCAGATACCATTCAAAGCTTTACTACGAAAAAGACGAGCCGGAAATATCCGACTATGAATATGACATGATGTTCCGCGAGCTTACTGAGCTTGAGGCGGCTCACCCCGAGCTTGACTCGGCGGCATCCCCCACGCACAGGGTGGGCGGCAGCGCCGACGACCGCTTCGCAAAGGTGCGTCATCCCGTAAAAATGGGCTCTCTTACAGACGTGTTCTCCTTTGACGAGCTGCGCGCGTTTGTCGACAAGGCAAAGCAGCAGCTTGCGGATATGGGCGAGACAGAGGTGCTTTTCAGCGTTGAGCCGAAGATAGACGGTCTGTCCGTTGAGCTTACCTACGAGAACGGCAGCTTTGTTCTGGGAGCTACCAGAGGCGACGGAGTTGTGGGCGAGGACGTGACGGCGAATCTTTACGAAATAAAGTCCATACCGCACAAGCTGCCCGAGCCGCTGTCGCTTACGGTGCGCGGCGAGGTGTATATGCCCCGCGATATGTTCGAAAAGCTTAACGCCGCAAAAGAAGAAGCGGGAGAAAAGCTTTGGGCAAACCCGAGAAACGCGGCGGCAGGCTCGCTGCGCCGTCTCGACCCGTCGGAGACGGGCGAGAGGGGGCTCTCCATTTTCGTTTTCAATTTTCAGACAGGCGAGCTGTACGCCGACGGCAGAGCGCCCGAGACGCACAGCGAGACCGTTGACCGTCTCAAAGAGCTCGGTTTTACGGTTATAGATATGCTTCGTGTCACCGGAGACACTGACGAGATAATCAAAGCCATAAAAGAGCTGGGAGAGCGGCGGGACAGCCTGCCAAACGATATCGACGGCGTTGTTATCAAGGCAAACTCACTTCGTCAGCGCGGGCTGCTCGGCGAAAATACAAGCACGCCCAAATGGGCGGTGGCGTACAAATTCCCGCCGGAGGAAAAACGCACAAAGCTTATAGACATAGCGCTGCAGGTGGGACGTACGGGCGTCGTAACTCCCAACGCCGTGCTTGAACCCATACGGCTCGCGGGCACTTCCGTTTCAAGAGCAACGCTGCACAATATAGATATAATCCGCGAAAAGGATATCCGCATAGGCGACACGGTCATAGTGCGCAAGGCGGGAGATATTATACCCGAGATAGTCGGAAGCGTGCCCGAGTGCCGCACGGGAGACGAAAAACCGTTCAGGTTTCCCGAGTGCTGCCCCTCCTGCGGAGAGAGGCTTGTATTTGACAGCGATGACGGTGAGGACGGCACCGAGACAGACGGCGAGGGCGCCGTCCGCTGCATAAATCCGTCCTGCCCCGCGCAGCTTGAAAGACGGCTTATACACTTTGCCTCAAAGGGCGCGATGGGGATAGACGGCATGGGTCCCGCAGTCGTAAAGCTTCTGAAGGACGCGGGTCTTGTAGCGTCGCCGGCGGATATATACAGGCTGCGCGTCGAGGATATAGAAAAGCTGCCCCGCATGGGCACCCTTTCGGCGCAGAAGCTTACGGCATCCATCGAGGCTTCAAAATCCGCCGGAGCATCCAGACTTTTGTTCGCGCTCGGCGTGCGCCATATAGGTGAGGCAGCCAGCGAGGATATATGCCGACGTTTCGGCGGGATATACCCGCTGTTTGACGCGGATGAAGACGAGATCGCGAAGATCAACGATATAGGCGCTGTAACCGCGCACTCCCTGAAGGAGTTTTTCGCCCTGCCCGAGACGAGAGAGCTTGTGGACAGCCTTGCAAAGAGCGGCGTTATAACGGAGTATACGGGCACTGCCGCGGGAAACAGCCTTGAGGGGCTGACCTTCGTTCTGACCGGAACATTGCCTACCCTTTCCCGCAGCGAGGCTTCGGCAAAGCTCAAGGCGCTCGGCGCAAAGGTCGCGGGCAGCGTTTCCTCAAAAACATCCTACGTCGTTGCGGGAGAAGCCGCGGGCTCAAAGCTTGACCGCGCAAATCAGCTCGGCATCACCGTGATAGACGAAAACGGACTTTTCGAGCTTTTGGGAGAAAACGGCAAATAATATATGAAAACCGCCCCCCGAAGCCAAGGCTTCGGGGGGGCGGTCAAAGTGCATAGAAAAAACAAAAGCAAAAGCTTATGCGAAGGACGGGAGGCGGATTATGAGAAGATATGCAAGCGGGGTCCTGAGGGCTCTTTGCGCCGTTTTATGCGCTGCGGGCGCAAACTGCGTATATTTTCTTGCGCGCTTCGGTGCATACGGTCTTGCGCCGGCAGCCGCTGCTTTATTTTCGGCAGGACTTTTTCTGACAATGCTTTCCGGCATAGGGATTTCCGGAGCGCGGCTGTTTTTTCTCAATTGGGGCAGCGAAACGCTGAAATGCTTTGTTATATGTCTTTGCATCTCGGCAGCGTACCATATTGTCCTTTTGTTTGTATGCGTGCCGCAGGATATGCGCCTTTGGCTCATAAGCGCGGGAGTGTGCGCCGCTGCCCTCGCTTTTCAGTTCTGGGTGGGCATTATAACTGTATATTGCCTCTCTCTGCAGCTTGGCATAAAGCAGCGACTTCTCGGTATTCTCTGCGGGATGATACCTGTTCTGCACCTCATAATGCTGCGGCGCATAGTTCGTCTTTGCAGCAGAGAGGTCGGATTTGAAACCTACAGGCAAACGCTTGATAAAAGCCGCGAGGGAGATAAGGTCTGCCGCACAAAGTATCCGCTGCTTTTTGTGCACGGAGTTTTTTTCAGGGATTTCAAACATATAAACTACTGGGGACGTATACCTGCGGCTCTTCGAAAAAACGGTGCTGTAATATACTACGGCGATCATCAGTCCGCAGCGTCGGTATCTGACAGCGGCAAGGAGCTTGCAGACAGAATACGCTTGATTGTCGCCGAAACGGGATGCGAAAAGCTTAATGTTATTGCACATTCAAAGGGCGGGCTTGATATGAGGTCGGCGCTCTGTTGCGGTGCCGCGCCGTATGTTGCGTCACTGACAACGATAAACACTCCGCACAGAGGGTGCGAGTTTGCCGATTATCTTTTGAAGATCGCGCCGTGTAATCTGAAGCAAAAGCTTGCGCGTACATACAACCGCGCAGCGCGCGTTTTGGGAGACAGACGCCCCGACTTTCTGGCGGCCGTGGACGATTTGACTGCGGAGAAATGCAAAAAATTCGACGCCGAAACCCCGGTTCCGCAGGGGATATATTGCCGCGGAGTGATGTCGAAAATGAAAAAAGCCTGCGGAGGAAAATTCCCCTTGAATTTTACATATAAGCTCGCAAAATATTTTGACGGAGATGGCGACGGCCTTGTCAGCGTTGAGAGTGCCCGCTGGGGCGAGGATTTTGTTCTTGTCGAGCCCGATGGCGAGCGCGGAATATCCCACGGAGACATTATCGATCTTAACCGTGAGAATATCCCCGGCTTTGACGTGAGAGAATTCTATGTCGGCCTTGTATCCGACCTTAAAGCCCGCGGCCTGTAGGCGCGGTCTTTTTACATCCGTACCTCGCGGGCGCTTTTACCGCGTGGTTTTTGCACTCCGAAGACCGTATCTGCGGCTTTACATTATTGCGGATGCCTTTGGGCAAATCCTCTCCGATGCCTAAATTTCATACAGCTTGCGAAATAGGTCTGAATTTGTATCAGTTTGCTTTTCTTTGACCGTTTTATACGGAAACTGTTTTGTGTATACTGTTATCAGCATGCGTGAAATAGTATCGCCGCGGCCTGCATAGAATAAGTGAGACAGATATTCAAAAGGGGGCGGCATGATGACTGCGGAAATAAAGCAGTATATGCGCGGCGCGCTTTTTGCAAGGCTTCCGTTTTTTACACCGGAGGAAAAGTGCGAGGAAAAGTGGGCGTGCAGGATGAACGGCTTTTACGAAAGCCTTCTTTGCGAGGCGGAGAAGTATGCGGGCGACGCATCGTTTCCCCGCGGCGCGAGATACCGTGCCGTCGCCGACTGCGCCGTTGAAAAACGCGGCGGCAAGGCGGACGGAGTGCGCGTCAGGGTGAATCTTACCGTGACCGAGGGCGGACGCCGTACGGGCAGCCGCATCCTTGAGCACGTATGGCAGCGAGGCGTTCTGACAAATTGTTGAAATGTTATATTATACCTATTATTATATACATTGTCAGGTTGTAATGTATGCATAAAATTTCCTTGAAAATCGACAATTTGTGTGATATACTGAAAAAGTAAGAGGGGCTGTGCCCCGAAACTCATATCCGAAAAAAATTCGGCTGCAAAGGAAGGTTGAATGTGGCAAACGAAGCGATCGATATGATAAGACAAGCCGAGGCTTGGGCGGAAGAGACTTCGGCAGGCGCCGCGGCAAAAAGAGCCGCGGAGGAAAAAGCCGCAAACGAGCGGGCAAGGCAAATCGTTGAAGAAGCCCGCGCGCGGGCGCAAGCCGAAGCGAAGGAATCCGCCGAGGAAGCGGGCCGCAAGGCTGACGCAGTTGTCAGCGACGGGGTCCTTGCCGCCAGAGGCGAAGCAAAGAAAATGATAGCCGCCGCCGACGGCAACATGAACGCGGCGGTAAACGAAATAGTCCGGGGGATATTTGAAAAATGGCAGTAAGCGAGATGAAAAAGCTGTCGGCTGTCGTCATGAAAGACGACACCGAACGGCTGATAGCCGCTCTGCAAAAGCTTTGCTGCGTTGAGATATCCGAAACCGATACTTCGGACGGGACACTTGCGCCGACGGATACAAAAGAAGCGTCGGAGGCACTCACCCGCGATATTGCAGCGGCAAAGCGCGCGGTTGAATTTCTTATGCAGTATGACTGCACGAAGTATTCCATGTTCGATGCACCGAAAACGGCGTCCATCGACGATTTCGACAGCGGACTTGATGCCGTAACGCTGGGCGAGGCGAAAACTGCCTGCGCTCTCAGCGACAGAATGGCAAAGCTTAAAACTCAGGCGGCGGACGAAAAAGCGGCTCTTGAGGCGCTTGAGCCTTGGGAAGACTGGGACGTTGCACTGCCCGAGGACGTGACGCGCCACACCGTAACGCTGGGCGGAACGCTCAGCGCAAACGCCGACATAACGGCGCTCTCCCAAAAGCTCGGAGAGTATGCCTGCATCATGCAGACAGTGCAGAACGGCGGGCGCGGACAGGCAGTCGTGTCCGTAAGCGCCCACAAAGACGATATTGACGACGTAAAGAGAATACTTGCTCAGGCGGGATTTTCAAAATGCACAGCCGTCGCCGACAAAGCATCGGGATATGCCGCGGGAGTCATCAGACAGAAAAAAGAGCGCATCGCCTCTATTGAAAAAGAGCTCGGCGAGTCCGTGGCAAAGGCAAAGATCCTTGCCGACAGGATATCGGATATAAAAGCGCTGTGCGATATGCTCGAAACAAGGAAAAAGCGGCTCGAGGCAAAAGAGAGCATGGCGGAGACGGGAAAAACCACGGTCATATCCGGCTGGGTACCCGCCGCGGCGCAGAAAAAGGTGGAAAACCTGCTCGAAGGCCGGGATGCGGCATACGAATTCGAAGATCCGGGCGAGGACGACGATGTTCCGGTAGTTCTTTCGAACAATCGCTTCGCCTCGAATTTTGAGCCTATCGTGTCCATGTACGCCCTGCCGCTTTACGGCAAGTTCGACCCCACAATGCTCGTTTCCGTTTTCTACACGGTCATATTCGGACTTATGCTTGCCGACGTGGGCTACGGACTTATAATCCTTCTCGGATGCCTTGCGGGACTGAAGCTGCTGCATCCCAAGGAGAGCATGGCAAAGCTTCTCAAAATGTTTGCAATATGCGGCGTTTCCTGCATAGTCGCCGGCGTTCTGTTCGGCGGATATTTCGGAGATCTGCCGAACGCGATCCGCGAGGGCTTCGGCGGCGCGAAGGATCTCGAAAGCCCCGCGATACTGTTCGATATGGTGGACGAGCCCATGATGTTCCTCGTGGTCTCCCTTGCCATCGGTGCGGTCCATATGATATGCGGCATGCTGGTGCAGTTTGTCGAGCTATGCAAGAGCGGACACGTATTTGACGCCATTGCCGATGTGGGCAGCTGGCTCATAGTTTTCGCGGGCATCGGAGTGCTTGCCGCGGTCAACATGACGGCGGGTGCCGCCATATGCGGCGTCGGAGCGCTCATGCTCATATGCACCCAGGGACGGCACGAGAAGAACATCTTCATGAAGTTTGCGAAAGGCGTTCTCAGCCTGTATGACATCGTAAGCTACGCTTCCGACCTTCTGTCATATTCGAGAATACTCGCGCTGGGACTTGCCTCGGCGGTCATAGCAAGCGTTGTAAACCTGCTCGCCACAATGGGCGGCGTAAGCGTGCCGGGCATGATCCTGTTTGTGTTCGTGTTCCTTGTGGGCCACATCATAAACCTTTTGGTAAACCTTCTGGGCACATACGTGCACACGAGCAGACTTCAGTATATAGAATTCTTCGGAAAATTCTACGAGTCCGGCGGCAGAGAGTTTTCACCCCTCTCTCCCGAAATGAAATATGTAAATCTTAAATAAGCATAAACCGAAAGTCAGAAAGGAAAAAGAATCATGACATTCACCGAGCTTTTGAAAACAGTATTTTCAGGAACAAACCTTGCGCTTCTCGGCGCAGCATTGGCAGCGGCTCTTGCCTGCGTAGGCAGCGCAAAGGGCGTCGGCATCGTGGGCGAGGCTGCAAGCGGCATGCTTGCCGAGGATCCCTCCAAGTTCAGCGCGGCGCTGCTTCTTCAGGCGCTTCCCGGCACGCAGGGTATCTACGGCTTTGTGACCGCGTTCCTTATCATGCAGCGTATCAATCTGTTCAACGGCGTTGCCGAGCTTTCCCTCGGTCAGGGCATGTACCTGCTGGCAGCAGCGCTCCCCATCGCAATAGTCGGATATTTTTCCGCCATCGCTCAGGGCAGAGTTGCCGCAAGCGGCATTGAGCTTGTCTCCCGCAGAGAGGGTCAGACGGTAAAGGCTATAACCTCTGCCGCTCTCGTTGAGACATACGCTATATTCTCCCTGCTCGTATCCCTTCTGCCTATACTCACCTTTACCCTTGACTGATCGCGGGGCGAATGTCGGAAAGCGCGTATATTTTACGCACAGTGCAGTACGGGAAGGATTGTTTGTAAACGATGCAGAATCTTGACTTGATAATCAAAAAAATCAAAGATGAGGCCATAGCCGCGGCTGAGGCGGAAGACCGCCGCTCGCAGCAGAAATGCGAGGACATTATAAAAGAAGCCGAGGAAAAAGCCGAGACCGTTGCGGCGGGGGCGAGAGCTTCCGCAAAGCGCGAAAGCCTTGCCACGGTGGAGAGAGCTTATTCGGCGGCAGAGATGCAGAAGCGCTCCATAATGCTCGCGGCAAAGGTCGGCATGATAAATAAGGCTTTTGAGAAGACAGAGCGCTGTCTTTGCGAGCTTTCCGATGAGGATTACTGCGTTTTCTGCGGACATCTTCTGGCGGACGCGGTAAAAGAAAGGATTGAAAGCGCAAAACGCCTCGCCGAGGAATACGGCGAGGGCGACGGCAGTGTTCCGTCCTTTGAGGCGGTGTTCAACGCCGCCGACAAAGATGTGCGCGCTCCTCTTATCGTAAAAGCGGCAAAGGCATTTCTGAAGCGCGATAGCGCAGAGCTCGGCAAAACGCCCATCAGCGTGTGCGGCGAATGCGCCGACATTGACGGCGGACTGATACTGCGCTGCGGAGATATTGAGATAAACTGCTCCGTTGCGTCGGTCGTGGCTGCGGAAAAGGAAAAGAGAGCCGCAGAGATCGCCGCTATCATATTTGCCCCCGCCCGAGGCGGCGATGAGGGCGGAGATGACGAGAAGTGAATAAAGCGCTCGAAAGATTAGCTATGTCGCAAAATGCGCGGCAGAACACGGAAGGATCGTAAAATGATAAACGAACGGGAATATCTGTTTGCCTCTTCGTTTCTGAAGGCGTCGGACGCCGAGGGAACACCTGCGGACAGGCTCGCGCGCTTCGGCGCCGCGGCGGATCCCGAGGCTCTTCGGGGGGCTGTGCGCGAGGCTTGCCGCCTTGAGCCCAATGTGCCCGGTGAGCGGGTATACGACGAGGCATTCGCGGACGCGGTCAGAACGGTGCGCAGTGCCGTCCCCGATTTCGGGGTCTTCGGCTCGCTTTTGTACAAATATGACTGCACAAATATAAAAACCGCAATAAAATGCGCCCTTCGCGGCACTTCTCCCGACGGGCTCATGTTCTCCTGCGGAACAGTCGCGCCCGAGACCGTTCTTGACGGCGCGCGCTCGGCATCGTTTCACTCGCTGCCGCCGCACATGAACAAGGCGGCGGGCGATGCAATGCACAGATACCGCAAAACGGGAGAGGCAAGAATCATAGATCTTATGCTGGACACGGCGTGCTTTGCCGACATGAAAGAGTCGGCGGCGGCATCCGGTGTGGATCTTCTCGGAGAGATAGTAACGGTGCGCGCCGACGGCACCAACGCCGTAACGGCACAGCGCATAAAAGCGCAGGGCATGCCGCCGGAGACGGCGTCGGCGCTTCTGCGTGAGGCATATGTGCCCGGCGGCGATCTTCCCGTTTCCGCGCTTATCTCGCCGGACGGCGGATGCGCCGATATAAAGGACGCGGCGCAAAGGCTGCCTTTTGCAAGTCCCTCTGCCCCGGTGCTTCGCGCATGCGCGGCGGAGAACAGCTTTTCCGGCGCGCAGAAGGTCATTGACGAGGCGGTGCTTCGCCTGTGCGACAAATACCGTTTCAAGCCCTTCGGCGCCGAGTCGGTCGTGCGCTATCTCGTTATACGCGAGGCGGAGATGACAAACTGCCGTATACTTGAGGCGGGCATGCGCGGCGGCTGCACGGAGAAAATGAGAGAAAGGCTGCGCAGAGCTTATGTATAAAATAGGAATTGTTGGCCCGCGCGAGCGCGTTATGTGCTTTATGGCGGCAGGCTTTACGGTATACGAGGCGGGCGACGCGGAAAGCGCCGCAAAAAGCCTTCGGCGTGCCGCTGACGACGGCTGCGCCGTTATATATGTAGTTCCCTCTCTCGCAATCGAGATCGCGGGAGAGATAGCGAGATACGCAAACAGGCCTATCCCCGCGGTGATCCCCCTGCCCGAGGCGGGCGGAGGCTACGGCATCACGCAGATGAGATCCGCGGTGGAACGCGCGGTCGGCGCGGATATTATTTTCAAAGAGAAATGATCGCGTCGGCGGCATTAAAATGAGACGTACAATGTGAAAGGTTTGGTCATATCGCATGGTTGAAGGAAAGATAGTAAAAATATCGGGTCCTCTCGTCATTGCCGAGGGCATGAGAGAAGCAAATATGTTCGACGTGGTTCGCGTCGGCGAGGACAAGCTCATCGGTGAGATCATCGAGATGCACGGAGACCGCGCATCCATACAGGTCTATGAGGAAACTGCCGGACTGGGACGCGGCGAAAAGGTCGTTTCCACGGGCGCGCCCCTCTCCGTTGAGCTGGGCCCCGGCATAGTTACCAACATATACGACGGAATTCAGCGCCCTCTCGAAAAAATGAGAGAGGTCTGCGGCTCCAACATTCAGAGGGGCATAGACCTGCCGGCGCTTGACAGAGAGAAAAAGTGGAAATTCACGGCAAGCGTCAAATCCGGCACCGAGGTTTCCGGCGGCGACGTTCTCGGATATGTCGACGAGACGGAAGTCATCCGTCATAAGATAATGGTCCCTCCCACGGTACACGGCACCGTAAAGGAGCTGTTCTCGGGAGAGTACACGGTAGTTGACAAAATCGGCATCATCGATACGGGCAAAGAGGAAATGCCTCTCACGCTTATGCAGAAATGGCCCGTGCGCCGCAGCCGTCCCTACCGCGAAAAGCTGCCCCCGTCCGAGCCTATGGTAACGGGTCAGCGCTCCATAGATATGCTTTTCCCCATAGCCAAGGGCGGAACGGCGTGTGTTCCCGGTCCTTTCGGCTCGGGCAAGACAGTTGTTCAGCATCAGCTCGCAAAATGGTCAAACGTTGACCTTGTGGTATACATCGGCTGCGGCGAGCGCGGCAACGAAATGACCGACGTTCTGGGCGAGTTTCCCGAGATAGTGGACCCCCGCAGCGGCGAAACGCTGATGAAGAGAACAGTGCTTATAGCAAACACCTCCGATATGCCCGTTGCGGCGCGCGAGGCTTCCATATACACGGGTATCACCATTGCCGAGTATTTCCGCGATATGGGATATTCCGTTGCGGTCATTGCAGACTCAACGTCCCGCTGGGCGGAGGCGCTGCGCGAGATGTCCGGACGTCTTGAGGAGATGCCCGGCGACGAGGGCTATCCCGCATATCTTACCTCCCGCCTCGCTCAGTTCTACGAGAGAGCCGGCGACGTTATATGCTGCGGCAGCGACGGACGCCGCGGATCCCTTTCCGCAATCGGCGCGGTCAGCCCCCAGGGCGGCGATATATCAGAGCCTGTTTCCCAGGCAACGCTGCGTATAGTAAAGGTTTTCTGGGGTCTTGACTCAAACCTTGCGTACCGCCGTCATTTCCCCGCCATAAACTGGCTGACGTCATACTCACTCTATAAGGACAGACTTGAAAAATGGTTCTCCGAGAACATCGCCTCCAAGTGGAGCGAGACTTCCACCGAATTTTCGAGAATCCTTCAGGCCGAAAGCGAGCTTGACGAAATAGTAAAGCTTGTAGGTGTGGACGCCCTGTCCCCCTCGGACAGACTCACCCTTGAGGTCGCGCAGTCCGTCCGCGAGGACTACCTGCAGCAGGACGCCTTCTCCGACACGGACGCGTACACCCCCATGCAGCAGCAGTTTGCGCTGGCGCAGCTCATACTGTTCTTCCGCGATAAGGCGGCAGAGGCTATTGACGCGGGCGCGGACGTGCAGAAGATCTCCGAGCTTCCCGTCAGAGAGCGCATAGGCCGAGCAAAGGCTGTTGCCTCCGACAGATACGAGGAAGAATACGCAGATATCAGAAATGAGATAGAAACAGAGCTTGCTGCTCTGGTAAACGTTGGGAGCGATGACTGATGATAAGAGAATATAAAACTATCGAGGAAGTCGCCGGCCCTCTGATGCTCGTAAAAAAGGTTGACGGCGTTAAATACGACGAGTTGGGAGAGATCGAGCTGCCCGGCGGCGAAGTACGCCGCTGCCGCGTGCTTGAAGTTGACGGCTCAAACGTACTTGTGCAGCTTTTCGAAAGCGCGCAGGGACTTAACATTGCGGATTCGAAAGTGCGCTTCTCCGGTCACGGAATACAGCTGCCCGTTTCGAGAGACATGCTCGGCCGCGTATTTTCCGGCATGGGCGAGCCTATTGACGGCGGTCCGCAGCTTATCCCCGACAAAACCCCGGATATAAACGGCACGCCCATAAACCCCGCGGCGCGCTGCTATCCCTCGGAGTTCATACAGACGGGCGTTTCCACCATTGACGGTCTGAACACCCTCGTGCGCGGTCAGAAGCTGCCTATATTCTCGGGCTCCGGCTTGCCGCACGCGTCCCTTGCGGCGCAGATCGCGCGTCAGGCAAAGGTGCGCGGCGACGACGGCTCAAAGTTCGCCGTTGTGTTCGCGGCTGTGGGCATTACGTTTGAAGAGGCGGACTTCTTTATCTCCGACTTCAAGAAAACGGGCGCCATCGACCGTACCGTAATGTTTGTAAACCTTGCCTCCGACCCCGCTATCGAGCGTATCTCAACGCCCCGTATGGCGCTGACCGCGGCGGAGTATCTTGGGTTTGAGTGCGACATGCACGTGCTTGTCATAATCACCGACATCACAAACTACGCGGAGGCGCTCCGCGAGGTATCGGCGGCGCGCAAAGAGGTACCCGGACGCCGCGGCTATCCCGGTTATCTTTACACCGACCTTGCCACCATGTACGAGCGCGCGGGCAGAAAGCTCGGCAGCGGCGGCTCCATCACCATGATACCTATACTGACCATGCCCGAGGATGACAAAACCCATCCCATCCCCGACCTTACGGGATATATAACGGAGGGTCAGATAATTCTTTCGAGAGAAATGTACCGCAAGGGCTATATGCCGCCCGTTGACGTGCTGCCGTCCCTGTCCAGACTCAAGGACAAGGGTATAGGCGCGGGCAAAACGCGCGAGGACCACGCAGGCGTTATGAACCAGCTGTTCTCAAGCTATGCGAGAGGACGCGACGCAAAAGAGCTTATGGTGGTGCTGGGCGAGGCTGCGCTGACCCCGGTAGACCGTCTGTACGCCCGCTTTGCGGATGAGTTTGAGAAAAAGTATATTAACCAGGGATTCTACGAAAACCGCTCCATTGAGGAAACGCTTGATATAGGCTGGTCGCTTCTGAAGCTTTTGCCCAGAAGCGAGATGAAACGTATCAAGCCCGCGATCCTCGATAAATACTGGCCCTCGGAGGAGTGAGATAAGTGGCTGAGATCAGAGTCAATCCCACGCGAATGGAGCTGAAAAAGCTCAAGGGCAAGCTTATAACGGCAAGGCGCGGACACAAGCTTTTGAAAGACAAGTGCGACGAGCTGATGCGGCAGTTTCTGGACATTGTGCGCGAAGCAAAGCAGCTGAGAGAGAGTCTCTCCGGCCGCTTTGAGGGCGTATACTCCATGTTTGAGACCGCGGCGGCGCTCACCGATCCCAAAATGATGAGCGAGGCTTTGATGATGCCCGGTGCCGAGGGCGAGCTCAGCGTCGGCGAAAAGAATATAATGAGCGTGTATGTGCCGACGTTTGATTTCCGCGTGCCCGACGCGGGCGAGCAGGGCGGCGCGGGCTACGGTTACGCGTTCACGTCCGGCGAGCTTGACGAAGCAGTACGCGCTGTCAGCGGCGTTACGGCAGATCTTGTGCATCTTGCGCAGCTTGAAAAAACGGCGCTGCTTCTGTGCGACGAAATAGAGCGCACACGCAGACGTGTCAACGCGCTGGAGTATATAATGATACCCCAGAACGAGCGGACGGTCAAATCTATCACCATGAAGCTTGACGAAAACGAAAGAGGCAGTCAGACCCGCCTCATGAAGGTCAAGGATATGATGGTAAAAGCGCAGATAGAAGCCCGCCGCGACCGCGACGGCTACGAGGAGTAAAGAGGCATATGCGGGGTTTCACCCCGCACCCGGATCGGGAGGAAATATATGCGGGGCGCTGCCCCGCACCCCACTTAGGGAGCTTTTTTGGGAAAAAGCTCCCTAAGAACCCGAAAAAACCGGGGCGGGTAAGGTATATACTACCAAAT
Organism: uncultured Eubacteriales bacterium; assembly: GCA_959601495.1. GTDB lineage: Bacteria > Bacillota > Clostridia > Oscillospirales > CAG-272 > Avispirillum. Next base: position 15,616 of record CAUGPT010000044.1, read on the forward strand.
ACAGACAGCAAGCAAGGCTGCCGCACGGCAGCCTTGTTTCTATGTTCGGCGCACACGGTGCGGCACCGCAACCGCCCCGCCCCACTTGCCCGCCATTCCTCCCACATTCGCCGCACCTGCTCTCCTCCGCGCACACATCGCCCACGCCCTCGCCACGTTGCCCGCGTCGCTCACCCGCAGCGAATCCGTTTGTCTCCTGCGCCGCCGCTTATTTGCCGCACCGCACACTCGCCTACCGTTCATCCCGCAGTACAGTCGTGCCGTCCGTCACCGTACCATATCGCCGCGCCCGTCTCCCCGACGCAGCTTTGAAATTGCAAACTCTTAGTTTCTTTACAAAGCATTTCAAACTCTACCGTCAGCTTGCCAAACGTAAGTGAGAAAGACGTGAAGGGACTGCTTTTCCGTAAGCAGCCCCTTCACACATTCCCGACCACTGGAGCAAAAGCGGTCGAGCTGTCGCCCGCTTTTCTCCGAGCAAATGTGTGCGAGCTGTCGCCCGCTTTTCTCCGAGCAAATGTGTGCGAGCTGTCGCACACATTTCTCCGTGCAATGAGGGCAAGCCCTCATCTGCACCCGAAAGGAGAGGCAGGGGGGCCCGCCGGGACTTTGTCAATAAACTGAACAAAAAATAAGGGGGATTAAAGATAAAC
>CAUGPT010000045.1:0-15826 GCA_959601495.1 uncultured Eubacteriales bacterium
CCAGTGGTCGGGGATGTGTGAAGGGGCTACTTACGGAAAAGTAGTCCCTTCACGTTTCCTCACTTACGTTCGGTAAGCTGACGATAGAGTTTGAATTGCTTTGCAAAAAAACTATAAGTCAGCAATTTCAAAGCTTCGGCGAGGAGACGAGCGGGTTCGGGCGTGGCGAGGGAACGGACGGGGCGCTGCGGGTGCGCGGACGGGGTGCTGCGGGTGAGCGGCGGGCGCGGGGCGTCGCATAGGCACAGTGTTTGAAATCCGTTGCTGCTTACGGAAAAGCAGTCCCTTCGCGTCCTTCTTGCCCTTGTTCGGCAGGCTGATGACAAAGTTTGAAATGCCTTTTCGACTTCGAAAAGACAAAACCGTCGGCGGTTTCAACCTTCGGTGAAAATCCCATGCGTCTGCGCTTTGCGCATTATTGCGCTGTCGGCGTAACTATGGGCTTGCCGTCACGTTCGAGCAGCGGTGTGAGGCCGCCGGAGTAGCCGCATGCGTGATACAGATAATTAACGCCGGTCTCTTTGTCCACCCAGATCTCGGTGGAGCTCATTTTGCCCTGAATGTAAACTCTTTCAAATCTTTGATTGTTTGCCATGTGTATTTCCTCCTGAGTTGTGTTTATGTATTCAGTGTGTCGGACATGCTGTTTCCCGCGCCCGCGCTTTGCCGCGCGGCTCCGGGGTCGGTGCGGCAAGCAGACGGAAAGGTATGCCCGTCGCTGACGGGGTGCTGCGGGTGAGCGGACGGGTCGGCTCGGCTCAGACGGCGGGCAGTTGACGCCGCTATGCGGCGGGCCGGAGCCGTTTGTTTCGTCGGGTTGCCGTTGCGCTGCTCGCAAAGGCGCTGCCGCCGGCAGGACTGCGCTGCAGAGCGCCGCAGCCTTGCCGCGTCCGTCGGTGCGTTTCTCCGGAAAGGCTGACTCTCGCAGTCAGCCTTTTTTGAAATAATCCGCGATGGCCTTCATTCGCTCGCTCTGATGCACGCCGAAGGGACAGCGTCTGTCGCAGTGGCCGCAGCCGATGCAGTTTTCCGCCGAAACGGTGAGCTTTGAATAATGGCTGTGCGCCATTTTGTCTCCTGCAAGGGAGAGATCGTAATACTTGTTCACAAGTCCTATGTCAATGCCCGCGGGACACGGCTGGCAGTGGCTGCAGTAAACGCAGCCGGTCACGGCGCGTGAGGCGGCGAATGTGCCTATGACGGAATAATCCGTTTCGTTATCGTCCGCGTCGCAAAACGAAAGCAGGCTGTCAAGATCGTCCAGTCCGCGAACACCCGGTACGGCGGAGAGCACCGCCGGACGGTCAAGCGCGTAGCGCAGGCACTGATTTTTCGTAAGGGCTGCGGCGAATGGGGACGTGCGCGCGTCCAGCAGCTGACCGCCGTGAAAAGGCTTCATTACTGACACGCCGACGCCCTCCGCTTCGCATCTGCGAAGCAGAGCCGCGCGCTCGTCCGCAGATCCTATGCCGTATTCGTCGCCGCATTCAAGATCGTATGCGGGGTTGAGAGAGAACATCATCATATCGAAAAGCCCCGTGTCAAGAAGCCGGTTTGCGACGGACGGCGTGTGCGAGGAAAAGCCAAGATGGTGCACTCTGCCTGCCGCTTTAAGCTCTGCGGCGTAGTCAAGAATGCCAGCTTTTTCAATATCCGCAATATCGTCGTCACTGTCAACACAGTGCAGAAAGCCGAAATCCGCATAGTCGGTGCCGAGCTTTTCAAGCTCCCACTCAAAAACCGAGCGGAGGGTGTCGAGGTCTCTCGACCAGCCGTATTCGCCATCGGCGTTGTATACCGCCCCGAGGTGCAGCTGAAAAATCACGTCGCCGCGGCAACCCTTTATGGCTTTTCCGAAAGGCTCGTATACCGAGGCACCGCCGGCGCAGAGGTCAAAAAAGTTTATTCCGTGCTCCATCGCTCTGCGGATCACCGCCTCTATTTCCTCGGGCGGGGCAGCCTGTATGCCGCCCATGCCAAGCCCCAGCGTGCTTATTTTCTCGCCGCCGTGCGGCAGCTTTCTGTACTCAATCATTTTTCTCAAACTCCTTTGCCACCTCGCGTAGAAGCTCTCTTATGGGCAGATGCTGAGGACATGATTTTTCGCATTTTGCGCAGCCTATGCAGTCGGACGCCTTGCCGTTCTGCTTTGTGTATACTTCGTTATAATAACATGTAGCGTTCCAGTTGTGATATATTCTGTACGAATTGAGGCACGAGAAAAGATTGGGTATGGAAATGTGCTTGGGACATCCGTCCGTGCAGTAGCAGCAGGCGGTGCATGGGATGAGGTGCATTGAGCGGATAATTTCGCACACCTTGTCAACAGCCGCTCGTTCGTCCTCACTCAGCGGGTGAAAATCCTTCATTGCGGCAACATTGTCCTCCATCTGTTCCATATTGCTCATGCCGGACAGCACCATGATTATGCCCTCAAAGCCCGCCGCAAAGCGAAGCGCATAGCTTGCGGCGCTGCCTCCGTGCAGATCTTCAAGAACGGTTTTTGCCTTCGGCGTAAGGTCTGCAAGGTTTCCTCCCTTGACGGGTTCCATTACGATAACGGGCTTTCCGTGCTTGCGGCAGACCTCATAGCACAGGCGCGACTGAACTGCGGGGTCGTCAAAATCGGCGTAGTTCAGCTGTATCTGCACGACCTCCACTTCGGGGTACTCGCAGAGAATTTCGTCAAGCACCTCCGCTTTGTCGTGAAAGGATATGCCCAGATGCTTTATGCGCCCCTCTTTTTTGAACTCCATTGCCTGCTCGTATGCGCGGCACTTTTTGTATTTTTCGAAAATGTTCTTGCTTTGCGCGTGCATGAGATAAAAATCGAAATAATCAACGCCGCAGCTCTCAAGCTGCAACTCAAACAGAGGGCGTATCTCCTCTTCGCTGTTGAAGAGCGATGTGGAAAGCTTGTCCGTGAGAATAAATCTTTCTCTGGGGTAGCGGCGCACTATGCAGTCGCGTATGGCGCTTTCGCTTTTTGTGCCGAGATATACTCTCGCCGTGTCGAAATAGTTGAAGCCGGACTCCATGAAATAATCTACCATGCGGCAGAATTCGCCGCAGTCGACTTCGTCGCCCTTCATAGGCAGACGCATGCAGCCTAAGCCGAAATTCTTCTTAACGTTTTCAAAAAGGCTCATGATCAAACGCTCCTTGTAAGGTATTTGCGCCGCGGCGCACTTTATATTGTAATTATAACATTTGTCAGTGGGGTGCAGCCAATAGCTTTTTCGATAATTTACTGCCCGGCGGCGCATTTTGCGCCTGTTCTGTTCCGAAACGGGGGGTGAAAAATCTACTGTATTGTATAAATTTGTATTTTCAAGAGGTAAAAACAGTAGTTTTTTATACATTTCCGATAAAATAATCTATTCAAAATATGTCTGCGGAAGGATATACTTATATCACCGACGAAGAAAGTCGAAAAAATGATACGGAGGAAAAACCCCATGAAAAAGTTTATCGCAATTCTGCTGGCTCTCACATTTGCCATCGGTCTTACCGCATGCGCAGGCAAGGGCGGCACCACCACTGACGACAAAAAGAGCGACGGAGAGGTTGCAGTATTCTACTATACATACAGCGACACATACATCTCCAGCGTTCGCTCCGCCCTCGACAGCATCCTGAAGAAGTCGAACGTCAAGTTCCAGAACTACGATGCAAACGGCAACCAGACCACTCAGACCGAGCAGGTCACCACCGCTATCGCAAAGGGCGCGTCCGTGCTTGTAGTCAACGTTGTTGACACCGGCTCCAACGACGCAGCTCAGAACATTATCGACCAGGCAAAGGCAAAGAACATTCCCGTAATCTTCTTCAACCGTTCTGTTGAAGAGTCCGTTGTAACCAGCTATGACAAGTGCGTATTCGTAGGTACAGACTACGAGATGGCAGGTCACATGCAGGGCGAGATGATAGGCAACTATGTAAACGAGCACTTCGCAGACATTGACCTCAACGGCGACGGAAAGATCAGCTACGTTATGTTCAAGGGTCAGGAAGGCAACATGGAAGCAATCGCTCGTACACAGTACGGCGTTGAAGATGCAGACAAGATCCTCAAGGACGCAGGCAGAGAGGCTCTCTCCTTCTACGATGAGTCCAACGACAAGAAATATCTCGTTGACCAGAACGGCCTGTGGTCTTCCGCAGCAGCAACCGACTACATGTCCACTATTCTTGCTAAGTACAGCGAGTCCAACAACAACATGGTAGAGCTTGTTATCGCAAACAACGACGAAATGGCTCTCGGCGCTATCTCCGCACTTCAGGCAGCAGGCTACAACAAGGACGGCGGCAAAACTATCCCCGTATTCGGCGTAGACGCTACCGAGGCAGCGAAGGACGCTATCAACAACGGCTCCATGATCGGAAGCATCAAGCAGGATGCAGAGGGTATGGCAAACGTTATTTCCACCATAGCTCAGAACTTCCTTGGCGAAAAGTCCACCTTCGACGGCGTTAACGCTGCTGACAAGGTAGGCGAGTGGAGAGTCAACATTCCTTACGCTACCTATACCGGCGAGAAATAATTCAAAAACATTCGGAGGGAGAGGCAGCAGCGCTTGCTGCTGCCTCTCCGGGGCTTTAAGGAGAAGCAAAACATGAACAAAGAAATCAATACGGTTAATGAAAGCTCCGCCGGCTATGCCGGTCCTCTCCTTCGTATGGAGGGAATTGAGAAAGGCTTTCCGGGCGTAAAGGCACTGGACAAGGTCAATCTTGACGTAAAGGCGGGAACGGTACACGCTCTCATGGGAGAAAACGGCGCCGGAAAATCCACGCTTATGAAATGTCTTTTCGGAGTATATTATAAGGACGCCGGAAAGATATATCTTGAAGGCAGAGAAGTAAACTTCAAAAACCCCAAGGAGGCTCTGGAGAACGGAGTCGCCATGGTGCACCAGGAACTGAACCAGGCGCTGAAGCGCAATGTTATGGACAACATGTGGCTCGGACGTTTTCCCAAGGTTGCAAAGGGGCTGCCTTTTACAAGCGAGAAAAAAATGTACACGGCGACAAAGGAGATATTCGACAAGCTGGAGATCGATGTTGACCCCAAAACGGTCATGAGCAAGCTTCCGGTCTCCAAGCGTCAGATGGTGGAGATTGCAAAGGCGGTCTCCTACAACGCAAAGGTCATCGTTTTCGACGAGCCTACTTCGTCGCTGACAGAGGAAGAGGTCGAGCACCTTTTCAAGATAATCAATATGCTCAAAAGTCAGGGGTGTGCAATAATCTACATCTCCCATAAGATGAAGGAAATATTGCAGATCTCCGACGATGTAACGATCATGCGCGACGGCAAATGGATCGCTACAAAGGAGGCTGCGGACCTCACCACCGGCGAGATCATAAGGCTTATGGTGGGACGCGAGCTTACAAATCTGTATCCTCCCAAAACAAACGAGATAGGCGATGTTCTGCTTGACGTCAAAAATCTTACGGCAGAGTATTCAAAGCTTCGCGACGTATCTTTTACGGCGCGCCGCGGCGAGATAATCGGCGTTGCGGGTCTGGACGGCTCAGGCCGTACCGAGCTTTTGGAAAATCTGTACGGCACGGCGACAAGACGCAGCGGAACAATGACCCTTGACGGAAAACCCATCAAAAACAGGAACGCGCGCGAGTCCATCTCGAACGGATTTGCACTGCTGACGGAGGAGCGGCGCGCCACCGGCATATTCGGTATACTGAATATTCGCGAAAACGCCACTATATCAAGCCTTGAGAAATGCAAGGCGGGTCCCTTCCTCAGTAAAAATAAAATGAAAAAGAACACGGAGTGGTGCATAGATTCAATGCACGTCAAAACTCCGACTCAGGAAACGAAAATAAGCGCCCTGTCCGGCGGCAACCAGCAAAAGGTTATACTGGGACGGTGGCTGCTCACCGATCCTACGGTACTGCTTCTTGACGAACCTACAAGAGGTATCGACGTAGGTGCAAAATACGAAATATACCAGCTTATAATAGATCTTGCGGCAAAGGGAAAAACGGTTATCATGGTGTCCTCCGAAATGCCCGAGCTTCTGGGCGTTTGCGACAGAATACTGGTAATGTCCGGCGGCAGGCTGGCAGGCGAAGTGAACGCTGCCGAGACCACGCAGGAAGAAATTATGGCGCTTGCCGCTAAATATGCTTAATAAATAATGAGGGTGATAATATGTCCGGTGCAAAAGTAAAAAAGAAAAATCGCCTTGCCGCGTGGCTTGAGGACTTCAAAGCGAAGTCCGGCGCGGACAAGCGCAGGGCAGTATCCGATCTGCTCTTTAACAACGCGATGTATATAATCATCGCTATCGCCATAATCTACATAGCTATCCGCGTACCGGCGTTTCTGTCGGTATCGTCCGTAGTCAATATCATATCCCTGACGGCTGCAAAGCTCCCCATAGCACTGGGTATCGGCGGCGCAATAGTTTTGACGGGTACCGATATTTCCGCAGGCCGATGCGTAGGTCTTACAGCTTGTATCGCCGCATCTCTTCTGCAGATGACGACGTACTCAAATAAGATATTCCCGGGCCTCGGAGTAATGCCGCTGTGGCTCGTTCTGCTCATAGTTGTGGCAGTAGGCGCTCTCATCGGGCTTGTAAACGGCTTCTTCGTCGCGAAATTCAAGCTTCATCCCTTTATCGTAACCCTTTCCACCCAGCTTATCGTATTCGGCCTTGTGCTTATGTACCTCATGCTGGGCGGCAACAACGGTCAGACCCTTTCCGGCCTTGACCCCTCCTACACCGACTTCGTTCGCGGCACTCTGTTCACCGTAGGCGGCGTTGCGATTCCCAAGTACGTTCTTTATTCCGTGATACTCACAGCCATCATGTGGGTCATCTGGAACAAGACAAAGTTCGGTAAGAATATGTTCGCGGTCGGCTCCAACGAAGAGGCTGCAAACGTATCCGGCGTAAACGTTTTCTGGACCATCGTTATGGTGTTCGTGCTTGCTGGCGCAATGTACGGCATCACCGGCTTCATCGAGGGCGCGCGTATAGCGTCCTGCTCCGCAAACACCGGACTTAACTACGAGTCCGACGCTATCGCGGCGTGCGTTATCGGCGGCGTCTCGTTTGTAGGCGGTACAGGTAAGATAAGCGGAATCGTCGTCGGCGTATTCCTGCTCCAGATCATATTCGTAGGACTTAACTTCCTCTCCGTTGACCCCAACATGCTCTATGTTATAAAGGGTCTCATCATCCTGGCTGCATGCTCCATCGACATGCGTAAGTACCTCAGCCGTAAGTAATAAACAAAAAGGCGGTATTATTATGAAAGACGACATCACAAAAAGCGGAGAAGCGGAAAACACCGCTAAGGCAAAGCCCTCCGGCGGACTGTATGCGCGTATAAAAATGCCGCTGAAAACGGCAAATATCATAGTAGCCGTGATTATAGCGGCGCTGGTGATTGTGACCGTGTTTCTCGTAAAGAACGGCGGCTTCACCGTAGACTTTGATACGGACGGCGGCTCACAGGTACCAAGCGTAAAGGTCATGTATTCCGAAAAAGCAGTGCCGGAAACAACCCCAGTTAAAGAGGGCTATACGTTCACGGGCTGGTATACCGACCGCGAGTGCACGCAGTCCTGGGATGTTGACAGCGATACCGTGACCGGCAGCATGACGCTGTACGCAGGCTGGGAGGAAAAATAGCTTTTCACCCACCGAAAAAGCGAATAATGCCGCGCCGTACCTCCTCGGCGCGGCAGGGAATGAATTATACGGCGAAAAGGTTTTCTCCTCCTTTTCGCCGTATTACATTATTCAGGTTAAATTTGCCGCAGATGCAGTGTTGCAAAATAAAATTTTCAATGGTATAATCGTAATATAAACCCCGCATAGGGACTGACGAGGGCGGCGGCGCCGCACCTTTTTGCACGGAGGATTTTATGAACTATACCGTTCTTGTAGTGGACGACGAAGCGGAGCAGCGCAGCGCGCTTATAAGCCGCGTGGACTGGTCTGCCGCGGGCTTTGAGGTCGTAGGCGAGGCGGAAAACGGCGTTGAAGCCCTTGACCTCATAGATGTGCTTGAACCCGATCTTATTCTTACGGATATAAGAATGCCCATGATTTCGGGACTTGAGCTTGCGGCAAAGGTTTACGAAATGCGCCCCGCGACGCAGATAGTCATACTCAGCGGCTACGACAGCTTTGACTATGCCCGCACTGCCATAAATTACAATATCATAAGCTACCTTCTGAAGCCCATAACCTCTGCTGAAATGTCAAAGGAGCTGTTTTCCATACGCCGCCGTATGGACGAGCGGTTGGGAAACACCGCCGTGTCGGGCGCTGCTGCGGACGGGGACATTATGCGCGAGCTGCACAGGCTGCGCACGGACGAATTTCTTTTGCCCCTGCTGCTCGGCAGCAACGAAAACAAGCCCGATGACGCCGAGCTTTCAAGGCACGCACGGGGGCTTGGTATCCTTGCAGAAGAGGGCGAAAACGGGGAAAAGAGCGATGACGGCTCGGATCATGCCGCCGACGGCGCAAAGAGAAGCACACCGCTGCGTTTTGTCGTGACTGTTTCCAAATTCAAAAACGAAGAGGGAAAATTCAGCGCCGACGCAAAGCGTATAGACTTTGTAAACCGAATTATGTCAAGATACCTGCGAAGCGAAAGCCTTGCAGTCTACGGTAGAATAGTAACTCTTGCCGTTATATACGACAAGGGAGAAATGTCAAATATACTGGAGCTGCCTCTGAGAGAGGTCGTGCAGAGCGCTAAAAGAATGCTGGGCGAGCACTGCACCGTAGGCGTCAGCCGCGAGTTTTCGCAGCTGTCGGACGCGTCCGATGCGTATTTTCAGGCGGTCACCGCGAGGCGCTACACCTCCGACGGCTCAGGCGATGTGCGCTTTATAAACGACCAGGAGAGAGACCCGGAGACCGAGATCGAGAGAGTCGAAAAAACCGTCACAAAGCTTGAACAGCTTCTGAAGGTTGGCGGCAGCGACTCCGTAAGCGGGTTTGTAAACGGGCTGTACGAAAGCAGCACGCCGGAAAACGCAAACCTTTTGGTGGCGGAGATAATCGCCACCGTATACCGCGTTGTAAGCTCGGTTTCCGACCGCGGCGACGTTATGAAGCTCCTCGGTGATAACCCCATATTCGCGCGCATTACGTCCAATAACAGCGAAAGCGTTATGAAAAACGAGCTCATAAGCTTCTGCGAAAGCGCAAAAGAGCTCATCTCCCGCTCGCAGAAGCGTGAGACGGAAATCCTCTGCGACCGCGTTATTCAGATAATCGACGAAAGATACTCCGACGAAGATCTGCTGCTGACCGAGGTCAGCAACATTCTCGCCGTCAGCCCAAATTACCTCAGCGCCCTTATAAAGAAAACGAAAAAGAAAAATTTCTCCACACTTCTGACGGAGAAAAGAATGAGGGCCGCGCACGATATGCTTGTCTGCACCAATATGAAGGTACTTGAGGTGTCGGAGCGGTGCGGCTACAGCGATCAGCACTATTTCAGCTACTGCTTTAAGAAATTTTACGGCGAGTCCCCCAGTACACTCAGAAATCGCCTGCACCCCGAGGGCTGACGGGCAAAGTCACCGTTTCAGGGCAAATATCATTTGCAAAGGGCGTATTTGAGCCGCCGTGCGCCTTTTGGAAAGCGCGCACTGAAATACGGTACAGTAAGATCGCCTAAAACACTTGAACTCCCGCTTGCCCTATGGGAAGCGCCCATCTGCGCCTGCCCGCGCTTTGAAAGGAGCGTTACATGAAGAAAAAACACCGCTTTTCCGTAAGCCTGTATGCGCTGACGGTAACATCCATAGTGCTCGCCACGCTTGCGGCGGTGTCCGTATGCATCACCATTTTCGCAACGGTGTACAGCCGCGCCCTCATGCGCGACGCAAAGCTCAGCGCGGAGCAGGCTGTCAGACAGACGGAGCTTGCCGTAAACGCAAACCTCGACACCATGAAAGAAGACTTAAGCTCCGTTCTGCGCCTTGTAAAGGAGAGTGCCGACACGGAGGAATTCTATCAGAAGGTCTCATCTGTCGTAAAGCTTGAGGACGATATTTTTGCCGTCACCGTCTACGACGCCGACGGCGGGATTGTCGTCTGCGCGGGCAGCGGATACGCAAGAAAAGAAAATGTGTATAGGGATCTTTCGTTTGATAAGGAGCTTTTTGACGGAGACTACCGCTATGCCCTTTCGGGCCCTCATGTGCAGACTCTTTTCGAGTATATGTATCCGTGGGTCGTCACAATGGCGACCAAAACGGACGAGGGAGTTCTGGGAGAGGGCGCATACGTCGCAATAGATTTCAAGTTTTCGCAGATAGCAAAGTACATAGACGCCGTGGGTGTGGGCAGGCAGGGATACTGCTACATAATCGACCGCAGCGGCAATATAGTATATCATCCGCAGCAGCAGCTGCTGTACTCCGGACTGAAAAGCGAGGACCGCGAAAAGGTCTCGGGACTTTCCGACGGAGTTCATGTTGAAAAAGACCATATACGCGCGCTGGTCACCACCGCCGACGGCAGATGGAGGATCGTGGGTGTCAGCAGTACGGAGGAGCTTGCCGTCGAGCGGCGCACACAGATAATTACCAGTATCGGGCTTTCGCTTTTCTGCACGGCACTTATTGCGTGCGTAGTTCTTTTGGTGTATTCGAGAATAGTAACGGCGCCCGTGCGCTCTCTTATGCGCGCCATGAAGGAGTTTGAAAAGAACGCCGACGGCTTTACGTACCGGGGCGGAGGCGAGACGGTCGCCGAGCTTGCGTCGCTTTCATCTTCATTTGAGCATATGTCCGTAAAGATACGCGAGCTTATGGAGCACGTGCGCAAAGAGGAAAAGGCCCTTCGCAAAACGGAGCTTAAGGCTCTGCAGGCGCAGATAAATCCGCATTTTCTTTATAACACTCTGGACTCGATTTTGTGGATGTGCGAGCAGGACAAAACAAAAGAGGCGGCGGAGATGATAAGCTCGCTGGCAAAGCTTTTCCGCATAAGCATAAGCCGCGGGCACGAGCTTATCCCCATACGCGACGAGCTTGTGCACGCCGAAAGCTATCTTGTCATCCAGAGCTACCGCTACCGCAATCAGTTTTCGTACAGCTTTGATACGGATCCGTCGCTCACGGGATATCTGTGCAATAAAATTACGATCCAGCCGCTTATCGAAAACGCCATATATCACGGCATTGACCGCATGGTGGACGAGGGCAGGATAGATATTTCCGTGCACGAGGCGCCGGACGACAAAAACGATATAATAATAACCGTTGCCGATAACGGCGTGGGCATGACTCCCGAGCAGTGCCGCCGCATACTTCTGAAGGAGCGCAGCGACTCAAGCGGCATAGGCGTTAAAAACGTCAACGACAGGCTGAAGATATACTTCGGCGAAAAATACGGCATTCATATCGAAAGCGAGCTTGACGTTGGTACAACGGTCAGTGTGCGCATACCGAAGGTGGAAAAGGAGACGGACTATGAGGCTTAAAAAGACTTTATGCTTGCTTCTGTGTTTTGCCGTGTGCCTATGCGCCGTGTCGTGCGCATCCGGCGCGGAATCGGACGAGAAAAAGAAGATCGCGGTCATAGTAAAGTCGGTGGACTCGGATTTCTGGCACAGCTTTCAGAACGGTGTCGATGCCGCCGCCGTTGAATACAATGTCAGTGTGACCTTTGAGGGCGCGGAGAACGAGGAGGACTACACCGCGCAGAACGAGCTCATAAACAAGGCAGTGGAAAACGGCGCGGATGCCATAGTGCTCTCCGCCGCAAACTATACGGGCACGGTGCAGGCTGTAGAAAATGCCGCCAAAAGGGGAGTGAAGATCGTGACCGCCGACAGCGGCACGAACTCCGATAAGGTCAGTCTGTTTATCGGCACGGATAACTACAAGGCGGGCGAGGAGGCGGCGCGCGCCGCAGTCGCAGGCTTTTCCGAGGGCGAAAAAATCAAGATAGGGCTTGTAAATCTTGCTGTCGGTACGGATAACGGCACGCAGAGAGAAAAGGGCTTTCGCGATTATATAGATAAAGTACCGAGTGCCGCGGTCACGGCGGGCATTTCGGCAGACTCCAATCTTGAAAGCGCAACGGCTGCCGCAAAAAAGCTTATGATCGAAAATCCCGATATAAACGTTATCGTCGGCTTCAACGAGTGGATGGCTCTGGGCGTCGGCTATGCGGTGCGCCAGCTCGGTGCGGCAGACAGGGTGCGCACGGTGGGCTTTGACTCAAACGTTGTGTCCATTTCCATGCTCGAAACGGGCGAAATGCAGGCGCTTATTGTGCAGAACCCCTTTGCAATGGGCTATCTCTCCGTAAAATATGCCGCCCGTCTCACCCGCGGTGAGGCGCCGGAGGCAGCCGAAATATACACCGATGTGGCAACGGTCACAAAGGAGAATATGTTCGACGGCGATATTCAAAAGCTGCTGTTCAGCTTCAAATAAAGGGCGGCGGCGACAATTTACTGTATTTTAATTGAGTATCATGTATATTTTTGCTGCCGTTATTCACGTTTTATTATAAATAGTCACAAAATATACAAAAAGGCTTGACAAAGAAACAGAGACGGGTTATAATAAGCGCAACGAAATACTTGATAGAGGCGCGGAAAAGAAAAGTACTCCCGACATAGCGACGGCAAACGGTCGCGGAGGAAAGGCTGATCCGCCGAAGCTTCACCCCGGTTGCCGCCGGTGTGCTGCTGGGATCGCGTCGAACAGGCGCGGTACTGTCACATATTTACTATGTGGAGGGCTATCAACGGCGTTATCATATATTTGTATTTTCAATTCAAATGTTTGAAAAGCCTGCGATACCTATTAAGGTTTCGCAGGCTTAATTTTTTATATCAAAAGGAGACAGGAGAAATGAAGATCATGTCAAGAATTATGTCGGCAGCCCTTGCGGCTATCCTTTGCGCACTGCTTCTCACAGCGTGCGGCGGCTCAAACCGTGTGGATATCACAAACGCAAAGTCCCTCGCAGATCTCAAAGGCGCAAAAATCGCGGCACAGGCAGGCACCTTCCATGCTGATGCCATGAACCAGATCGAAGACGTGCAGTCTTCTACATATCCCGAGTTTGCGGATCTTCTCACGGCGCTCAAGAGCGGCGCCATCGACGGCTACGTTGCCGAGGAGCCTACGGCGCTTTCCGTCTGCGGCTCGGATGATACGCTTACATACATCCACCTTACAAACAATGACACCGGTTTTACGGCAACTCCCGCAGATGTGGGCATCGCCATCGGTCTGAAAAAGGGATCGGCTCTCCGCGAACAGATAAACGGTGTTCTTTCGACCATTACCGAGGAGCAGAAGAAGGAGCTCATGGAGCAGATAGTAACTCTTGCCTCCGGCGGTACCGTTGACAGCTTTGCCGTAAGCTGCCCCGCACCCGCAACCACCACAGGCACACTTAAGATCGGCATGGAGTGCGCATACGAGCCCTATAACTGGACCGATACCGAAAATGCTACTCTCGGTGCTGTTGAAATAAGCGGCGAGGGCAAGAGCGGTCTGTACGCAAACGGCTACGACGTTCAGATAGCACAGTATGTTGCAAATAAGCTGGGGCTCAAGCTTGAGATATATTCTCTCGACTGGGAATCTCTCATTCCCGCCATCGATTCCGGCGCCATCGACGCCATCTGCGCAGGCATGAGCCCCACGGCAGAGCGCTGCAGTCAGGTCGATTTCACAGACACCTATTACGAATCCAATCTGGTTGTTATAATCAAGAAATAAATTACTGATAAGGGATCAACATGAGCTTTTTCAGAGACGTACTTAATATAATCACAAAGTACTATCCCCAGCTTCTCGCAGGTGTGGGCAATACCATGCTTATAGCGCTCACCGGCACGGTTGCGGGACTTGCGGTCGGCCTTCTGACAGGTATCGCCCGTACCACAGCCCCCTCCAAAAATCCGGTGCTGCACGTTCTGCAAAAGATACTGAACGCAATAATCGCCGTTTATGTAGAGGTTTTCCGCGGAACGCCTATGATGGTGCAGTCCATGGTCATATATTGGGGCTACGCCTATGCGACCGGCGGCAGCACTCTGCCGCTTGTGCCCTCCGGCATACTCATTGTGTCCATAAACACGGGCGCATATATGGCAGAGATCGTGCGCGGCGGCATTATATCCATAGACCGCGGACAGTTTGAAGGCGCAATGTCTATCGGCATGACCCATTCGCAGACAATGTTCAAGGTCATAATCCCGCAGGTGATGCGCAATATACTGCCCTCCGTCAGCAACGAGTTTGTCATCAATATAAAGGATACTTCGGTGCTGAATGTTATCGGCGTGACCGAGCTTTACTACTTCGCCGGTATCATTAAGCGCCAGAATTTCCAGACGTTCCAGACATATCTTGTTGTCTGCGTGCTGTATTTCATACTGACGTTTGCCGTAACGCGCCTTCTGCGCTTTGCCGAGAAAAAGCTGAACGGCAAGGACAGCTATACAATATTCGGATCGCAGACGGATGTTGACGCCGAGATCCATGTAAAAGGGGAGATGTGAGCATGGCTGAAAATGTTATAGAGCTTGTGCATCTTCAAAAGCAGTTCGGAGAAAACTCTGTTTTGAAGGATATAAACCTCAGCGTCAAAGGCGGAGAGGTGCTCAGTATAATAGGCGCTTCCGGCTCGGGCAAAAGCACCATGCTGCGCTGCATAAACCTTCTGGAGACCCCGACGGACGGCAAGATCCTGTACCGCGGCAAAGACATCTGCGAAAAAGATTTCAACCTGCAGCGCTACCGCGCGAAGGTGGGCATGGTTTTCCAGAGCTTTAACCTTTTCAATAATATGACCGCGCTGAACAACTGCATAACGGGACAGGTGTCCGTTCTGCACCGCACAAAGGCGGAGGCGAAGGAGATTGCCATGAAGTATCTCACAAAGGTGGGCATGGCTCCGTATATCAACGCAAAGCCGTCGCAGCTTTCCGGCGGACAGAAGCAAAGAGTCGCAATTGCGCGTGCGCTGTCCATGGAGCCCGAGGTGCTGCTGTTTGACGAACCCACAAGCGCTCTTGACCCGCAGATGGTCGGCGAGGTGCTTTCCGTAATGAGAAGCCTTGCCGAGGACGGGCTCACAATGATCGTCGTAACTCACGAAATGGCGTTTGCACGCGATGTTTCAACGGATGTCGTTTTCATGGCGGACGGAGTCATATGCGAGCAGGGCAAGCCCCACGACCTCTTTGAAAACCCTCAGAATCCCAAAACAAGAGAGTTTCTTTCAAGATTTCTCGCGAGATAAAAAACGCTGCAAGGCTGCCGTACGGCAGCCTTGCTTTTATGTTCGGCACACACGGTGCGGCACCGCGCCCGCCGATGCGCTCGTTTTGCTGTGCCGCACGCCTGCCGCACCCCACTCGCCCGCCGCCCGAACTCGCTCTCGACCAACGTTAACCCGCCGTGCTGCGAACCATGCCCTCGCCGCGCACCGCTGGTGCCCACCGTACCGCCCGCGCCTGCAACCGCCGCTCACTCGCCGCAAGGCTCACACGCCACGCCCGAGCCCGCCTGTCTCCCCGCCGGAGTTTTGAAACCGCAGACTTCGATTTCTTTGCAAAGCATTTCAAACTTTATGTTCAGTTTGCCGAAGTCAAGCAAAGGATGTGAGGGGGCTACTGTCCCGGCGCAGACAGCTTTAGCTTTACGAAATTGGCATAGCATTTCAAACTTTATCGTCAGCTTGCCGAACGTAAGTGAAAAGGACGTGAAGGGACTACTTTTCCGTAAGTAGCAACGGACGGGTGGCGGTTTTCGGCTTTCCGAAATTGGAAAAGCATTTCAAAC
>CAUGPT010000046.1:0-15721 GCA_959601495.1 uncultured Eubacteriales bacterium
GCACGGAGAAAAGCGGGCGACAGCTCGACCGCTTTTGCTCCATAGGTCGGGGGAGTGTGAGGGCGGCTACTGCCGGGACAGTAGCCCCCTCACATCCTTTACATGCGTTCGGCAAGTTGACGACAAAGTTTGAATTGCTATACCAATTCCGAAAAGGCGAAAGCCAACGCCCGTCCGCGGCTACTTACGGAAAAGTAGTCCCTTCACGTCCTTCTCTCTTACGTTCGGTAAGCTGACCACAAAGTTTGAAGTGCTTTTTCAAACGTAAAAACAAGGCTGCCGTCGGCAG
Organism: uncultured Eubacteriales bacterium; assembly: GCA_959601495.1. GTDB lineage: Bacteria > Bacillota > Clostridia > Oscillospirales > CAG-272 > Avispirillum. Next base: position 290 of record CAUGPT010000046.1, read on the forward strand.
CCTTGTTTGCTATCTATGCTTGATAGTCTGAAACCTATCCAGTTCGGTTTTTTCGGGTCCTTAGGGTTCTTTTCCCCAAAAAAAGAACCCTAAGTGGGGCATGGGGCGAAGCCCCATATATAATGGTTCTCGGTCGGGGCATGGGGCGAAGCCCCATATACAATCACCGCACGGTCGGAGCGCGAGGCGGAGCCCCGCATATATTCCCTACGCCAGTGTTCCCATGCGGCGGACTGCGTCGGCGCATATAAGCCTGCAGTGCTCCGCGAGATAATACTTTGCTCCGCCGTACAGGCGCGCCGCGCCGAACTCGCACATATCCCCCCGTTCCTCGCCGAGCTCAAGATAATACGCCCGCCGCTCATTATCCGCCCAGAGGCGGCTCTCCCCGACGCCGCCTGCGCACATAAGCTTGCGGCAGGCAGCCAGAAGGTTTTCCATACTGTCGAACATATAAATATGCTTTTGCGATCTATGTACGTGCTGCTCCGTCGGCTGAGTGTATTCGCCGTACGGCAGCTGTGTTATGAACATTTCACAGCCTCCTCCTTTTGAAGCAAACATCCGTATCAGCATCCGCTGCGCGCCGTCGTCTCTGTCGCCGCCGCACATATCCTCGCCGACGGACGCCGCGGCGTCACGCGCGATCCTGCGGAGCGCTTCGTCGGAGACTTCGGGCTCTTCGCCGAGAGCCGCCTCGGAGCCGATATGATATTTTGCCATATCCTCATTTGTGAGAACTACCATTATTTTGCCTTTGTCGATCTTTATAACATCCACTTTTTTATCCTGCCGTTTTCCGCTTCGGATATACAGAAGCTTTTTTACACATCCTTTATACCATTATAGTCAAAACCGACACCCGTTGGTACCATCAATTTATGGCACTCGAGGCAATTTGAGCCGCGGATGTGTCGCCGCGCACAGGGCACGAATAACATAATAGTATATACGGCGAAGAGCGGCCGCGGGCACTTTTCGCCGACACGCAACTCTGCGCGCCGCTCTCGGCGCGGGAAAGGTACGGATCACTATATGAATACTGACAGCTGCGGCAGGGACCTCTCCGCGCCCGACGGCAAGGCGGCAGTGCGCACCGTTGCCCTTGCGGGGAACCCGAATGTGGGCAAAAGCACCGTTTTCAACGCGCTGACGGGCATGAATCAGCATACGGGCAACTGGCCCGGAAAGACCGTATCGGTCGCAAGCGGCACATACACTTTCGGCGGACGGCAGTATCGCCTTGTGGATATACCCGGTACATATTCTCTCTCAACGCACTCCGCCGAGGAGGACGTTGCCCGCGATTTTATATGCTTCGGCGGCTGCGACGCTGCCGTCGTTGTATGCGACGCCTCATGCCTTGAGCGCAACCTCAACCTTGTTCTGCAGGTGGCGCAGGCGGCGCCGAGAACGGTGGTGTGCGTAAATCTTATGGACGAAGCACGGCGAAAAGGCATCGAAACAGCCCTTTGCGCGCTTGAAAAGGAGCTGGGGGTCGCCGTCGTCGGCACGGTGGCGCGCAAAAAGCGGACGCTTCGCGAGCTCGTTTCAAAAATATCCCGTGCGGCGGACAGCGGGAGCCGTGAGCGGCTTTGTATCGGATATCCCGAACCCGTGGAGGCGGCTGTGGCAGCGGGTATCGGCGAAGTTGCGACGGCGCTTGCGGAGTACGGTTCGTCCCTTGACGCGCGCTGGGTCATGCTGCGCCTTATTGAGAGTGACGCGGGCTTTGCAGACGCCATGCGCCGCGGCATTGCGGAAGATTTTTTCGAAAATGCGCACGTAAAGAAAGCAATGCTTTGCGCCCGCGGGGTGTTTGAAGAAGCGGATACGGACATATCGGAGGCGGGAGATATCATAGCATCGGCTCTTGTGCGAAAAAGCGAGGAGATATGCCGCCGCGTTGTGAAAACAGGTAAAAAAAGCAGTTTTGACGCGCGCCTTGACCGCGTACTGTGCGGACGCTTCACCGCCTATCCCGTCATGCTCATGCTTTTGTGCTTTATATTCTGGCTGACCCTCGTGGGAGCAAACTATCCTTCGCAGGCGCTGTCGGCGCTGCTTCTGGGTCTTGAGGACAAATTTTTCGTCCTGCTGTCCTCTGCGGGCATCGGCGAGCGCATATGCGAAGCCATAGTTTTCGGCGCGTACCGCGTGCTGGCATGGGTCGTGTCGGTCATGCTGCCGCCTATGGCTATATTTTTCCCGCTGTTCACCCTGCTTGAAGATTTCGGATATCTGCCGCGCATAGCGTACAATCTCGACAGACCTTTTCAGCGCTGCCGCGCCTGCGGCAAACAGGCGCTGACCATGTGCATGGGGTTCGGCTGCAACGCCGCGGGAGTCGTCGGCTGCAGAATCATAGATTCGCCCCGGGAGCGGCTGCTTGCGCTGCTTACAAACAACTTTATCCCGTGCAACGGCCGTCTGCCCATGATGCTGACGCTTATATGCGTGTTTTTCACCTCAGGCGGCACGCCGAACGCGGCATCCGTTCTTATACTGTGCGCGGTCATATTGGTCGGAGTCGGCGCGACGTTCGGAGTTACACGGCTTTTATCGGCAACGCTTCTGAGGGGAAAGCCTTCATCGTTCACACTGGAGCTGCCGCCGTACCGCGTGCCCCAGGTGGGAAAGGTCATAGTGCGCAGCGTGTTTGACAGAACGCTGTATGTCCTCGGCAGAGCCGCGGCGATCGCGGCTCCCGCGGGGCTTATTATATGGCTTTGCGCAAATGTGCAGGTGGGCAATGACAGCATTCTGGGGCATATGTGCGCTTTTCTCGAGCCGCTCGGCTCGCTTATGGGGCTTGACGGCACCGTGCTTGCGGCGTTTATCCTGGGGCTTCCCGCCAACGAGATCGTCGTTCCCGTAATGCTTATGGGATATATGTCGGGCGCGACGCTTACGGATGTTTCCGGCGCGGCGCAGATCGGCGGGATACTCGCAGCCAACGGCTGGACGCCCGTGACCGCCGTATGTATGCTGATATTCACGCTTATGCACTGGCCGTGCTCCACAACGCTCATTACGGTATACAAAGAAACGCGCAGCGTAAAGTGGACGCTTGCGGCGGCGCTTGTGCCGAGCGTCTGCGGCTTTGCGCTGTGCTGTGCGGTAAACGGCGCGGCGCATCTTATACAATATCTCATGTAGATACTCCCCGCGCCTTTTTCGGCGCGGGGGCGTTTGCGCAGTGCTGCGCGGCAGAGCGGAAGATAATATGCGCAGCGCCTCGGCGCGGCGTATATGCAAAGCGCTGCCGCACTGCCTCGGAATAATTACGCAGCGGCGGCAATTGCGCCGTTCTGCGGCTTTTCCCAAAGCGGCGCTTCGTGCCGCCTGCGCCATTTCATACCGCGGGCGGGGCACTGTCCGCAGCGGGTATTTCTCTCTGACGGCGCCCACCCCATGATCCGGTCCGGCGGTATGACAGAGATCGCCGCAATACCCTTTTGACCCGCATGTGCCGCGTGCATATAATATTCGGCGGCGGCATATATATAGTTGTAGTATCAAAGTCGGGCGTGCGCCGATACAAAGCGAAAAGGGGCGATATTATGAGAAAAACCGCATTACTTTGTTTGTGTGCCTGTTTACTGTTTACGGCGGCTGTTTGCTTTTGCTCCTGCAAAGCCGAGGGCGGCACCGCGGCTTTGTCGGAGGATGCCGCCGCAAAGACCAAGGTGGGGATAGTCGCCTATCTGTACTCCGTCGGAGAGGACAGCGCGGATATTATGAAAAATGCCGTGTCGGACGAGCTGTCGGAGCGGCTCGGCGGCACGGCAGAGACGGAATATATGGCGCTGCGCGACACGGGCGAGGTGCGCGACGTGCTTGAGATGATGTGCCGCGGCTGCGACGCGGTGATAACTCTTGACAATACCTCAACTCTTATCTGCGCCGAGCTTTACGGCGGCGCCGAGAGAGAAGAATATAAAGCGGAGGCGTTTTTCTGCTGCGCCGACGCGGATACTTCGCAGAAGGCCATGGGCGTCGGAATGAGCGGCAGCACCTGTGCCGCGGACTGCGCCCGTGCCCTTGCCGAGATCGCCGCAGCCTGCGGGTCTGATGCGCGGGAGCAAAGCCGCAAGCCCGGGATAATCTACAACAGCGGATCTCCGACGGCAGCAGAGACGGTCTGCTCCGTGTTTGACAGCGCAGGCCTGGGATACGCCGTATATGCGGCGGACAGCACTTCCGACCTCTCGATCGCGTCGGCGGAGCTCTGCGGCGTCGGCGCGGGCGCCGTGATAATCCCCTATATGCCGTCGTGGATAGGCGAAGACGCTCTGCCCGCCTGCGGCGTGCCCGTTTTCTGCGCCGGAGAGATGATAGGAGCGGATCGGGCGATAAGCCTTTGCCCCGATCACGAATTCGGAGCTCGCGCCGCCGCGCGCCTTGCCGCCGACAGACTTGAAGAGCGCCGCCTTGAAGATGATTCGAGCGATCGCTCCGACGATCAACAATTACCGACCGGCGACGGCGGCGGTCAAAGCACCGCCGCCCGCGGAGGTACCGCGCCCGAGAGCGTTGTCTGCCCGATAGTGCTTCGCGCAAGCAGGGCGTATCTTGAGCAGTACGGTCTGACACTGCCGGAGCTTTGCGACGGTATACGCGCCGATATATCGGAGTGATGCGCAGAAACTGCGCATCACGTATGCAGCGCTTCGATGGCTTCGATGCTATCCGCACCGCCCGAACCCCCGTCCACACCCATTCGTCTCTCCGCCGAGGTTTCGAAGCTGTGGACTTTCAGTTGCTTTGAAAAGCATTTCAAACTTTATCGTCAGCTTGCGAACGTAAGCGAGAAGGACGTGAAGGGACTACTTTTCCGTAAGTAGCCACGGACGGGCGCCGGTTTCGGCTTTTCGGAATTGGTATAGCAATTCAAACTTTATGGTCAGCTTACCGAACGTTAGTGAGAAAGACGTGAAGGGACTGCTTTTCCGTAAGCAGCCCCTTCACACATCCCCGAATCGGTCCAAGAAAGGAGATGAGGGAGCCGCCCTCCTCTCCTCTCTTGGAAATCTCACCTCACCACCTCGGCGGTTGGAGCGAGTGTAAGAACAAAGCGAGTGCTCCAAGCCCGAGAGATTCGACGAATTGGCTTTAGCGCGATTTATAGACACGATTTACGTTTTACTTGCGAAATATGCAGCGCCGCCCTGATAGATAGCAGAAGCAAGCTCGAAAGGACGAGCTTGCTTTGATTTGTTTCGCGGCTTATTTTTTTGACTTCGGACTTGTAGTTTCCAAATTTCGTCGGAGAAACTGTAAGAACAGCTTGCGCTAAACAAATAACAAGGCTGCCGTCGGCAGCCTTGTTTGCTATCTGTATTTGATAGCCTGAAACCTATGCAGTTTGGTTTTTTCGGGTCTCGGGGACTTTTGGGGAGAAAAGTCCTCGAGCGGAGCGCGAGGCGGAGCCTCGCATATATTCCTATTCCCCCATGCCGGGATGCGGGGTGAGGAGCCCCGCGAAATCGTTTTCCCTGCGGGGCGCCCAGCCCCGCTGTTACCTATCCTCAGAGTTCGGGCTCGAACGCGGGCATGGGACGCAGTTTGAACAGATTCAGCTCGTGCATTCTGTCGATGCGTGCCTTTGTGGTCTCGTCGTCGATCTCGCCGGTGCGGATATATCTGTCAAGCACAGCATAGGTAAAGCCCAGATTGTCCTCGTCCGTCTTGCCGCACAGCCCGTCGATAGGCGTTTTGTGAACAAGTCTTTCGGGCAGACCGAGGGATGCGCCGATCTTCTTAACCTCATCCACCGTAAGGTGCGCAAGGGGACTGAAATCGCCTGCGCCGTCGCCGTAGCGCGTCGCATATCCTACCCAGTCCTCGCTGAGGTTGCAGGTGTTTGCAACTCTGCCGTTGTTGGACTGGCTTACGGCGTAAAGCGTTGCCATGCGGATGCGCGCGGGCAGATTCTGCGTTGTCTGCGCGCTCTTTTCCATCTCCTGCGGCAGCGCGCCGATAAGTCCGTCGACCGCCTTTTCGATATTGACGGTATAGTTTCTGATGCCCAGATGCTCAACGAGAAGCTGCGCGCAGTCTATATCGTGCTGGTAGCCGCAGGGCATAAGCACGCCTATGACTCTGTCGCGCCCGAGCGCCTTTACGCAGAGCGCCGCGACTACGGAAGAATCTTTGCCGCCGGATATTCCCACAACGGCGTTGCAGCCTTTTCCGTTCTCCTCAAAGAAATCGCGTATCCATGCAACACACGCGTCCCTTACTTTTTCTGCATCAAACATTTTATATCATTCCTTTCGGATAAAAATTTCAAATTTCAAAATATCAACATATCAGTATGTCGAATAATACGGCGTCACTTTCGTGACGGAATACTCTGCGATCGCGTCCTCGTCAACGGTTATGTCGTCGTACATTGCGGTGAGCTTTTGACGGAATTTGTAATTTGCGACGCTTGATCTGTAAGTATTGTCGCCGCTTTCGGGGAAAAAGTCGCTGTTTTCGCTTTTGCTCCACGCGCCTGCGTCGAGAGGCAGACGTTTCATTATATATGTACCGGTATCGGTCTCAAGCGCGGCGATCTCACCCTCGCCGACGGCGGTGACGGAGCTTATGAGCTTGTAGTACAGAAGATCGCTGTACTGCTGCGACGCGGAGTAGTAAAAGCCGTTCGTGTAATCCTTGAATTCCGAATATTCTTCGTACAGGCTGTCGAAATCGCCGCCCGCGTCAAGCTTGCTTTTGACCTCTGCGATCGCGGCATCCTTTTTCGCTTTGTCGGATGCATTCATATCCTCGGTCTTGTAGTACCCGTCGTCATCGGTGACCATATTGCCGTCGCTGTCTCTTACGTACTGATACGCATTGTTTATGTATATAAGCTGAAAATGAACGTAAAAATCGTTGTAGTACTGCTCAAGCTCATCGTCCGTGGGCGCTTCTGTGCCGCCGTCTCCGTAGAGACAGTCATACACCTTTGAAAGCTTTGCCTCGTCGCGGTATATCGTTTCGAGGATCTTGAGATTTACGCCGTATTCGCCGAGAAAAGTGTTCATGGTGCTGCGGCTGCCGTCGGCGTATTCCTTGACGAGATCGCTGAGGTAATCGGAAATTTTGCTCTTTTCCGATGAGGACAGTGACAGTCCGTAATCGTCGAAAAGCTTCATGGCGCACAGATTTGTTTTGATGCTGTCCAGCGTCATTTCGTCGAAATACTCGGCGGCGCTTTTGCCGTCGGTTATCTCGGACGCCCAGTATTCGTCCGTGTTTTTAACATCGTCGTATGAGGAAATATAGCTGCCCTTCGCCTCGGACGCCCAGTAGTGGTACATGGCGGCGGTAACGGTTTTGCCGTCAAGGGTCATCACCGCCGGAGTACTGTCGCCGCCGCAGGAAGAAAGAGCGGCAGCGCAGGACAAAAGCATTGCCGCGCAAAGTATAATAGAGGCGATCTTTCGTTTCATAATATGTTCTCCGTTTTTGTTTTGCCGCGGCGGTTCGGTGCGTTTTTTATTATTTTAGTACGCACCGAAGCGCTTTTTGTGAATTTTCTGATAATTTTAGTACTTTGCGTCGCCCATGGCGGCAATATAGTCGCCGAGGAAGTCCGAGACTCTGTCGGCGCAGGGTATGCCTTTTTCTTTTTTCAGTACCATTGCGGCGGGATTTCCGGGAATGACGCGCACGCAGCCCTTGTATTTTTCGCCGAGCGAGCTGACGGCGGAAAGATCGGGGCGTGGGCATGACATGAAAATATCCTTTTCCCTCTCCTCAACGCGGAGTATCCCGCACGATATGGCGAGTCCGCGCACAAGGGCAATGCGGCAAAGGTTCATGGCGGCTCTCGGCGGCTCGCCGAAGCGGTCGCAAAGCTCGTCTATCATATCGGAAAAATCGTCGTCGCACTGTATCCGGGCGATCTTTTTGTACATTTCCATGCGCTGTGAGGAATCGCGGATATAGCTTTTGGGAAGATTTGCGTCGCACTTCATGACAACGGCGCAGTCTGCCCGCTTTTCCTTCTTTTCGCCCTTTTCCTCAAGCACGGCTTCTTCAAGCAGCTTCACATACATATCATAGCCCACGGCCTCCATGTGACCGTGCTGCTGAGCGCCGAGAAGATTGCCCGCGCCGCGTATCTCCAGATCCCGCAGCGCGATCTTGAAGCCCGCGCCGAACGCGGCATATTCCTTCATGGCTCTCAGGCGTTTGTCGGCAACTTCCGTAAGCTGCTTCATTTTCGGATATGTGAAATACGCATACGCGCGTCTGCTGCTGCGGCCGACTCTGCCGCGTATCTGATGAAGCTGAGAGAGACCGAAACGGTCCGCGTTTTCGATTATAAGCGTGTTTGCGTTCGGCACGTCAACACCCGTTTCGATTATGGTGGTGCAGACGAGCACATCCACCTCGCCGCGCACAAGCGCCGCCCAGATGTCCTCAAGCTCCTCCTTGTCCATACGCCCGTGGGCAACGGCGACCCGCGCCTCGGGTATCTCGCGGGAGAGCTTTGACGAAAGCGTGTACAGATATTCAATGTCGTTGTTCAGGTAGAATACCTGCCCGCCTCGGCGAAGCTCACGGCGTATCGCCTCGGCGATAATGCCGTCGTCGTGCTCCATGACGTATGTCTGCACGGGGGAGCGAAGCCCCGGCACGTCGTCCAGTATGCTCATGTCCATGATACCGCCCATCGCCATGTTCAGCGTACGCGGTATGGGCGTTGCGGTAAGCGTCAGTATATCGGCGCCGATGGCTATCTCCTTGAGTCTGTCCTTCTGGGCAACGCCGAAGCGCTGCTCCTCGTCGATGATGACAAGTCCCAGATCGTGAAACTCTATATCCCGGGAAATAATTCGGTGCGTGCCGATAACGATATCCGTCTCTCCGCGCCTCAGCTTGCGCAGGGACACAGCCTGCTGCGCCTTTGTGCGGAAGCGTGAGAGCATATCTATGGTAACGGGAAATCCGCGGAAACGGCTGAGCGCCGTCTGATAGTGCTGATACGCAAGAATGGTCGTGGGTACGAGTATGGCGACCTGCTTTCCGCCCTCGACCGCTTTGAAGGCGGCGCGCAGCGCGACCTCGGTCTTTCCGTATCCGACGTCGCCGCACACCATGCGCTCCATGGGATAGGGCGCTTCCATATCGCGGCGTATATCCTCTATCGCGGCAAGCTGGCTGTCCGTCTCCTCGTATTCAAAAGCCGAGGCAAACTGGCGCGACATATCGTCGTCCGGCGGAAAGGCAATGCCTGCGGCACGTCTGCGGCGGGCATAAAGCTCTATAAGCTCCTTTGCCATTTCCTTTGCGTCGGCACTGGCGCGGCTTTTTGCCCTGTTCCAGTCAACGCCGCCCATTTTGGAAAGCTTTACCGTGCCGTCCGCTCCCGCGCCGATATATTTCGACACAAGGTCAAGCTGATCCACCGGCAGAAAAAGCTGATCCGTTCCGGCGTATTTTATCTTTACATAGTCGCGCTCCGAGCCGTCAACGGTGAGCGTCTCAATGCCCATGAACTGACCTATGCCGTATGCCTCATGGACTACGAAATCGCCTGTCTCCAGATCGCTGTACGACATGATGCTGCGGGTCTTGGACTTGTGCTTTTTGCCGCGGTGACGGCTGATAAATCTTGATGTTCCCGACGCCGTGCCGGAATAATTCAGCCACGCGAAGCGGGAGCTTATAAGCTCAAAGCCGGGCACGCCCTCGCCGTATAAAAGAGCAACGGGATACTTTTTGTTTTTGCCCTCCTGCCAGAACGCCTCTCCGCCTTCCTTATAAACGGCGGCGGTGCAGCCGCTCTCGCAGAGAGATCTCGCGAGTCCCGCGGCCTCCGTCTCGTTTGCGCAAAGCACGGCGCAGCGGTATCCGCCGCCCACAAAGCCCGAAAGATCTTCAAGCATAAGCGCCGTGTTGCCCGCATAGGGCGGGATATGCCTTGTCTGAAAGTTGAATTCCGCGCCGACGGTCATGCCCGGGTGACTTCTGGCAAATGGGTCGAGCAGAACTCCCGGCATAACGCCGAGCGCCTTTTCAACGCGCTCAAACGGGTTTATATAAAGTCCCGAGGACTTTGTATAAAGCTCGCCGGACGCCGCCATGTCCGCAACGGACTGGAGCGTCAGCTGTTCGGCGGCTTTTGCGCGCTCGCGCACGGCGGCGGAATCGTTCAGAACACAAATGCCGTCGAAATAGTCGAAAAGGCAGTCTGCCTCCGGGTATATAAACGGCAGGTATTTGTCGGCAAATCCGATGTCGGCGCTGCCGCGCACAAGCGCCTGCTCCTGCATAAGAGTCTGCACGGCGTGCATATCCGCATCACCTCGGGCAGAAAGCACCTTCAGCTGCTTTTCGCAGGCGCCGTCAATAAGGCGGCGCCTGTCGTCGGTCAGCACCACCTCGTGGGCGGGCGGTATGAGCACGGGCTTGTCGATAGTTTCCGTAAAGCGCTGTGTCGCGGGGTCGAAATACCCCATGCGGTCTATTTCGTCGCCGAAAAGCTCTATGCGAAGGGGCGCGTCCGCGGGCGGAAATATATCCACAATGCCTCCGCGCACCGTAAACTGTCCGGAGCCCTCTACAAGCTCCACGCGGGAGTACCCTCCGGCGCCGAGCACGGCGCACAGCCTGTCAAGATCAACGGGGCGCGCGGGGTCGATGTTTAGAGAAAGGTGGATAAGCTCCTCCGGGGGAACGGTTATCTGCAGCGCCGCCTCCGCCGTTGCGCATATCGCCATGGGCTCTTCCGTGAACAAAAGGCGGGAGAGCACCGAAAGACGGCGGTGCTCCCACTCGCGGGAGGGTGTGGCTATATTGAAGTTATAATCGCGGGCGGGATAGTGGCAGGCGGAAATCCCCTGCGCGCCGAGCAGGGCTTGCGTGTCGGCTGCGTCCTTTTCGGATGAAAAAAGTATGAGTACGCGCTCGCCCGAGGCAACGGTATCCCCCGCAAGCGCGCAGAGGAGAAGGGGGGAGGCTCCCTCTGAAAGTCCGGTAACGGCAAAAGGACGCGGAGATGCCTGCCGCTTTGCGGCAACCAGCGCGTCTGTAAGAGCTTTGTATTCACGGCTTTCGCGAAGTACGGAAAGCAGCAGAGTTTCGTTGTTCATATACAAGTTCCGTTTCGGTAGTTCGGGTAGAAAAAAGTATTTATTATCGGTCTTCCGGGCTCATGCCGTTGTATTTTCCCATGGCGGCTTCGATCTTATTATCCATTATAAGCGCCGCCGCGTCGGCGCATGCCTCAAAGCAGGGACGCATCGTTTCGAGATCCGCGTCCGTAAAGCGCGAGAGCACCCAGTCCTTCATGTCGTATCCTTCCGGCTTTTTGCCGACCCCTATGCGTATGCGGGGAAAAGCATCGCTGGAAAGCTGATATATGATGCTGTAAAGTCCCTTTTGTCCGCCGTCGGAGCCTTTTTTTCGTATGCGCATATGACCTATGTCAAGATTTACGTCGTCGCTTATGACGATGATATTCTCCGGCGCGATCCTGTAATACGCCGCCGCGTCGCGCACTGCCTCGCCCGACAGATTCATGTATGTCTGCGGCTTCATGAGAAGCACGCTGTGCCCGCCGAGGACTGACCGCCCGGCCAGCGCCGAAAAGCGCGAGCGGCGGCACTCCGTGCCGAGGGCGGAGCAAATAAAATCCATAGCGATAAAGCCTGCGTTGTGGCGTGTTTTCGCATACTCCGCGCCGGGGTTTCCGAGCCCCGCTATGATAAATTCGGGTGCGGCGGAATTTTCTCCGTCGTGCTTTGATATTTTTTTGAAAAGCTCGAAAATGTCAGCCGTCATTGAAAGTCTCCCGCTTTGCACAAAACCGAAAATCCCGTCGCAGGCGGCGGGTACGGTTGATATTTATGAAACTATTTTACCACTGTTTTGAAATTTTGCAACAGTTTTCTGCCGCGCGGCGAAAAAATGTTTACACAAAAACTATTGTATTCACATTAAAATATATTATAATGGTGACATAGAAACTGCAAGAAGGGGTGAGACGGCGTGTCCGGCAGCAAAAAGAAGAAAAGTGCGAAAAGCGCAAAGAACGGCGCGGCGCGCGCGCAGTCCCGCCCGACAGACCGTAAAAATATAAAAACGGGCGGCGCGGCGGAAAAAAATACGGGCGCTGCTTCGGCAAAGTCCGCCGAAAAAGAAAAGAAAGAAAAACTCGCGGCGGCAGTCGCCGACGCGACCGGCGCCGCGCCGAAAAGCGCGGCAGCGGAGGAAAACGCCGCGCAGATCGGCGAAAATGCCGCAGAATGCGCAGCGCCGGGGAGCACGGCTGCGGAGGAAAACGCCGCGGACACAACGGAACGTGCCGACGGCGGTAGCGGGAATGCCGAGCGCGCAGGCTCCGATAAAGCGGGGGACGAAGATGACGATTTTGACGAATACGACCGTCTCGCCTGTGTTCCCGCGCCGGATGTTCCTATTCCGGAGGATCCCGATTTTACCGAAAATGATTTTGTACTTTCTGCAAAAGAGCTGACTGCGGAGGATATTATAGTGTCAGATAAAGACGGCGCGCACGGCGTGCCCGCGAAGAGCGCCGACGGCGGGAAAAAACAGAATAAGCGGGGGAGGGGCGGATTTGCAAACGTTTTGCAGATAGCGCTTCTGGTCGTTTTCGCCTCGATCGCCGCAGTCTGCATTGTCATGCTGGCAAAGAACATAAAAGGCAAGATAGACGGCTCCAAGGTATACAATGACGCAGAGTTTGAGCGCCCCGATTTCAACACCGAAAGCGCGGAATCCTTCAACCACCCGTCCGCTCTTGCGATGATAGGCGGCGACAACGCCATGCTCTCTCTGTATGACCGCATCGCGCAGGGCAAAAGCGCCGACAGCAACAGTCAGAACAGCGAATATGCCGAAAAGCTTGCGGCAATGAAGGCGAGCCTTACGGCGCTTAAGGCGAAAAACCCCGATGTTTACGGCTGGATATACGCCGAGGGCACCACTATCGACCACCCCGTGATGCGCGGCTCGGATAACGACTATTATCTTGACCACGCCTACACCGGTGAGGCGCTGCCCATAGGCTCGATCTTCCTTGACTACAACACAAAGGATGTTCTGACGGACAACTACAACGCCGTCATATACGGTCATAACGTTGTGGCTGTGGCGGGCAGCAAAAGCTCCATGTTCCACGATGTTACGAAATATCTCGACGCGGATTTCTTTGCAAGCCACAAAATTTATATATACACCATGGACGGCGTGTTCATATACAAGCCCGTTTCGATATATCCCACAACATCGGATTATTTCTACTACCGCACCGATTTCCCCAATGACGCGGCGTTTCTGAAGTTTGCAAACGAGGTCGTGGCAAACTCAAAGGTGCCGTGCAGCGAAACATTTTCCGCGGGGGACACTATGATAACTCTTTCCACCTGCACGAACGGTGCGACTGACGGCAGATACGCCCTGCACGCAAAGCTCGTTGAGGTGATAAAATGACGGCGGGAGAACGGCGGATGTACGGCTTCCCGGAGGGCCTTGTGTGCCCCGTATGCCGCGCCGCGCTGCGGCGCGACGGCTCCTCCCTTGTTTGCGGCGGCGCGCGGCGCCACTGCTACGATATTGCCGCCTCCGGTTATGTAAATCTCCTGCCGCCGGGCAAAGCCTCCAACGCGAAAACGGGCGACGACCGGCGTATGCTTTCCTCCCGCAGCGCATTTCTTTCGACCGGCGTCTATGATGAATTCTCCCGCGAGATCGCAAGGCTTGCGGACAAAGATCTGTCCGAGGGAGACGGGAGAGTTATGTTTGCGGACGCGGGCTGCGGCGAGGGATACCACACGCTGAATATTGCGCGCTGCCTTGACGGGGCGGGGAGAAGCGTTTGCTTCGCGGGCTTTGACGCGTCAAAATACGGTGCCGACCGTGCCTCAAAGCGATTGAAAAGCGAGCGCGGGCTTTTTCCGGATTCCGTATTTGCGGCAGCCAATATCTTCGATATGCCCCTTCGCGGCGGCTGCGCGGATGTTGTCATCAGTATGTTTGCGCCTGTCCCGTGGGAGGAAGCGCTGCGAATCCTGAAGCCGGGCGGGCTTCTTATAATATGCTCGTCGGGCAAGCGTCATCTCTGGGAGATGCGCTGCGTGCTGTACGGCGAACCGCGGGTGTCGGAGCCGCATATCAGTGCGCCGGAGGGCTTTGCTTTGCTGGATACGTCGACTGTATCGTACACGGCACAGCTTTGCGGCGGCGACATGATCGCGGCACTGTTTGAGATGACCCCGTTTTTCTTTCGCTGTCCCAAAGAGGGCAGAGAAAAGCTTTTATCGCTAGAGAGCCTCGGTATCACCTGCGAGGCGGAATATAAGGTATACAAAAAGGCATATAATTAATAAACGCGCCGCACTTTTGCGGTGCGGGACATCTTTGGATCCGGACGGAGCGAAAACACATGAAAATATCGGTATGCATACCCATGTACAACGAAAGCTCTATCTGCCGCAGCGCGGCAGATACGCTTTTTCGCGCCATGGAAGCGCACCGGTCCGAATATGACTACGAGGTCATTTTCTGTGACGACGGCTCCGACGATGGATCGGCAGAGCTGCTTCGCGGCCATATTGAAAAATGCGGCTACTCCCGCTTTCGCGTTGTCGGCTACGAAAATAACCGCGGCAAGGGTGCGGCGGTGCGCACGGCGGTGGAGGCATCCGTCGGCGACTGCGTTATATACACGGACTGCGATCTTGCCTACGGTACGGATGTGATATTTGAGGCGGCGAAAGTCATCGGCGGCGGAGAGGCGGCGGCGGTCGGCTCGAGAAATCTCAGCGCCGACGGCTACGGCAGCTACACGTTTTTGCGGCGTGTCGCGTCCAAGGCGTATATAAAGGTCATTGCCGCCTTTGCGGGATTCAGGCTGTCCGATTCGCAGTGCGGCTTCAAGGCTTTTGACGGCGACTGCGCCAGAAAGATATTCTCTCTCTGCACCACCGACGGATTTTCGTTTGATCTTGAGGTCATAAAGATAGCGCAGAAAATGGGGATCGACATATGCGAAATACCGGTCACGGTCATAAATCACCGTGCCTCAAAAGTACATCTTGCGGGGGACGCGCTGAAAATGCTGTCCGATCTGCACCGCATAAAAAAGAAAGTTAAAAAGCTTGATATATGATCCGCGCCCCGCAGGAGAACGGTATCGGCGGGGCTCCTCGCCCCGCAGGGAAAACGGCATAGCGGGGCTGGGCGCCCCGCACCCCGACATGAGGGACGGTTTTTATGGGGCTTCGCCCCATGCCCCGACCGAGAACCATTATATATGGGGCTTCGCCCCAAACCCCACTCGAGGACTTTTCTCCCCAAAAGTCCCCGAGACCCGAAAAAAACGAACTGGATAAGGTATATACTATCAAGCATAGATAGCGAACAAGGCTGCCGTCGGCAGCCTTGTTTTATGTTTGGTGCACACAG
>CAUGPT010000047.1:0-14921 GCA_959601495.1 uncultured Eubacteriales bacterium
GTGTGAGGGCGGCTACTGCCGGGACAGTAGCCCCCTCACATCTTTTACTCAAGTTAAGTAAGCTGACAACAAAGCTTGAAATGCTTTGCCAATTTCATAAAGCCAACGCTGTCCGCTGCCGGGTCAGCAGTCCCCTCACATCCTTTACCTGCGTTCGGCAAGCTGACTATAAAGCCTGAATTGCTTTGCCAAAACATAAAACAGGCTGCCGACGGCAGCCTTGTTCGCTATCTGTATTTGATAATATATACCTTACCCAGTTCGGTTTTTTCGGGTCTCGGGGACTTTTTCCCAAAATAAGTCCGCGAGGTGGGATAAATCCCACCTCGGTTCAGGGTGCTGGGTGAAACCCCGCATATATAATTACCTCCCGGTCGGGGCATGGGGCGAAGCCCCATATTAATTCCCTATCCCTCATGTCGGGGTGCGGGGCGCCCAGCCCCGCGAAATCGTTCTCCCTGCGGGGCGCGAAGCCCCGCAATACCGTTTCCCTCGCAGGTGTTTTATTTTACGATCTTATACTTAGTGCCGTCCTTGGTATCCTCAAGCACGACGCCCATGTCGCCGAGCTCCGCGCGGATGCTGTCGGCAAGCGCGAAATCGCGGTTCTTTTTCGCCTCGGCGCGGCGGGCGATCATATCCTCGATCTTTGCGCAAAGCTCGGGGTCCGCAGCGGCTGCGTCCGCGCTGCGCTTTTCGTCGGCTGCCGCAATGAGATCAAGGCAGAGAACAGTATCGAAATCCGCGATCGCCGCAAGCTTTGTTGCGTCGTTTGCATCGGATTTAAGCACATCATACAGCGCCGTCAGCGCAAGGGACGTGTTGAGATCGTTATCCATAGCCTCTCTGAAAGAAGCCTTCATCTTTTCAAGAGCGTCGGCGTCGACCTCGCCGTCGGCAGCGTCAAGCTGAGCGATACGGGCGATAAGCTTTTCATACGCCTTTGCCGCATTATCCAGATTTTCGTATGTGAAAACAAGATTTTTGCGGTAGTGCGACTGGAGGCAGAAAAATCTGTACACCATAGGGCTGTAACCCTTGTCGCGCAAGAGCGACAGCGTCAGAAATTCGCCTGACGACTTGCTCATCTTGCCGTGATTCGTGTTCAGATGCAAAACGTGGAACCAGTAGTTGCACCACTTGTGACCCAGATATGCCTCGCTCTGCGCAATTTCGTTGGTGTGGTGCGGAAAAGCATTGTCAATGCCGCCGCAGTGGATGTCCAGGTACTCGCCCAGATGCTTCATGGAAATGCATGAGCACTCTATGTGCCAGCCCGGGTAGCCGACTCCCCAGGGACTGTTCCATTTCAGCTCCTGATCGTCGAATTTGGACTTTGTGAACCAAAGCACGAAATCCGCCTTGTTGCGCTTGTTGTGATCCTTTTCAACGCCCTCGCGAACGCCGTCCTGAAGATCCTCTTCTTCAAAATTGTGGAACACGTAGTAGTTTTCGAGCTTAGAAGTGTCAAAATAGATATTTCCGCCCGCCTCATATGCGTATCCGGTGTCCATAAGCTTTTTAATGACCTTTATGAACTGACCTATGCAGGCAGTGGCAGGCTCCACCACGTCGGGACGTCTTATGTTAAGGCTTTTGCAGTCCGCGAAAAACGCGTCGGTGTAAAGCTTTGCTATCTCCATCACCGACTTGTGCTCGCGCTTTGCGCCCTTGAGCATTTTATCCTCGCCCTCGTCGGAATCGCCCGTAAGGTGTCCCACGTCCGTAATGTTCATAACGCGCTTTACGTCATATCCGACGTAGCGCAGATATCTGTCCAGAATATCCTCCATGATGTATGTTCTCAGATTGCCGATATGGGCAAAATGATACACGGTAGGGCCGCAGGTGTACATAGACACCTTGCCGGGTGTGTTCGGAACAAACTCCTCTTTTTCGTGAGACAGTGAATTATAAAGCTTCATATGTGCAGGATTTCCTTTTCCCGGCAGAGGTTCTGCCGCTTGATTTTTCCGTGAAGAACATAAACGCAAGAGCGATAAGCATAAGCCCCGTGCCCGCAAAGACTGCGGCGGTGTACCACCAATCGTTTGTAAACGGGATCTTACCTATAAGATAATTGCCGCCGTTAAAGGCAAAGTGAATTGCGATGGGCGCGATGATGCTGCCGTATTTCTCGAGAGAAGCCGCCATGATTATACCAAGCGGCACCGTGTATACGAACTGCTCGATATTCATATGGGCTATGCCGAACATAACGCCCGAGAGGATCATCGCCCACGGCACGGGTATCGCCCGCTTCAGCTTGTTGTAAACTATGCCGCGGAACACGACCTCCTCCACAATAGCTGTCGTAAGTCCGATGTGTATAAAGTCAAGCACGGGATACGGCGCCTGCAGAAGGCTGTCTATTTCGTCGCCCACAGAGTTATCCGCGAGAGACGGCAGCAGCGCGTAAAGCCCGATAATGAGAAGAGTCGCTGCAAACTGCGCGCCGAAGCCGAGGGTCAGCGCACCGCCCAGGGGCGCGGGACGCAGTGGGCGAAGCTCGATC
This sequence comes from uncultured Eubacteriales bacterium, assembly GCA_959601495.1. GTDB lineage: Bacteria > Bacillota > Clostridia > Oscillospirales > CAG-272 > Avispirillum. Next base: position 2,516 of record CAUGPT010000047.1, read on the forward strand.
TGTGCGCAAAAGCTCTTTTTTCTGATCTTGAAAAACATTGCGAGCAGAAAAACGCAAAGCGCCGCGCTTATCATGCCGGAGAGCCACGACCAGTGACCGTAAGCCTCGTACATTTTGTCAATTACGGAATCAAATGAAGTATATCCCAATGCGCCGCCTGCCGCGCCGCATATGAACATAGCCACGCCTTCAACAACGGACTGCACCGCAAAGAAGAAAGCTATATACGCGCAGCACTGAAAAAACGTTTTGAAAAACCGCTTTGCGCCCGATTCCTTTTTCTGTCTGAGCGGCATGCCGCATACGGGACAGAAATTTGCGCCCGGATTTATTAGTCTGCTTCGGCATCTCTGGCAGAACGCCGGTGTTGTTCTGTCGGGATCATTCATTTTGCACTTCCTCCTTGTTGCTTTGAAAAAACCGTATCGCACGGCAAAGTGTCAGCCGTAAGCCGCGGCGGGCGCCGTCGGCGCCGCCTATCGGGGAAATATCAGTTTTCCTCCCCGCCGCCGCTTTGATCCATATCGCGGTCCGCCGCGCCGCCGTCATTTTGAGAATTGCCAACGTCGGTGCCGCCGAGACTTTCGCTTTCAGCGCCGTCCGCCGCGCCGCCGTCACTGTCGGCACCGCAGCCGCAGCCGCCGTTTGACTTTACTCTTTCAAGGCAGTCGGAAACTGTCTTGCTCGTATCGACCTCAATGCTGTCGCCGCCGAGGGCTTTGACCTTCTCCTCAAGTTCGCGCACCTTTCCGCTGAGAGCGCACAGCTCCTGAGAAACGGGGTCGGGTATGTGTACCTGGTCGAGGTCTATTTTGTCAACGCGCTTACCGTCGCGGCGAACTATGTGCGCGGGTATGCCAACAGCAGTGCAGTTTTCGGGCACGGGGCCAAGCACAACGGCGCCTGCCGCTATTTTTGAATCGGAGCCTACCGTAAAGTTGCCGAGAACTTTCGCGCCCGCGCCAACCATAACGTTATCGCCGAGAGTGGGGTGACGCTTGCCGCAGTCCTTGCCGGTACCGCCCAGGGTAACGCCCTGATACAGGGTGCAGTTGTCGCCGATGACGGTAGTCTCGCCTATGACGACTCCGCTGCCGTGGTCTATGAAAAGTCCCTTGCCTATAGTGGCGCCGGGATGTATCTCGACTCCCGTCAGAAATCTCGCCGTCTGGGAGATGAGCCGAGCGGAGATATATTTTTCTTTTTTGTATAGCTTGTTTGCTACTCTGTACGCCATTATCGCGTGAAAGCCCGAGTACAAAAGCGCTGCCTCGGCACGGCTCTTTACCGCGGGGTCCCGCTCGCATATAGCGTCTATGTCGCGCTGTGCCTCGGTGCAGAGATCCTTAACGGACTGCGGCATAAGCTCCTTTGCCGCTTCTTTCGCGTCGGCGGCGACTTCTGCAGCCGCCTCTTTTGCGTCGGCTGCCGTCTCGCCGACGGCTTCTTTCACGTCTGCCGCGACCTCTCCTGCAGCTTCTTTCACGTCTGCCGCGACTTCTCGCATAGCTCCCTTTACATCGGACGCGACTTCACGAGCGGCATCCATTGCATCCCGCGCGATCTTTGCGGCTGCAGAGCGCGCATTGCCGAATTTTTCGCCGCGGCGAAGCTTAATACTTATATTTATCAATTGTCACAACTCCTTTCGGGGACGGCGCATGCGTCAGAGCCCCAAAGACATTATAATCAGCGAGGCAGCGGCAAAGACTATGCCCAGCGCCACCACTACTGATATAATTATGCTGAAAACGAGCCAGAGGGCAGTGCGCTCCGTGCTCCATTTATGCCAGAGGAACACAAAGCCCGCGGCGGTCGCGACCGCCATGGCGATTATGAGAAATTTATATGCTGCTTTTATCATATGGCAAAAGCCTCTTATTATCAGTTCTGTTTATCAGTCAATATCGCGGCGAATAAGCTTTTCGCCGTTCCACTCATAGCGCGAGCGCGACTCGCCGCCGTCGGAATAGTCGCAGCCGTATATGCACTTTTTTGCGCTGTCAACGGTAAGCTCCGGTATTTTTGAAAGGGCAGCGCTCAGAACGTACTGCTTTTTCGTGCCGTCCCACAGCCACGCCATGCCCTCGAGATTTTCCGTCACTCCCGAAAGAGGAAGATACAGATCGGGGGAGCCGTCAAAGTTCATATCTTCAAAGCCGATACCGTCAAACGAAAGCTCAAAATCAAGCTCGGTGTAGTATTCACCGCTTTTTTCAAGGCTTATGCGCTGCATAAGCTTCGGTGTGCCGCCCCTCTCGCGGCATATGTCGAGAACGGCGCCGCCCTCGTCATCACTGTAATAGTAAAACATAAGCTCATCGCCGGACTGGGATACCTCGCCCGCAAGACTATCGGAGGTGTACATTTCGGGGCGACCCTGCGCGCAGGAAGAGAGAACGGCAAGCATACAGACGGCTGCCGCCGCCGCGATACATCGCGTAAGTTTCGTTTTTCGCATTGCTTTCAGTCCTCCCGCTTTTTGAGATCGTCAGCCGATGGAAAAATGCCCCGTGCCGCACTGATATGTATCTGTCGGTCGGTATTTCCGTCAGGTAAATAAATTACGCGTCCGTGTCGGCGGTCGTATCGGAGGTGTTGTCCGTACCCGTATCGCTGCCGGTGTTCTGATCCTCGGCGCGGACTATAAGCCCGTCCTCAAAATATCCGTCATATGTTCTTCCGTCCGGGTATGTCAAGGTGCCGCGCCCCCACATTGTGTTGTTTTTGAATTCTCCGGTGTACACTTCGCCCGAAGCAAAGGTGTACGTTCCGTTTCCGCTGCGCATATCGTCGGCAAATTCGCCGTCGTAGACGTCGCCGTTTGCGTAGCGGTAAATTCCCTTGCCGCTCTTGGCGTCGTCTGCGTAGCTGCCCTCGTATGTGCTGCCGTCGGCAAAGGTATACTTTCCTTCGCCGTTTTTCATATCGTCGGCAAAGCCGCCCTCATAGGTGCTGCCGTCCGTAAACGTATATTTTCCCGTGCCGCTTTTTTTGCCCTTTGCAAAGCCGCCCTCATATACGTCGCCGCCGGCATATGTCAGCTTGCCCTCTCCGCTCGGCTTGTCGGCGGCAAAGCTGCCCTCGTACACATCGCCGTTGGAATAAGTAAGCTTGCCGGTGCCGTGCTTTACAAGGTCCTTCATCTCGCCCTCGTACACGTCGCCGTTGGAGTATTCTATGGTGCCGTTCTCCGAATTGACGCTGCCGGTAACGCCGTTGATCTCGCCGCTGCCGGTATATGAAATGCGTCCCTTTTTCGGATATCCGGAGATATCCGTAATGCCTATAAATTTAACGGAAAATCCGTCCTGAAAATTATATTTCACATATCTTATGCCGCAAAGGTACAGCACCAGCGCCGTTATACCGACGGCAAGCGCCGTGCAGACAACAATAAGTATTATGTTGGTGCGAAGGCTCGGGCGGTTTTTCATCCTGCGCCGAGTCGTTTTTTCGCTTTTCATATCGGGACGCCTTCCTTTCGTGTCTGAGATATTGTGCCTTTGTCGGCTCGGGGTCCGTTTCGCGCTCATGCCGCATACGGGCGATCACAGCCGCCGTGCTGCCATCCTGTGAGCGGGACCCGCGCCGATCATACCGGCGCAAAGATAGAGAAAATCAGCTGCTCTTACGCCTTGCCGATGCTTTTGAAAGCCGTTATCGCCTGATCAAGCAGATCGAGTATCTTCGGCACCGCAAAGCTTACGCCCACTGCGGCTGCCGCGCCGAGAACGATTATCAGCACAACTATAACCCACGACGGACCCTTTTTCTCATATCTCGTCTCCGCCGTGTATCTTTTCTCTTCGGGGATATAAAGCTTTGCCGCTTTAAGATCGAGCCTGCGTATGCTCTCACTGCCGCCGAAAGATCTGCGCACTGCCGCGAAAAAGCCGCGGGGCACCGTATCCGTTATGCATTCTTCGGGATTTGCGATGCTTATATACTTGCGAAGAACTCCGCCCTCGCGCATGGCGCGGCGAAGGGGCGCAGAGCAGCGGATGCCGAGGCTTTCGACGCTCGCCGCGCTTTTTTCGTCACGGCACTGCGCCGAGAGAAGCGCCCGCACTATCCTGCCCAGGTAGTCGCGGCTGTACGCCGAAGCGATGCAGCCGACCACAAGACCGATGTATATGCCCCAGATTATTACCGTCAGCGTGATGGACGAACCCGAAAATGCCAGATTTTCATATGCGAAAACAGAGGCAAAACTCATTTTTTGTTTTCCTTGCGGAGCACATCGACTCCGATATACTTGCGAAGCACCTCGGGCACGGTAACGCTGCCGTCGGCGTTCTGGTTCTGCTCGACAAGCGCGGGCAGGATGCGGCTTGTAGCAAGGCCCGAGCCGTTGAGGGTGTGAACAAACTCCGTTTTGCCCGTAGCGTTGCGGCGGAAGCGGATGGAGCCGCGTCTTGCCTGGTAGTCGCGGGCGTTGGAAACGGAGGAGACCTCTTTATATCCGTTCATGGACGGGATCTGAATTTCAATGTCGTATGTGCGCGCCATGGATGCGGAGCAGTCCGCTGCCGCAAGCTTTACGGTGCGGAAATGGAATCCGAGACCCTTTACAAGGTTCTCTGCCTTCGCGACAAGCTCTTCAAAAGCCTCGTCGGACTTTTCGGGCAGAGTATACTGCACCATTTCGACCTTGTTGAACTGATGACCTCTTACCATGCCTCTCTCGTCAGCACGGTAGGAGCCCGCCTCGCGGCGGAAGCAGGGTGTATAAGAAATATACTTGCGGGGCAGGTCTGCCTCGGAGAGAATTTCGTCACGGTGCAGAGAAACAAGCGCCGTCTCCGCCGTGGGAAGCATAAAGCGGCGTCTTTCATCCTCTGCCGTCTCAAGCCAGTACACCTCGTCCTTGAACTTGGGGAACTGACCCGCGGTAAGTCCGCATTCGTAGCCGAGCATGTGAGGTACGAGAACAAGCTCGTAGCCGTCGCCGATATGGGTGTCTATAAAGTAGTTGAGCAGAGCCCACTCAAGACGCGCGCCCATGCCGCGGTATATCCAGAAGCCGTTGCCGGAGAGCTTTACGCCGCGCTGATAGTCGATAAGTCCCAGATCGGTGCAGAGGTCCACATGGTTCTTGGGCTCAAAATCAAAGTGATGAGGCTCGCCGTAGTAACGCAGAGGCTCATTGTTCTCCTTGCCGCCGGGCTTCAGATCGGGGTCGGGCAGATTGGGCAGACCCAGCATGAGAGACGTGTATTCGTTCTCCACATCCTGAAGAGCCGCGTCGTTTGCCTTTATCGCGTCGGAAAGCGCTTTCATGGATGCGAATACCTCGGTGGTGTCGCGTCCCTCTTTCTTCATTGCGGGGATAAGCTTGGACTGCCTGTTCTGCTCTGCCTTCTTTGCCTCGTTTTCCGAGATCATGGTGCGGCGAAGCGTGTCAAGCTCCAGTATTCTCTTTATGTCCTCCTCAGCCTCGCGGCCCTTTGCGCGCAGTCTTTCGCACACTCCGTCGGGATCTTCTCTGATAAGCTTAATGTCAAGCATCTTTTTTCTCCTTTATGTTAAAACCTTAATTTAATTCTTCCGTAATATTTTTGCCGCAGATGGCTGAAAGCAGCTCTTCGAGATCGTCCTCGCCGCCGTACTCCACGGTCACGGTCTTGCGGCGTCCCTTTGAGGTTATGCGGCAGTATCGGCCGCACAGATCGGTAACGCGCCGCTCAAGCTCGTTTGTATAGTCAACGCGCACTTCCTCGTCGTCCTCTTCCTTTTTCGGGCGAGCCTTATTGAGGGCGCGCACGGCAGCCTCGGTCTCTCGGACCGAAAGATTTTTCGCGACGATTTTCTTCGCAAGCTCCTCCATATTGCTGCGGTCCTTCAGACCGAGAAGCGCACGGCAGTGTCCTGCGGACAGTTCCCCGCTGCGCAGAAGCTCAGCGACCGGGTCCGGCAGATCGAGAAGCCGCAGAGAGTTTGCAACGGCGCTGCGGGATTTTCCGAGCCTTGCCGAGACCTCCTCCTGCGTCAGCCCGAAGCCTTTGGCGAGATCGCGGTAGGCGCACGCCTCCTCGTAAGGATTCAGATCGGTGCGCTGTATGTTTTCTATAAGCGCTATCTGAGCCGTTGTCAGATCGTCGGCATCCATAACGATGGCGGGTATTTCAAGAAGTCCCGCAAGCTTTGAAGCTCTCCAGCGGCGCTCGCCGGCGATTATCTGGTACATTCCCCCGCTGCCGACCTCGCGCACGAGGATAGGCTGCAGAACTCCGTTTGCGGCAATGGAATCCGCAAGCTGCGACAGCGCCTCGGGATCGAAATCCTTTCTGGGCTGATCGCTTTTGGGCTCAACATCGGAGATCCGCAGCTTGAGCACTCCTCCGCTGCCGCCGTCCGACGGAGTATTATCCGAGAATATTGAATCAAGTCCTCTGGCGAGGGCAGGTTTTTTTGCCATAGGTCACAACCTCTTTTGTAATTTTATGTTTGCGGCGTGCCGCCGGGCTCCCGCGCCCGCCGCCGAAAGCCGCACGGAGCGGACGCCGGGCGTCATCTCACCCGCGCAACAAGCTCCTTTGCGATCTCCATATAGGCAATTGAGCCCTTGGAGTATTTGTCGTGGTAGTATATGGGCTCGCCGAAGCTTGGCGCCTCGCTGAGCTTTACGCTGCGCACAACGGGCGTTCTGAAAATCTTGTCGGCGTAATATTTTTTCAGCTCGTCCAGGACCTGCGCCGAAAGATTGAGTCTGCCGTTGTACATTGTGATGATTATGCCGGTTATTGACAGATCTCTGTTGTAAAGCTGCTTTACCTTCTTTATGGAGATCATCAGCTGCGAAAGCCCCTCGAGAGAGTAGTATTCGCACTGCATGGGTATAACAACTCCGTCAGCCGCCGAAAGAGCGTTTACGGTGAGCATGCCGAGCGAGGGCGGACAGTCGGTGAATACAAAGTCAAAGCCGTCTCCGACCGCCTCAAGAGCGCGCCTGTAAGCATACTCCCGTCCCTCGATTTCAAGAAGCTCGATCTCCGCGCCTGCCAGATCAATGGTGGAAGGCATCAGTGAGAGGTTGGGATACGCAGTGTTTACAACGCAGCGGCGGGCGTCGCACGTGCCGAGCAGCGCATCATATGTAGAAAAGTGCAGACTTTTCTTGCTGACGCCGACACCGCTCGTGGAGTTTCCCTGAGGGTCAAGGTCGCAAAGCAGCACCCTGTAGCCCATGGCAGCAACGCATGCGGCAATATTTACGGCGGATGTGGTCTTGCCGACCCCGCCCTTCTGATTGGCAAAAGTTATAACGATCGGTTTCGACACCGCATTACCTCCAGGGTACAGTTTTATACCTTATATTGTAACGCAACAAGCGCTTTTTGTCAATATAAATACGCCGTCGAAGCTGTAAAAACGCATGTATCGGCAGAGGCGCCGCGCGCCGCGAAAAAAACGCCGCGACGCGCGAAAAAAGCGCGTCATCAGCCTGCCCGCACGCCGCAGGAGAAGCTGCCGGATCCCGGGTGCGGAAATCAGATGCCGAAAAGAGCAGCCCGCCCCGCCCCGCGGGAGAAACGGCTGCCCGACCGATCGCCGCAGCGGAACGGTGCTGCGCCCGCGGCACCGCAAGGCATTCGCGAAACAGCTGCCCGCCGCGCCGGGCAAGTCTTTGTATTGACAACCGCGGCGAAACATGATATACTGACAAAAGCCGATATACGGCATATAATAATACCGTATTGGGATATGGTGTAACGGTAACACACGGGACTTTGACTCCCGCTTTGCTGGTTCGAGTCCAACTATCCCAGCCAAAAAGAGAAGACCGCCTGCGGCGGTCTTCTCTTTTTGGCCCAGCGGCATAAGTGTTGAAGCCGCGGACGGACGCCGGCTTTCGGCTTTCCGAAATCGAAAAAGCAGTCCCTTCACGTCCTTTTTACTTAAGTTCGGTAAGCTGACCACAAAGTTTGAAATGCTTTGTCAACGCAAAAGCAAGGCTGCCGACGGCAGCCTTGTTCGCTATCTTTATTTGATAGCCTGAAACCTATGCAGTTTGGTTTTTTCGGGTCTCGGGGACTTTTGGGGAGAAAAGTCCTCGAGTCAGGGCTTGGGGCGAAGCCCCATATATAATGGTTCTCGGTCGGGGCGCGGGGCAGCGCCCCACATAATAATTATTCATGGTCGGGGCGCGGAGCGCCCTGCTCCGCCGATACGGTTTTCCCCGCGGCGCGCCCCGCGAAAAAACGGCTCCGCAAAAGCGGAGCCGTTTTATGGGAAACTGTAAAATTACTCGTAGAGCTTGCCCATCTTGAGAAGTCTCTCGTATCTTGCCTTTGCAGCGGCTTCTGCCTTTGCAAAGAGCTGTGCGCTTCTCTCGGGGAAGGACTGTGCAAGGCGGGCGTAACGTGCTTCGTTAGTGATGAACGCCTTGTAGTCGCCGGTGGGCTCCTTGGAGTCTATAACAAGCTTGTTGGACTCAAGCTCGGGGTTGTAGCGGAACATATTCCAGTAGCCTGCCTCAACAGCCTTCTTCATTTCGAGCTGGCAGTTCTGCATGCCGCCCTTCTTGATGCCGTGCATCTCGCAGGGTGCGTAGCCGATGATGAGGGAAGGACCGTGATAAGCCTCAGCCTCTTTCATAGCCTTGAGGGTCTGGTTCATATCCGCGCCCATAGCGATCTGTGCAACGTAAACGTAGCCGTAGGACATTGCGATCTCTGCAAGGTTCTTCTTGCCGATAGCCTTACCTGCTGCCGCGAACTGTGCAACCTGACCGATGTTGGACGCCTTGGATGCCTGACCGCCGGTGTTGGAGTAAACCTCTGTATCGAATACCATAACGTTTACGTCCTCGCCGCTTGCCAGAACGTGGTCAAGACCGCCGAAGCCGATGTCATATGCCCAGCCATCGCCGCCGAAGATCCATACGGACTTCTTGGACAGGTAATCCTTTTCTGCAAGGATCTTTGCTCTGAGGTCTGCACAGGTGTCGCACTTGCAGCTCTCAAGCATATCAACGAGGGCTTTAGTAGCCGCGGTGTTCTTCTCGCCGTCCTCAAGGGTGTTGAGGTACTCTGCGATAACAGCCTTCTTCGCCTCGTCGGTAACGATGGCGTCAAGCTCCTTGACATAGCCTACCAGCTTCTCGCGGATGGTCTTCTGACCGAGCGCAAGACCGAGACCGTGCTCTGCGTTGTCCTCGAACAGGGAGTTAGCCCATGCGGGACCCTTGCCGCTTTCACGGTTAACGGTGTAAGGAGTGGAGGGTGCGCTGCCGCCCCAGATGGAGGAACAGCCGGTTGCATTGGATATATACATTCTCTCGCCGAAGAGCTGAGTGATGATGCGTGCGTAAGAGGTCTCTGCACAGCCTGCGCAGGAGCCGGAGAACTCAAGCAGGGGCTGCTTGAACTGGCTGCCCTTGACGGTGGTGCTTACAAGCTCGGGCTTCTCAGATACGTGTGCAACGGCATAGTCGAATACTTCCTGCTGATCAAGCTGAGTATCCTGAGCAACCATTTCGATAGCTCTCTTTTCGGGCTTTGTGGGACAAGCCTTTACGCAAAGGGTACAGCCCATGCAGTCCAGAGGGCTTATAGCCATGGTGAACTTGTAGTCGGTCTTTGCAACGGGACGTGCGGCATACTTTGTCTGTGCGGGAGCCTTTTCAGCCTCTTCTGCGTTGAGCGCGAAGGGACGGATGGTTGCATGAGGACATACAAATGCGCACTGGTTGCACTGGATGCAGTTTTCTGCGTGCCATACGGGAACCATAACGGCAACGCCGCGCTTCTCGTATGCGGCAGCGCCCTGCGGGAACGTACCGTCTGCCATATCCTCAAATGCGGAAACGGGCAGGCTGTCGCCGTCCATCTTGCCGACAGGAGTTACAATGGTGTTTACGAACTTGACAAGCTCGGGACGGTCGCCCTCTGCGGGAGCCTCTGCGGGAGTCTCGCCTGCATTCTTCCATGCGGCGGGAACATCGATCTTGACAAGCGCGCCTGCGCCCATGTCGATAGCCTTGTGGTTCTGTGCAACGACCTCGTCGCCGAACTTGGAGTAGGACTTGGTAGCCATATACTTCATGTAGCCGATAGCCTCATCCAGGGGCATGATCTTTGCAAGCGCAAAGAACGCGGACTGAAGTATGGTATTCTTTACCTTGGGGTTGCCCACTTCGTTCTTGGCGATAGCGGTAGCGTTGATGATATAGAAGCTGATGTCGTTGTTTGCGATGTAGGACTTGACGGAAGCGGGAAGATGCTTGTCAAGATCCTCGGGAGTCCACTGGCAGTCCATAAGGAACGTTCCGCCGGGCTTTACATCGTTAACGATCTTGTAGCCCTTGAGAATGTAGGAGGGATTGTGGCATGCAACGAAATCTGCCTTGTTGATGTAGTAGGGGCTCTTTATGGGCTTGTCACCGAAACGCAGATGGGAAATGGTGATACCGCCGGTCTTTTTGGAGTCATACTGGAAGTATGCCTGGATATACTTGTCGGTATGGTCGCCGATGATCTTGATGGAGTTCTTGTTTGCACCGACGGTGCCGTCGCCGCCGAGACCCCAGAACTTGCAGGCGATAGTGCCCTTGGGAGCGGTATCGGGAGCGGGCTTCTCCTCGAGGGAGTGACCGGTAACGTCGTCAACGATGCCGATGGTAAAGCCGTTCTTGGGCTCGTCCTTTGCAAGGTTGTCGTATACGGCGAATACGGATGCCGGAGGAGTATCCTTGGAGCCGAGACCGTAGCGGCCGCCGACGATCTTTATGCCGCTGACGCCCTCGCTTGCGAGTGCGGTAACAACGTCAAGATACAGAGGCTCGCCCAGTGCGCCGGGCTCTTTTGTTCTGTCGAGGACCGCGATCTTCTTTACGGTCTCGGGGATAGCTGCTATAAGGTTCTTTGCGACGAAGGGTCTGTAAAGACGAACTTTGATAAGACCGACCTTTTCGCCTGCGGCGTTCATGTAGTCGATGACCTCTTCCGCAACGTCGCAGATAGAGCCCATGGCGATGATAACGCGGTCAGCGTCGGGAGCGCCGTAGTAGTTGAAGGGCTTGTAGTCTGTGCCCAGCTTTTCATTGACCTTGTCCATGTACTTCTCAACGATAGCGGGGAATCTGTCGTAGTAGGGGTTGCAAGCCTCTCTGTGCTGGAAGAAGATGTCGCCGTTCTCGGCAGAGCCGCGGAGCACGGGGTGCTCGGGGTTGATAGAGCGCTTTCTGAAAGCGTCTACTGCGTCCATGTCGACCATATCCTTGAGGTCTTCGTAGTCCCAAGCCTCGATCTTCTGGATCTCGTGGGAGGTACGGAAGCCGTCAAAGAAGTTAAGAACGGGCACTCTGCCCTCGATAGCCGCAAGGTGAGCAACGGCGCCGAGGTCCATGACCTCCTGCGGGTTGGTCTCAGCCAGCATTGCAAATCCGGTCTGACGGCATGCGTATACGTCGGAATGGTCGCCGAAAATGTTCAGCGCATGGGAAGCAACGCAGCGTGCGGAAACGTGAATTACGCAGGGCAGCAGCTCGCCGGCGATCTTGTACATGTTGGGGATCATGAGCAGCAGACCCTGGGATGCAGTGTAGGTGGTGGTGAGCGCACCGGCTGCAAGAGAGCCGTGAACGGCGCCTGCGGCGCCTGCCTCGGACTGCATTTCCATAACCTTTACTCTCTCGCCGAAGATGTTGACAGCAGGCTCGCCGAAAATGTTCTTGTTGGTGGCGGACCAGGTGTCTGTGACCTCAGCCATGGGAGAGGAAGGTGTGATGGGGTAGATAGCGGCAACTTCGGTGAACGCGTACGAAACGTGCGCGGCAGCGGTGTTGCCGTCCATGGATACTTTTCTTCTTGCCATGAAGATTTTTCCTCCTGAATATATGGTTTTGATTTTTTGACAGCAAAAAATGGGCATTTTCATACCTAAAAAGTATTATACAACCTTTTTATCATTTTGTAAATAACAATTACTGAAAATATGCAAAAATTAAGGGCATAGCGGTATATTATGCAAATGACACGCAGATCGGGCGCGTGTCGGGTGCGCATCGGAGCGGATCGCCCATGCGGGATTTCACACGCAGCATTGATATGGGAGCTTGGCGGCACGCTGTGCCATACGGCGAACAACGTACCTGCGCCGAGACACCCGCTCGTCTCCGCCGCACATCATATGTCGGCTGTCAGCCTTTCCTCGCCGCCCGCGCCCGCTGCGCCCCCGCGCCCGCTCACACCCGCCACACACCGCGTCCGAACCCGCTCGTCTCCCCGCAGTGATTCTGAAACTGCTGTCTTTCAGTTTTTTTGCAAAGCATTTCAAATTTTTACGTCAGCCTACCAAACGTAAGTAAAGGATGTGAGGGGGCTACTGTCCCGGCAGTAGCCGCCCTCACGCTCCCCCGACCACTGGAGCAAAAGCGGTCGAGCTGTCGCCCGCTTTTCTC
>CAUGPT010000048.1:0-14235 GCA_959601495.1 uncultured Eubacteriales bacterium
TCCATAGCTAAAGCTTTTTTTCCACTGGCAGAGCCAGTGGTTGTCCTACGAATACAAAAGACCAAGGGCGCCCGCAGGCGACCTTGGTCTTTTGTTTAAAAGGATTTTCAGATATCAAAGCAAAAACGCAACAACGTGCTTGCCTGCCGTGCGACTTAAGCTCTCACTCTGCCGTGCATGCGGTCTTTCGCTGACTGCCGGCAGTGCAGCACGCAGCACTGCGGAATACGTACCGTTTTTTCGCTGTATTGAGGTGCCGTTTTCGGGCATTTGGTATACCATGTTACCAAAAACGCTTTTGCCCGATTGACAACTGCGGGTCGGTATGATATACTTTTTTTGTAAGTTGAGTTTTTCGGAACTGACGGATAAGTGGAGCACCACATGAACCGAAGAACATTTAATGCCGACCGTCTGGGCGTACTTATCCACTCGGGGATAGGTGCGTCTTTTTTCAGTCTTTTCGGATAAAAGGAGGAGAATATATGAAGAAAATCGCGATCATCATGGGCAGCGACAGCGATCTTCCCGTAGTGGGCAAGGCAGCCGATACGCTGAAAGAGTTCGGAGTTCCCTTTGAAATGCACGTTTTTTCGGCACACCGCACCCCGGATGCTGCGGCTCAGTTTGCAAAAGGTGCCGCAGAGTGCGGCTTCGGCGCAATAATTGCGGCTGCGGGAATGGCGGCGCACCTTGCGGGGGCGATCGCGGCAAACACAACACTTCCCGTTATAGGAATACCGGTTTGCTCCGGAAATCTCGGCGGTATTGACGCATTGCTTTCAACTGTTCAGATGCCCTCAGGCATCCCTGTAGCAACGGTTGCGGTCAACGGTGCAGTCAATGCCGCTTTGTTATGTATGCAGATACTTGCCGTCGGCGACGATAGTCTCAGGGCAAAGCTTGAAGAAAAACGCCGAGCCGACGCAGAAAAGGTAATCTCCAAAAACGCGGCAATAGAAAAAGAATACAACATATAACGGAGGCACAAAATGGAAAAAACAGAACTGCTTTATGAGGGCAAGGCAAAAAAAGTATATGCAACAGACGATCCCGAGCTGGTTATAGTGTCCTACAAGGACGACGCAACTGCGCTTGACGGTCTGAAAAAGGGTACGGTCGCGGGCAAAGGTGTTGTGAACAACAAAATGTCAAACTTTTTGTGCCGCCTGCTCGAAAGCCGCGGCGTGAAGACCCACTACGTTGAGGAGCTCAGCGATCGCGAAACTCTTGTCAGAAAGGTTTCAATAGTGCCTCTTGAAGTCATCATCAGAAACATTTCGGCAGGCTCATTTGCCAAGCGCTACGGCGTTGAAGAGGGTATTGTTTTCAAAAGCCCCACGATTGAATTTTCCTACAAAAACGACGATCTGCACGATCCCCTCATCAATTCGTACCATGCGCTTGCTCTGGGGCTTGCAACGGAAGAGGAGATAAATACCATAAAAGAAACGGCTTTCAAAATCAACGGTATTCTTAAGGAATATTTTCTGACGCTTAACGTAAAGCTTGTGGACTTTAAGCTTGAGTTCGGCAGAACATCCGACGGAACGGTTATCCTTGCCGATGAGATATCTCCCGACACCTGCCGCTTTTGGGACGCCGATACAAACGAAAAGCTTGACAAGGACAGATTCCGCCGCGACATGGGCGGAGTTGAAGAAGCATACGCGGAAATGATGAAAAGAGTTTTCAATAACTGACACCCCGGAGGAAATAATGGGCAGCATACATGAAGAATGCGGAGTTTTCGGCGTATACTCACCGGAGAAATGCGATGTTACAAGCACTGCGTACTATGGGCTGTTTGCCTTGCAGCACCGCGGACAGGAGTCGTGCGGAATAGTTGTTAACGACGACGGAGTTTTTACATCGTATAAAGACACCGGTCTTGTAAACGATGTTTTCACGCCGGAGGTGATAAAGCGCCTGGGCGACGGCAATATGGCGGTCGGTCACGCAAGATACGGCACCACCGGCAACAGCGACAGAAGCAATGCTCAGCCGATAGTCGTAAATCACATAAAGGGCCGTATGGCGCTGGCGCACAACGGAAATCTGGTGAATTCGGAAGAACTGCGGAGCGCTCTGGAGCTTGAGGGCTCTATATTTCATACAACGAGCGATACCGAAGTCATATCATATATAATCACGAAGGAGCGCCTTACGGCGCCGTCGGTCGAGGCGGCGGTGAACAAGGCGATGTACAGACTGCGCGGAGCATATTCGCTTGTGATCATGTCTCCCTCAAAGCTTATCGCCGTGCGCGACGAAAACGGCTTCCGTCCGCTGTGCTACGGCAGAACCGCCGACGGAAGATACATTGTCGCCTCGGAAAGCTGCGCGCTGGACGCAGTCGGAGCGGAGCTTGTGCGTGATGTGCGCCCCGGTGAGATAGTGATCTTCGATAAAGACGGCGTTCGAAGTATTACGGAGCATTGCGGCAAAGAGAAAAGCTCGCTTTGCGTGTTTGAATATATATACTTTGCGCGTCCCGACTCCGTTATCGACGGCTGCTGCGTGCATAGTGCAAGGATGCGTGCGGGCGCTTTTCTCGCCCTTGAGCATCCCGTTCAGGCAGATGTTGTTATTGGCGTTCCCGATTCGGGGCTTGACGCCGCTATCGGTTATTCAAAGCAGTCCGGCATACCGTATGAGATAGGCTTTATCAAAAACAAGTATATCGGCAGAACCTTTATTGCTCCGGGTCAGAAGAGCCGTGAGGACAAGGTTAAAATTAAGCTCAATCCCATATCCGAGGTGGTGTGCGGAAAGCGGATCGTTCTCATAGACGATTCCATCGTTCGCGGCACGACCAGCGCGCGCATAGTAAAGCTTCTGCACGAGGCAGGCGCGCGGGAGATACACATGCGTGTTTCCGCGCCTCCGTTTATGAACCCGTGCTACTACGGCACGGACATAGATTCACGAGACAATCTTATTGCCTGCCGCTATACTGTGGAGGAGATCGCAAAGCATATCGGCGTTGACTCTCTCGGCTATCTCAGTGTTGAAAACGCTCGGCAGATAGCAAAGGGTCAGAACGGCGCGGGGTACTGCACCGCATGCTTTGACGGAAGCTATCCCACCGAGGTGCCGAAAGCGCCTAAAAAGAACAGGTTTGAAACAAAAATTTCGGAAAACAAAGAATAAGTTGACCGCTGCCCGCCTCTTATCTTTCGGCGGGCACAGGAAAGGATGAGCCTATGAAAAATTCATATTCGGAGTCGTATGCAAAAGCCGGAGTTGATATAACCGCCGGATATAAAGCGGTAGAGCTTATGAAAGCGCACATTGCGCGCACGATTACAAAAGGCGTCTGCTCCGATGTGGGCGGCTTCGGCGGTCTGTTTGAGCTTGACACCGAGGGGATGAAGCATCCCGTGCTTGTCAGCGGAACGGACGGAGTCGGAACAAAGCTGAAGCTTGCTTTTGCCGCCGACAGACATGATACGGTCGGCATAGACTGCGTTGCCATGTGTGTTAACGACATTATATGCTGCGGCGCAAAGCCGCTGTTCTTTCTCGACTACATTGCCTGCGGAAAGAACCGGCCCGAGAGAATAGCCGAGATCGTATCCGGCGTTGCGGAGGGCTGTGTACAGAGCGGTGCGGCGCTTATAGGCGGAGAGACCGCCGAGATGCCAGGCTTTTACCCCAAGGAGGAATACGACCTTGCAGGCTTTGCCGTCGGCGTTGTTGATAAGGAAAAGATCATTGACAATTCCGAAATGAGAGAGGGCGACGTTATCATCGCTCTGCCCTCAAGCGGCGCTCACTCAAACGGGTTTTCTCTCGTCAGAAAAGCGCTCGGAACTGAGGAACGCAATATTTGCCAGCCTATAAGCGAATTCGGCGGAAAAACTCTTGCCGATGTGCTGCTCACCCCCACAAAGATATATGTGCGCCCCATACTCTCGCTTTTGGAAAAGGTCAACGTGCACGGTATATCCCACATAACAGGCGGCGGTTTTTACGAAAATGTGCCCCGCTGCATACCCGACGGGCTCGGCGCCCGCATACGACGCGCGGATATACGCACGCTCCCCGTTTTTGATCTTATTGCACGGGAGGGTAATATACCCGAGCGCGATATGTTCAATACGTTCAATATGGGTGTCGGAATGGTCGTTATAGTACCCGAGGACGAGGCGGCGGCAGCAATTGACATACTGAGCGAGGCGGGCGAGGACGCATACGCCGTGGGCACGGTAGTCCGCTCGGATGTAAAGGCGGAGCTTATATGAGCGATGCAGTAAGAGTTGCCGTGTTTGTCTCCGGCGGGGGCACAAATCTGCAGGCGCTTATAGACGCGCAGAAAAGCGGTATTGTCAAAAGCGGAAAGATCGTGCTGGTGGTTTCAAGTTCAAAGGACGCCTTCGCTTTGAAAAGGGCTGAGGCGGCAGGCATAAAAACCGCCGCGTTTGAAAAGCGCGATATGAGCACGGACGAGTTTGAAAAGGCAATTTTGACAGTTGTCGAAAAAAATAAGATAGACGTTATAGTGCTTGCCGGATTTATGAGTATCCTCAGCGCCTCGTTTATAAAACGCTTTGAAAACCGCATTATAAACGTGCATCCGTCGCTTATCCCGTCGTTTTGCGGAAAAGGCTTTTACGGGCTGCGCGTGCATCGCGCGGCGCTTGACTACGGTGTAAAGGTGACCGGGGCGACGGTGCATTTCGTAAACGAGATACCGGACGGCGGAAAGATCATTATGCAAAAGGCGGTGGACATCCTCGACGGCGACACGCCGGAAACGCTGCAGCGGCGCGTTATGGAAAACGCGGAATGGATAATTCTTCCGCTTTCTCTTGAAAAAGTCTGCATGGAAATAAAGGAGAAAAAGACGAATGGAGCCGTATAAAACCGAAAAAATCGCCTCTGCCGTCGGCAGAAGCAGCTATCCCGGACGCGGGATCATAGTCGGCACATCGCCCGACGCAAAATATGCCGCCGCGGCATATTTCATAATGGGCAGAAGTGAAAACAGCCGCAACAGGGTCTTCAGAAAATTTGAAGGCGGTGTGCGTACCGAGCCCTTTGACGCATCAAAAATCACAGACCCGTCGCTTATTATTTATAATGCCGTGCGCAGTTTGGAAAACTGCCTTATAGTAACAAACGGCGACCAGACGGATACCGTATACGACGGCATAAGCGCAGGTTTGGGCTTTGCAGAGGCGCTGAGGACGCGCACTTTTGAGCCAGACAGCCCGAACTTTACACCGAGAATAAGCGCAGCGCTGTATTTCGGCGGCGGATTTTGCTACGACATGAGCATACTTAAAAGTATAGACCCCGAGGGCTCGGACTGCTGCCGATTTACGTATTCATATCCTGCTATGGCGGGAGGGGGACACTTTATCCACACCTACGCAGGCGACGGAAGCCCGCTGCCCACGTTCTGCGGCGAGCCCGAGCGAGTGTATATTCCCGACACAGCGGAGGCGCTTGCCGATGCCGTTTGGCAAAGCCTTGATGACGAAAACAAAATTTCGCTGTATGTCCGCTATACGGATATTGCAAGCGGAGAATATACGGAAAAGATCATAAACAAAAACATATAACGAAAGGCGCAGACATGAAAGAATTTGAGCTGAAATACGGCTGCAACCCCAATCAGAAGCCCGCACGTATTTATATGGAGGACGGCAGCGATCTGCCTGTGGAAATTCTTAATTCCCGTCCCGGATACATAAATTTTCTCGATGCTTTCAACTCATGGCAGCTTGTGCGCGAGCTTAAGGAGGCTACGGGGCTTCCCGCTGCGGCATCCTTCAAGCATGTAAGCCCCACAAGCGCCGCAGTGGGCACTCCGCTGTCGAAAAAGCTTAAAAAAGCCTGCTTTGTTGATGACATTGAAGATCTTGAATCCTCTCCTCTCGCCTGCGCATACGCCCGCGCCAGAGGCTGCGACCGTATGTGCTCCTTCGGCGACTGGGCGGCTCTTTCGGATGTGTGCGACAAAAAGACCGCAGAGCTATTGCGCCGCGAGGTCTCCGACGGAATAATTGCCCCGGGATATGAGCCCGAGGCGCTTGAAATACTGAAATCCAAGCGCGGCGGTGCGTATAACATTGTAAAAATCGATCCCGACTACACTCCCGCTCCCATAGAAAAGAAGCAGGTTTTCGGCGTTACGTTTGAGCAGGGCAGAAACAACTTCAAAATTGACGAGCGCCTTCTTGAAAATATAGTGACAGAAAACAAAAATCTGCCGGATGCTGCCGCGCGCGACCTTGTAATTTCACTGATAGTGCTTAAATATACACAGTCAAACTCCGTTTGCTATGCTTACGACGGTCAGGCGATAGGCGTCGGTGCGGGACAGCAGTCAAGAGTGCACTGCACGCGTCTTGCGGGCTCCAAGGCAGACACATGGTTTCTGCGCCAGCATGACAAGGTTCTGGCTCTGCCTTTTCTTGATACGCTGCGCCGCCCCGAGCGAGACAATGTCATCGACGGATATATAAACCGCAACGAAGAGGACGTTTGTGCCGACGGCATATGGCAGAAATACTTCAAAACAAGGCCGGAGCCGCTGACTGAGGGCGAGATACGGGAATATCTTTCTTCGCTTTCCGGAGTGAGCCTCGGTTCGGACGCTTTCTTCCCCTTTGACGACAACATAAAGCGCGCGCTGAAAAGCGGCGTTTCGTATATCGCCGAGCCGGGCGGCTCTATCCGCGACGACGCGGTCATAGAATGCTGCAATGAGCACAACCTGGTAATGGCGTTTACAGGTATGCGCCTGTTCCACCACTGATACGACATCGGGACGCGAAAATATACTGTACGGTACGTCAGTGCAAAATCTGCATGCGAAAGGATCTGCAAAAGTATGAAAATAATGGTGATCGGCAGCGGCGGGCGCGAGCACGCCATAATCAAAAAGCTGAAAGAGAGCCGCAGGGTCGGTGAAATATACGCTCTGCCCGGAAACGGCGGCATTGCGCGCGACGCCGTATGCGTTGATATAGGCGCAAAGGATATAGATGCGCAGGTGCGCTTTGCCGTTGAAAACGGCATTGATTTTGCCGTTGTTGCCCCGGACGACCCTCTTGTGCTCGGCGCAGTCGACAGACTGACCGATGCCGGCATACCCTGCTTCGGTCCTAATAAAGCGGCGGCGGCAATTGAGGGCAGCAAGGTTTTTGCAAAAGATCTCATGAAAAAATACGGTATTCCCACGGCGGCGTACGAGGTTTTCGACGATCCCGCCGAGGCGGTCGCATACCTTGAGGGTGCAAAATATCCCGCCGTCATCAAAGCCGACGGGCTTGCTCTCGGAAAGGGTGTTATAATTGCGGAGAGCTTTGAGGAAGCAAAAGCCGCGGTTCGCTCCGTTATGGAGGAAAAGCGCTTCGGCGAAAGCGGCTCGAAAATAGTTATAGAAGAATTTCTGCGCGGGCCGGAGGTTTCCGTGCTTGCATTTACAGACGGAAAAACCGTTGTACCCATGGTATCCTCCATGGATCACAAGCGCGCCCTTGACGGCGATCTCGGTCCCAACACCGGCGGCATGGGCACGGTGGCACCCAGCCCTTACTACACAAAAAGCATTGCGGACGAATGTATGAACTCCATATTTATGCCCACGGTACGCGCCATGTGCGCCGAGGGACGTCCCTTCAGGGGCTGCCTGTATTTCGGACTCATGCTTACGGAAAACGGTCCCCGGGTTATAGAATACAACTGCCGTTTCGGAGATCCCGAGGCACAGGTGGTGCTTCCTCTGCTGGACTGCGATCTTCTTGAGGTCATGATAGCCGTAAGCGAGGGGCGGCTTGCCGATGCCGACGTGCGCATAAGGGACGGCTGCGCCGCCTGCGTTATCGTGGCGTCCGGCGGGTATCCCGGCAAGTACCAAACCGGATACGAAATATCTGTTCCGGAGGATGCTGCCGACAGCATAATTTATGCCGGCGTGAGGGCGTCGGGAAATAAAATCTTCACAAGCGGCGGCAGAGTACTCGGCGTTACGGCAACGGCAAAAACCCTAAAAGAGGCGCTTGACGAGGCTTACGCCAAGGCGGCAAAAGTAAAGTTCGACAACGCATTCTATCGCAGGGACATCGGCAAAAAGGCGCTTTGCGCCGCGGAGGCGAAATAATGGTATACCGTGTATTTACCGAAAAGAAAAAAGAGTTTGCCGAAGAGGCGGCGTCGCTGCTTTCGGATATAAACACTCTTTTGGGCATCTGCAGCATTACGGGCGTGCGCGTAGTCAACCGCTACGACGCAGAGGAGATCGACGGGGAGCTGTTTGCCTATGCCGAAAAAACGGTTTTCTCCGAGCCGCAGACCGACACCGTATGCCGCGAGCTTGACACAAACGGCGACGCGGCGTTCGCCGTGGAGTATCTGCCCGGGCAGTTCGACCAGCGTGCAGACAGCGCCGCGCAGTGCATACAGTTGATCTCGCAGAAAAAACGTCCCGTTGTCCGCACGGCAAAGGTGTATATCCTTTCCGGCCGTCCCACGGCAGAGGAGATCGAAGCGGTTAAAAAATACGTTATAAATCCCGTTGAGTCAAGAGAGGCAAATCTTTGCCTTCCGGAGACCCTGAAAACAGAATACAGCGCCCCCACAACCGTTGCAGCGATAGACGGTTTTACGTCGCTTGACCGTGCGGGGCTTGAAAGCTTTATAAAAGAATACGCTCTTGCAATGGACGCGGACGACGCCGCGTTTACTCAGGAATATTTCCGAAAAGAGGGGCGCGACCCCACCGTAACGGAGATCCGCATGATCGACACATACTGGTCGGATCACTGCCGTCATACAACGTTTACCACACGCATAAACAACATCACATTTGAGGACGAAACGCTCCGCGCGGCATACGAAGGCTATCTTGAAATGCGCCGTGAGCTCGGCATTACAAAGCCCGTTTGCCTTATGGATATGGCAACCGTCGCCGTAAAGCATCTGAAAAAGCTGGGCAAGCTTGAAAAGCTGGACGAGTCGGAGGAAATCAACGCCTGCACGGTGAAAATAAAGGTAAATGTTGACGGCTGCGACGAGGACTGGCTGCTGCTTTTCAAAAACGAAACGCACAATCATCCTACTGAGATAGAGCCCTTCGGCGGCGCGGCGACCTGCATCGGCGGCGCTATCCGCGATCCTCTTTCCGGGCGCGCATACGTTTACGGGGCAATGCGCGTGACAGGCGCGGCGGATCCGCTGAAAAGCGTTTCCGAAACGCTGCCCGGTAAGCTGCCCCAGAGAAAAATCGTTACAAAGGCGGCGGACGGCTATTCGTCGTACGGAAATCAGGTAGGTCTTGCAACAGGAATAGTTGACGAAATATATCACAGCGGATATGCCGCAAAGCGCATGGAAATAGGCGCGGTGGTCGGCGCTGCTCCCGCAGAAAACGTACGCAGGGAGAGACCGTCCGCGAAGGACGCCGTCATCCTCATCGGCGGCAGCACCGGCAGAGACGGCTGCGGCGGCGCAACCGGCTCTTCAAAGTCGCACACGGCAGCATCGCTTTCAACATGCGGTGCAGAAGTACAGAAGGGCAACGCTCCCGAAGAAAGAAAGCTGCAGCGCCTGTTCAGAAATCCTGCGGTAAGCCGTATGATAAAGCGCTGCAACGATTTCGGTGCGGGCGGAGTTTCCGTTGCCGTCGGAGAGCTTGCCGACGGACTTTGCATAGATCTTGATGCCGTTCCCAAAAAGTATGAGGGACTGGACGGCACCGAGCTTGCAATAAGCGAATCGCAGGAGAGAATGGCTGTTGTGGTCGCACCCGAAGACGCGGATGCATTTATAAAGCTTTGCGACAGCGAAAATCTTCAGGCGGTGAAGATAGCCGACGTGACCGACGACGAACGCCTCAGAATGCACTGGCGCGGCAATACAATAGTTGACATAAGCCGCGAATTTCTGAATTCGAACGGTGCGCCGAAAAATACCGACGTCTCAGTTTCAAAGCCGCAGGCTTTTGAAAAAAGCATTACGGGAGGCTTTGTCGAAAGCTATCTGTCGCTGGCAGACGATCTCAACGTCTGCTCCAAAAGAGGACTTTCCGAGCAGTTTGACTCAACTATCGGAGCGGGCACCGTTCTTATGCCCTTCGGCGGAAAAAATCAGCTGACACCCGCGCAGGCAATGGTACAGAAGATCTCGGTAGAGAAAAAGCATACCGACGACTGCTCTGTTATGGCATGGGGCTTTAACCCGTATATATCGGAGAAAAGCCCATACCACGGCGCATACCTTGCCGTGACGGAATCCGTTTCAAAGCTTGTGGCATCGGGAGCGGCATTCTCCGACGTGTATCTCACATTTCAGGAGTATTTTGAAAGGCTCGGCCGCGATCCCGAGCGCTGGGGCAAGCCTGTCAGCGCTCTTCTCGGTGCTCTTGAGGCACAGAAGGATCTCAATATTGCCGCAATAGGCGGAAAAGACTCTATGAGCGGCACTTTCGAGAATATAGACGTTCCGCCGACGCTTGTTTCCTTTGCCGTTACAACGGAAAAAGCAGAAAACATAATTTCGCCGGAATTCAAGAAAGCCGGCAGCGCCGTTTACTGCATTTCTCCCCGGTACGATGAAAACGGGCTGCCCGAGACCCGATCGCTTCTCCAGACCTTTGAAGCCGTGACAGGGCTTATCCGCTCAGGCAGGGCAATTTCCTGCTATACTCCCGGTTACGGCGGAATTGCGGAGGCTGTTATGAAAATGTGCCTCGGCAACTCTCTCGGCTTTTGCTTCGGCGACGGAATCGCCCTTGAGAAGATATTCGGATACAGCTATGCAAGCTTTATCGTTGAGGTGCCCGATGGCGCAGATACGGGAGAAATAAACGGAGCCTCGCTTCTCGGATATGTTACCGAGAAAGCCGCCGTGTGCCGCGCGGGAGAAGAAATTTCTCTTGACAAACTGAGCGGAATATACGAAAATAAGCTTGAGAGCGTTTTTCGCTGCAATATTAAAAGCAGCAGCGGGGAAACAGAGAACTTTACGTTTGAGGTAAAGGAGCGCGTTCGCCCCGCCTCCACGGTATCGGCAAAGCCCCGTGTGCTCATCCCCGTGTTCCCCGGCACAAACTGTGAATACGACAGCGCAAAGGCTGTAAGCGACGCGGGCGCGGAGCCGGAAATATTCGTTATAAATAACCGCACGCCGGAAAATATATCCCGCAGCGTTGAAAGCTTTGCAAAGGCTGCCGCACAGTCGCAGATAATTTTTATCCCCGGCGGCTTTTCGGGCGGCGACGAGCCTGACGGCAGCGGAAAGTTCATAACCGCATTTTTCCGCAGCGGTGCCGTCAGAGAGCAGGTCGAAGATCTGCTGGAGCGGCGCGGGGGACTTATGTGCGGCATATGCAACGGCTTTCAGGCGCTTATAAAGCTCGGACTTGTGCCATACGGAAAAATCTGTGACACGGATGAGAGTTTCCCGACGCTTACGTATAATACAATAGCCCGCCACCAATCTAAGATCGTGAGAGTGCGCGTGGCATCGAATATGTCTCCCTGGCTTGCGCTTACAAATCCCGGGGAGGTATACAGTGTTCCCGTCTCGCACGGAGAGGGACGCTTTATAGCAAGTGATGACCTTGTAAGAAGGCTTGCCGAAAACGGACAGATCGCAACGCAGTATGTTGACCTTGAGGGAAACGCCTCAGGTGATATAAGCTTTAATCCCAACGGTTCCGTATATGCCGTTGAGGGAATCACATCTCCGGACGGCAGAGTTTTCGGAAAAATGGGGCATTCAGAGAGAGTGGCAGGCGGGCTTTACAAAAACGTTCCCGGAAACTATGATATTAAAATGTTCAAGGCTGCGGTAGAGTACTTCAAGTCATAAGAGGTGCGCCGCAATAATTACGGAGGAGCAGAATATGGCATATCCCACGGATATTGAAATTGCACAGGCTTGCAAAATGAAGCCTATCGGAGAGATAGCAAAGGCTGCGGGGATCGACGAAAAATATCTTGAATGCTACGGCAGATACAAGGCAAAGGTCGATCTTTCCATACTCACTGACCGCAAGGACGTCGCACCGGCAAAACTTGTGCTCGTTACCGCCATGACCCCCACCCCCGCGGGCGAGGGTAAGACCACAACGACGATAGGTCTTGCCGACGGGCTTTCCAAAATCGGCAAAAAGCCCGTTGTTGCCCTGCGCGAGCCTTCTCTCGGTCCGGTGTTCGGCATAAAAGGAGGAGCCGCGGGCGGCGGATACGCGCAGGTCGTCCCCATGGAGGATATCAATCTGCATTTCACCGGAGATTTTCATGCAATAGGCGCGGCAAACAACCTGCTTGCGGCAATGCTTGACAATCACATAAAGCAGGGAAACGAGCTTGGGATTGACCCGAGACGTATAACATGGCGCCGCTGCGTTGACATGAACGACCGCCAGCTGCGGTATATAACAGACGGTCTGGGCGGTGTTGCAAACGGCGTTCCGCGCGAGGACGGCTTTGACATTACCGTTGCAAGCGAGGTCATGGCTGTACTGTGTCTCTCTTCCTCAATAAAAGACCTTAAAGAGCGCCTTGCAAAGATAATTGTCGGGTATACTTATGGCGGAAAACCCGTAACCTGCGCCGATCTCAGGGCACAGGGCGCGATGGCGGCGCTGCTCAAAGACGCGCTGAAGCCAAATCTTGTACAGACCCTTGAGGGCACGCCCGCGCTTGTGCACGGCGGACCGTTTGCCAATATTGCCCACGGCTGCAACTCAGTCACAGCCACAAGACTCGCAATGGCTCTCGGTGACTATGCCGTTACAGAGGCAGGCTTCGGCGCTGATCTCGGCGCGGAAAAGTTTTTGGATATAAAGTGCCGCGCGGCAGGTCTTGTGCCGTCCGCAGTGGTCGTTGTGGCAACGGTACGCGCCCTGAAAATGCACGGCGGGCTTGCGAAAGATCAGCTCGGCAGCGAAGACATTGCGGCACTTGAAAAAGGACTGCCTAACCTTCTGCGCCATGTATCCAACATCAAAAATGTATATAAACTTCCCTGCACCGTCGCAGTCAACCGATTCCCCACGGACACAGACGCGGAGATCGACACCGTTGTTGAAAAGTGCCGCGCTTTGGGTGTAAACTGCGTTCTCTCAACTGTCTGGGCGGACGGCGGAGAGGGCGGCACGGCTCTTGCCCGCGAGGTCGTCAGGCTGTGCGAGAGCGAAAAGGGAGATTTCACATACAGCTATCCCGCAAACTGCACGATTAACGAAAAAATCGAGGCAGTTGTAAAGAGGATATACGGCGGCAGCGGCGTAAACGTTACGCCTGCGGCGCAGCGGCAGATTGACAGCATTTGCGCCATGGGGTACGGGGAGCTGCCGGTGTGCATTGCGAAAACGCAGTACAGCTTTTCA
Organism: uncultured Eubacteriales bacterium; assembly: GCA_959601495.1. GTDB lineage: Bacteria > Bacillota > Clostridia > Oscillospirales > CAG-272 > Avispirillum. Next base: position 13,352 of record CAUGPT010000048.1, read on the forward strand.
GACGATCCGTCGCTTTTGGGCGCGCCGAAGGGCTTTACCGTGACTGTCAGAAATGTAAAAGTATCCGCCGGCGCGGGATTTATCGTTGTGCTGACCGGTGATATTATGACAATGCCCGGGCTGCCGAAGCACCCTGCCGCAGAACGTATCGACGTTGACGAAGACGGAAAGATCACAGGGCTGTTCTAACCCGGTGCGCAGAGCGGACGCACGCGCTGTGTTCTGCCATGCTCCGGCTTGTCTCCCCACCGAAGCTTTGAAACTGCTGACTCTCAGTTTTTTACAAAGCATTTCAAACTTTATGGTCAGCTTTCTGAACGTAAGTGAGGAAAACGTGAAGGGACTGCTTTTCCGTAAGTAGCCACGGATGGTTGAGTTCCGTCTCTACGGAATTGGTATAGCATTTCAAACTTTGTGGTTAGCTTGCCGAACGTAAGTAAAAAGGACGTGAAGGGACTACTTTTCCGTAAGTAGCCCCTTCACACATCCCCGAATCGGTCCAAGAAAGGAGAGGCGGGAGCCGCCCTCCTCTCCTCTCTTGGAAATCTCTCCTCACCACCTCGGCGGTTGGAGCGAGTTTAAGAACAAACCGGGTGCTCCAAGCCCGAGAGATTCGACGAATTGACTTTAGCGTGGTTTATAGACACAATTGACGTTTTGGCTACGTAAATTTGCAACGCCGCTCCCATAGATAGCAGAAGCAAGCTCGAAAGACGAGCTTGCTTCGTTTTGTTTCGTGGTTATATTGATATGGTTCAAAACCAACGTGAAAAATTTTATCTGCACAGGAAATTACCTTTATTTTTGAAACAGAGAGTTCCTCAGATTATACTTCACAAAGCAAGGCTGCTCTTTCAGCCTTGCTTTCGGCAGCTGACGCTGAC
>CAUGPT010000049.1:0-12892 GCA_959601495.1 uncultured Eubacteriales bacterium
TGGTCGGGGATGTGTGAAGGGGCTACTTACGGAAAAGTAGTCCCTTCACGTCTTTTTCACGTACGTTCAGTAAGCTGACGATAAAGTTTGAAATGCTTTGCAAAGAAACTAAAAGCCGGCGGCAGCTTCAAAGCTTCGAAGGAGAGACGGCGTGTAGCGCAACGCCGCCTTACCTGCCGCGCAGCGGCGCAAAATCCGCTGCTTTGCCGAGAGCGCTTATGCTCTCCGCGGAGCGCATGGCATACCTTGACCAGGACTTTTTGTATTTCGGTCCGTAGCTGCCGAGCACGACCGTGCAGCCCTTCGAAATATCCGGATACGGATCGATCTCGTTGTAGGCGCATCCGAGATATACAAAGCTTTCCTCTCCGTTTGAAATATTTACGCGGAATATGGGCTGCACCGAGCGAATTATGTATTGCGGCTTTTTGATTTCGACATTTGCCGAACCTAACGGTACGGGCCGTGAATATGAGTATTTCGAAAGCTTTGTCCCGCTGTCCGCTATGCTTTTCCCGATAAGCGTCGCTTCGCTCTCGGAAAGTGTGCCCGGTATAAGGATCCGGCGGATCTTATGCGTCGCGCACAGATACGGAAGCGTCGATGTATAGTCTTTGCGGAACTGACTGAGCACCAGCGTTTCCGTTTCGCCGAAGGCGCTGCCTTCCGCCGTATAAAGAGCTTCGTTCAGGGCGCCGAGGCCGCCGTTGCCTATGTCTATCACACAAGCTTTGCCGTCTGAGACAAACGTCAGCGCATCTCCCGCAAAGTCGGTCTCGCTTCTGACTGTGAGACTCTCTGAGTTCCGGTATACACCTATGACCGACGTTGCGCAGACAGCGGCAAGCAGGCACGCGCAAAGTCCTGCCGCGGCGATCCTTTTCTTTGACGACGACATGGCGGCAAATACAAAAAACGCAGCGGCAGTCATTATGCACAGTATCGCGCACAGCGCGCCGCCGAGCGGCAGCACTATATTCGGTATATCCGACATGGCGGCGGACAGGCGAACGCTTACATCGCTTGCTGCTTTGCATATGACCGCGGGTATATATGACAGCACCGCTGACGGACTGAGAATAATAATAAACGGCGCGAATATGAGAATGACGCTAACGAGCGGCGAGAATATAAGAGTGGTCACGGGGGAGAGCAGGGCAAACGAGCCGAAGTACAGCCACATCAGCGGCAGCGTCATCATAAGCACCGAAACCGTTGCGCCGACGGACGACACAATATAGTGAAGCGCTTTCTTTACGGGACCCCCGGACTTCTCTCTGCCGCGGCTGCGCCCGCCGTATACAAGCAGCGCAAACACGGCAAGCACGGAAAGCTGCAAACCTATATCAAGCGCCGAGTACGGATTTACGCAGCATATCAGAAACGCCGCGATGCCGAGATTTGTAACAGAGTCTCCGCTGCGGTGAAATACAAAAGCGGCTATAAGAATAATAAGCATTATTCCCGACCTTGTAACGGACGGCGAAAAGCCTGTCAGAATCATATAGAAAATCACGCAGACAATGCTCAGCGCGCTGCTCGTCTTTCTGCCGAAGCGCATAAACAGCTTTGCGGCGGCGCCTGTTATAACGCTCAGGTGCAGACCCGACAGTGCAAGCAGATGAGAAATGCCCAGCCTGCGAAAATCGCGGCGGACCGATGCTTCAAGGCAGCTTTTGTTTCCCAGAAGCAGAGCGGCGCAAAGACCGCCGTCACGCTCACCCAGCCGCTCTGTCAGAATACCGGTGAGGCGCGAATTCAGCCGCGCGGCGGCGATCTCGACGTCAAAGCCGCCGCTTGAGATCCACTCTGTGCTTTCTGCGTCGGCGCGAAGAACTATGCCGTTTGAAAGATAATTTGCATCTTCTTCTTTTTCAAGAGCTTTGAGGGTAAGCCTGCAGCGGACCGCGGTGCCGAGGGTCACCTGTGCGTCGGAGGCGACAAGTATTCTGACTCTTTTGCCGTCCGAAAGCCTTGTTTTCATTACAAACGAGCTGCCGTACGGCTTTGAGTACAGAATCTTGGAGACCGTGCCCTCTGCAGTCTGACTCTTGCCGACGAGAGAGTTTATCCGCGAAAGCTCTATATCGTAGGTGTAATATGAAAATGCGCAGGCGAGGAGAACTCCGCATACAAGCCAGCTTGCGGCACGCAGCAGCGCTTTTTTTGAGCTTTTCCTCGCTCTGCTGCGCCCTCTTATATATACAATGACCCTTGCCGCGCACAGCAGCACAAAAAGCAAAAGGCAGGAAGATCCTGCCCATGTACGTATTATTTTGTCGGCGTGGCAAAGAAAGCATGAAAGAGCATAAAACGAGAGGGTGAACAGCGCAAGGGGTCTCAGCACAGCCTCCCGTGTATTCATGACTTTTACATATCCTTTCTCTGCCGTTTATTTCGGCGGTGCCGATATAGTATGACATGCCTGCCGCAAAGCGCGGCAGGCGGAGAAAAAATCAGAATTTCATCTGCAGCTTTTTCCAGCAACTGTAGCACATACCTTCGTAAAAATCGTTGCCGCCGAGGAATATCTGCTCGCCCTCGGTCACAAGGTTTCCGTCGCCGTCAAAGCGGGCGTTTATAATTGCCTTGGAACCGCAGCGACATATGGATTTTATCTCGGAGATACTGTCTGCAAGCTCAAACAGCGCGCGGGAGCCACTGAAAAGCTTTGCTTGAAAATCGGTCCGGAGCCCGAAGCACAGAACGGGGATGTTATCAAACGTTACTATATCCCGCAGCTGCTTTATCTGCTCCTCACTGAAAAACTGTGCTTCGTCGGCGATGATAACGGAGTATCCGTCATGGCATCCGTCGTGAAACAGCTTTTCTATGTCAACATCCTCGCCGATAGCGTCAGCGGGTGCCTCAAGCCCAACGCGGGAGCGGATGACGGTTTTGCCGTCGGAATCGTCTCTTGTGTCTATTGCGGGCTTTATGAACCACACTTCCATACCCTTTTCACGGTAATTAAAGCGGGTGATAAGTGCCTGCGCGGTTTTGGAGGAGCCCATAGCTCCGTATTTGAAATACAGCTTTGCCATAAAACCACATCCGAGGGCAGCGAAATAAATTTTGAAAAACGCTGTCGCTTCTTCGGTAATTATAGCACTGTTCGGCGATAAAGTCAACACTCGCCATGCAGAATTGCGCATATCGGACCTCTTCGCGCGGGCAAAATGTTAAGCCCGAAAGCGAAAAAAGGCTTGCCGCGCGGCAAGCATTTTGATGTAAAGTTCCATCAATGATAAAAAATGTTGAAATTTTGTGCTTTTCGGTGTAAAATATAAAAGATAGAGTCACATGCCGTAAAAATCGCGGACGGTATTTATATACGTTTCGAGGATTTCGTCGCCCGAGACATATATGGAGTGCTTTGCCCCTTTTATCATAACATAGCGGCACCGCTCGCCAAGCATATGCGCAAGCTTCTTCTGCGGATGCAGGCACACGACGCCGTCCTTTTCTGCGGCAATTATCATAACGGACGCCGTAACGCGGGAAAGCGCCGCAGGGTCGAGGATACGGTCGCGCACCTGCAGAGCTTCTGTCATCCAGCGGTTTGTGGAGGAAGAGTTCTGATAGCGCTTGTCCGCGATCCTCATATCGAGATTGTGCCTGAAACGGTTGTAGCTTTTGTCGGCGGCTTTTGAAAAATCCACATTTTCTTCAAAATGCCCCGCGTATCTGAACATTTTGTCCCATGAGTTGTTTTTCTCCGCTTCGCGGCGGATCATGCGGCAAACCGCCTTGTGCGGCACGCCGTGAGTTTTCGGGCTTACCATGGGAGAGGAAAGCAGCACTTTTGAGACCTTGTCGGGGCAGCGGCACATATACAGTGCGCCGACTGCGCCGCCCATTGAATGAGCAAAAAGGTATACCGGCAGCCCGGGGGAGTGCTTTTTCACAACGCCTTCTATTACGGCGTCAAGGTCGTTTACATAGTCGTCAAAGCTGTTGACGTGTGCAAGCGATGCGTCGCCGGTCTCTCTGCCGGAGAGACCGTGACCGCGCTGATCGTATACGTAAACATCGTAGCCCATATTCATAAAATACCAGCACAGCTCGTCGTATTTGCGGCTGAACTCAGTAAAGCCGTGAACAATGACAACGGCGGCGCGAGCGCCTTCAACGCAGTCGGCGCGCCAGTACAGCGGCATATTGCCCGACATAAGCGTGCCTGAGACGGACGCGGCGCGCACGGTGTCTTCTATCTCATTGATGCGGCGGGGAAATTCTTCTTCCGTAACTATTCTGAAATCGGTGAGAGGACTGTATAACATAAATACTCCGAAAGCGGTGATAATAATGAAAAACGGTAAAAGGGTTACACCGGTTGTGATTTTACGTTTCGCAATTATTATTACTCTGATTTTTAGTTTATTATCATTTTTTATTACAAAAATCGTATATGACTCCGTTTTCGCCCGCTGGGATCCTCCGACGGACAGTCTGGTCGCGGATACTTTTTCGGGCGAGGAGCACTGCTTTGTCTCCGAGGGCGGGATAGAGCTTTGCGGCAGGCTTTTCCGAGCTGCGGACGCAGGCAAGAAAAGCGGCGATGCCGGAAAGACGAGCGGGGCAGGCACCGACGGCGATGCGGCGCCGGATCGGTCGGATGCCGACAAAAACGGCTCGGCGGCGAAAAGCCTTGTCATAATAGCCCCGGGCTTTCATGCCGTCGGCAGCGATTATATATCAATCGCCAAAGAGCTTTGCAGCCATGGGCGCGATGTGTTTGTTTTCGATCCCGCGGGGAGCGGGGAAAGCGGCGGGGACAGCTGTTTCGGCTTTGCCCGCGAGCTTTTCGATCTGAATGCCGCCGTCGAATATACAAAAGAAAACTTTTCATATTCCGATGTGTTTCTGCTCGGTCACAGCAGAGGCGCGTGGGCCGTATGCTGCTCGCTGAAATACTTTGACGGTTATATAAGCGGCGCGGTGGCGGTAAGCGCGCTGAACAGCCCCATGGAGGGCATAATGCTTCCCGCATACGAAAAAGCGGGAGGGATCGTGTATCTCAACTATCCAATGCTGCTGCTTTATCAAACCATGCTCTTCGGCGCAGATCACGCAAACGAAAGCGCAGCTGCGGCAGTACGGGAGACAGAGGTGCCCGTGCTGGTGATACACGCCGAAAACGATATGCTCGTTCCTTCAGACAGCTTTTCGCTGTACTCGCACAGAAGCGAGGCGGAGAGGGAAGGCGTTGAGTTTTACACGTGCGTTGACACCGACGGCGACGGTCATACAGGCATACTGTACGGCGCAGACGGCAGTGTTGACGCTGCAGTATTTGAAAAAATAGAGAGCTTTTTCTCCGATGCCGAAGGGCAGGAGAGTGAAAATACCGAAAGGACGGACATAGGTCAGGACAAAGATGGAAGAGATCGTACTGATGCCGGCGTATATGCCGGATAAAAAGATGATAAACGCGGTCTGCGAGCTTTGGGAAGCGGGGCTGAGCGTTCTTATCGTTGACGACGGCAGCGGGTCCGTTTACGATCCGGTCTTTGAGGCTGTGGCGTCAAAAGCCGAGGTCATACGTTTCAGGGAAAACCGCGGAAAGGGCGCGGCGCTGAAAAGCGGGATCGCCGCCATACGCGAGCGCCATCCGGAATGCAAATACTTTATAACAGCCGATGCGGACGGTCAGCACCGTATCCACGATATTCTGCGCGTGCGCGACGAGCTGCGCTCGGGCGCGTCGTTTGTTCTGTCGGTGCGCCGTCTGAAGGGCGACATCCCCACTACCTCAAAAATGGGCAACGGACTGTCCCGCGTGGTATATACGTTTATGGCGGGGCATTATTTCACCGACAACCAGTCGGGACTGCGCGGCTTTTCGGCTGACAACGCCGAATGGCTGCTGAAAGTGCCCGGCGAGCGCTACGACTACGAGCTCTGCATGCTGTACTATGCGGATAAACAGGGGCTGACGATCACGACCATCACGATCGACACCGTGTACATAGATAACAACAAGTCGAGCCATTTCGATCCGCTTTGGGATACGCTGCGGCTGTACAAAAGGCTTTTCGCCTCTGCGTGGGTAAGCTTTCTAAGCGCCGCCGTGTGCGAGGTGCTGATACTTATTTTATCGGTATTGTCAGGTCACAGGTTTATGCTTGTGGGTGTCATGCTCGCGGGCGCCGCATCGCTTATGGTCAATATACTTCTGAACAAATATGCGGCGTTCTGTAATATAGGTTACAGAGACAGCGGAAGGCTTACGGCATTTACCATAATCAGATTTATCGTATACACCGTGGGCTGCGCGGCGCTTCACCTTTTGCTGCCGCGTCTGCCCCTTTTCTGGGAATTCAATATTATAGCAGTGATCGCCGCAGCCCCCGAATATTTTATACATAAATGGCTGCACGGCTTCAAACACCGCGAAATAGTTAAGGAAAACGGCTGATTATTTATCAAAAGCGAGAGAGGACAATTCGTCCTCTCTTTTTTGTTTATATAATATGAGGCATTCGCGCGGTTTGCCGCCGTGCGCCGACGACTTACGCATGCGTGGCGGTGCCGTGCCGCGAACGGCTACAGCCCGCAGACTGTGACAGATACCGTGCTGCCGCCGCGCCTACTGCTGACGTATGAACTTTCGCTTGGGCAGCTTTCCGTCGAGGGCGGTCGTCAGTCTGTCGGTGAACTTTTTATCGTCAAGGGCGATCGCCTGTTTTATGCATGAGAAAGCGGTCGAAGCGTTGGCGGCGCCGTGCATTTTCACAACGGGCTTTACCGTGCCGAAGAAAAACGCGCCGCCCTGAGAGTTGAAATCAAACTGTCTGTAAAAGCTTCTGCGCAGCTCCGCGATAAGATCTTCGTCGGGCGCCTCTCCTTTTTCGGCGGCGCAGCGGCGTATGGTCTCTTCCGCAAACGCCCCCGCGAATTTTCCCACCGCTTCGGAGTTCTTGAGTATTACGTTGCCTGAAAAGCCGTCGCAGACGATAACGTCGCAGATGTCGGTCATCATGTCGTTGCCCTCTATGTTGCCAACGAAATTAAGGGGCAGCGTCTCGATCTTTTCGTACGCCTCGAGGACACGCTTGCTGCCCTTGCCGATCTCCGTTCCCACGGAAAGCAGCCCTATGCGCGGGTGCTCAACGGAGAACATACACTTCATAAATTCGTCGCCCATAAGCGCAAAGGCTATCATGTCGTCCGAGCGGCAGTCTACGTTTGCGCCGCAGTCGGCAATGCAGATAAACTTTCCGCCCGGCGCGGGCAGTACGGTCGCAAGCGTCGGCTGGCGAAGCCCGGGTATAAGCCCCAGGTGCACTATGGTGCCTATCATAACGGCGCCCGTGTTTCCCGCGCTGACCATCGCGGCGGCGTCGGGATCGCTTTTCAGCGCCTTCAGCGCAAGTACAAGGGAAGAGTCCTCTTTCTCCCCCATAACGCACATGGGAGAGTCGTTGTTTGTAACGTACACATCGGTATCGACGGTCTCATACATATCTTCCGACACGCCGCGCCCTTCAAGCTTTTTTCGTATTTCGCCGGCGTTTCCGCAGAAAACCGCGCGAAAAGACGTGTCCGGGTCTGTAAGCGCACGTGCCGCGCCTTCTATTATAGGCTCGGGACCCGCGTCGGCTCCGCCGACATCAATAACTATTTTCTTTGTTTCTGCGCCCTTATTCATGCGGCAAAGCCTCCTTTTTGATTATGTGCGTAAGCGTTTTCGGCGGATATCCGCCGAAGGCTTATTCAACGGACATTATAAAGCTGTAAAGCTCCTGTCCGCCGTCTATAAAGTTGCAGTCCGTAAGGGGATTTTTTTCTGTGATGATTGCGCCGAGCTCCGCCTTGTCCCGCTCCGTAACGTCCGAGCCGCAGAACACGGTAATGACTTCTTTGTCGTCGATATCCTCAAGCTTTGACAAAAGAGCGGCGGCGGCATCCACCTTTGTTTTCTCTGCGCAGAGTATGCTGTCGCCGTCAAGACCGATAAAGTCTCCGCGGCGTATATCGACTCCGCCGATAGACGCGTCTCTTGTGGCGGTGGTAACATAACAGGTGGTGACCCTTGAAAGTCCCGCCGTCATGCCCTCTATAAGTTCTTCAACGCTGTCTGCGTCAAGGTCCATCATGGAAAGCGCGGAGTATCCCTCCGCAACGGAGGATGTGGGTATGACCCGCACATCGGCGCCGCCGTACATTTCGGCAGCCTGCTTTGCGGCAAGAATAACGTTTTTGTTGTTGGGCAAAAGGATTATATGATCCGCGTTCAGAGTGCCGAGAACGGCTATCATGTCCTCTGCCGAGGGATTATGGGTCTGACCGCCGTCGATCACGGCGGAAACGCCTATCTCGCGAAAATACTGCTTTATGCCCTCGCCGGTGCATACAGCTGCAACGGCGTATTTTACGTGTTTCGGACTTTTTGCTTCAGCCGATCTTCCGGATAAAAGTGCCGAGCTCTGCACCGTCATGTTTTCTATCTTTATGCTCAGCAGCTCACCGTAGCCCCTGCCGAGCTCCAGCGCCTTTTCGGGACACTTTGTGTGCACGTGCACCTTGACGGCGTCTCCCTCGCGGGCGCATACTACGGAGCTGCCGATAGCGTCAAGCTTTACGATAAGATCGCTTATATCAAAAGCCGAAACGTCGCATTTTGCGCGCAGCAGCTGAAGTATGTATTCCGTGCAGTAGCCTTCTTCAAATACGGAATCGCGTGAGAAAAGAGAAAAATCGGGCACCGCTGCCGGACTTTCCGAAAAGGCGGCAGGGTCTTCGGCGGCATCCTCACCGAGCAGCGCCATCTCCATACCGCGGAATATGCACAGCATGCCTGCGCCGCCGCTGTCCACCACGCCCGCCTCTTTCAGAACGGGCAGCTTTTCGGGGGTGGCGTCAAGCGAGCGCTTCATCTCGGAAACAAGCCCTGCAAAGCATTCTTCAAAGCTGTCAAATGTGTCCGCACTGCTGCAGAGAAACTGCGCCGAGTCACGCAGTACCGTAAGCATCGTGCCTTCAACGGGATTCAAAACGGCACGGTATGCAAGCTCGACTCCCGCCGCCATTGCTTTTGAAAAAATATCCGTGTCCATAACGTCGCTGTCTGCGACGCCTTTATAAAATCCCTTGATAAACTGCGAAAGTATAACGCCCGAGTTACCTCTGGCAGCCATCAGCGTGTTTCTGGAAAACAGACGCATATACTCCGCGATGCTGCTGCTTGCGGGAGCGTTAAAGCCGCCCTCAAGAGTTTTCGACATATTGGTGCCGGTGTCTCCGTCCGGGACGGGAAACACATTCAGGGCATTTATGTTTTCCGCGCTGCGGGCAAGGTTTTTATAAGCGCCCATGAGCAGAAGCCCCATGCCCGCACCGTCAATAACCGTCGTCATGTTTATATGCCTTTCCTTAGGGTTTTATTTGCCGAATATCTGTGCAAGAGTTTCCTTTTCTTTGGAGAGATTCGGGCTTACGGCGTCTCCGAGGAAGAACGCCGCGCAAAGGCCGGGGCCGATAGAGCATCCGCAGGACATGCCGACGGGGAGTGTGATGATCTCGCGGGGAGCGATTTCTTTTTCTATCATTGTGCGCAGAGCGTCCGCTGCAGCTTTGCGGTCGGAGTGGGCGATAAACATTGTCTGCTCGCCGGGATCCTTTGCAAGCGCCTTTATGTACTTGATTGTTGCGTCCAGGGCGGATTTTTTTCCTTTTGCTTTGTATATGACTTCGCAAAGACCCTTTTCGTTGAAGTCTGCCATGGGATTTATGCCGACCATGGAGCCGAAAAACGCCTGAAAGTTTGAAACTCTGCCTGTTTTTACAAGGAAGAACAGGTCGTCCATGCAGCCCATCTGATGTATGCGAAGCTTGGTTTCGTTTACATACTGCGCGCATTCGTCGATGTCGGCGCCGCTGTCTCTTTTTTGGCATGCAAGCATTACAAGCATTGCAAACGCCGTTGAGTAGCGCAGGGAGTCAACGCAGATTATTTTTCTTTCGGGATATTTCTCCGTAAGCTCCTTTGCAATGAGAATGCCGAGCTGATATGTGCCGGACAGCGCGGAGGAAAGAGAGATGAACAGGACGTCGCGACCTTCCTTCAGATGCCTCTCCATTACGGAGTATCCTTCTTCTTCCGCAAAGGTTGCCGTTTTATAAAGCACCTTGCGTCCGCTCATGGATTTATAGAACTGTTCGGGGGTCATCCTCTCCCAGTCGATGTCGCTGGGTTCGGTATGACCGTCGGGAAAATATACCGTGCCGTGTAGAATGTCATCAACGCCGAAGCGCTCTCTGAGATCTTTTGAAAGATCGCAGCCGGAATCTGCAATAATTGCGTAGTTGCTCATTTGAAAATATCCTTTCCGAGTAAGTTTTGTATAGATACAAAGCTATGATACCATATAATTGCTTTTTTTTCAACAAAAAAGTCTTTTCTTTGACTGAAAAACGGTGGAAATTCCGAAAAATTCTGTTATACTATATGTTGTATTACGCAAATAAGGAGAAAAGAATTGTACTGGATTTTCATAGTTCTCGGTGTTTTGGCTGCGGGAGGGATTGCCGCAATGCTTATTATAACCTTACCCATATCGAAAAAGGTATATGACATATGTCTTGTCAGAACCGAGCCCGAAAAATGGCCGAGGGTTTGCTCTGCTCCCGAAAACGAGGAGCAGAAGGCTATGTGGGATGAGGGCTGCCGCTGGGCTGACAGTCACAGCAGCGCTATGCGCGAGGTGAGTATCGAAACAGAGGGTCTGCGTCTTGAGGGAGAGCTTTACGATTTCGGCGGAGACAGGTGCGTTGTCATTTTTCCCGGCAGATGCGAGTGCCTTAAATACTCATACTACTATGCAAAGCCTTACGCCGACGCCGGCATAAGCGTGCTTGTAACGGATCCCCGTGCCCACGGCAAAAGTGAGGGAGTATACAGCACCGTCGGCTCTGCCGAGGGCAGAGACGCAATTGCATGGACACATTATCTGACGGAAAGCTGCGGCATGAGAAGCGTATACTATCACGGCGTTTGTATCGGCGGCGCAGCGGCAATATTTGCGGCGTCGTCTCCCGACTGCCCCGACGAGGTGCGCGGTATTGTGACTGAGGGCTGCTTTGTAAACTTCAGAGAAACTTTCAAAAACCACATGATAATCGACAAACGTCCGCTTTTCCCCGTACTTGATATGGTGATGATCCGCCTGTGGGCTGCCACCGGAGTGAACGTCCTGCGGGAATGCCCGCTCAAGGCGGTAAGCCGCCTTGAGCGGCCCGCGCTGTTCATTTTCGGCGAGCTTGATCCGTATTCCGTGCCCGAAAAAAGCCGCAGGCTGTTTGCGGCATGCGCATCCGACAATAAAAAAGATGTATGGCTGCCCCGCGGCGGACATTCGCATCTGAGAATAAACAACACCGAGGCATACGACAAGGCTGTCGGCGACTTTATCGGCAGCCTATGATAAAGGGTATAACAAAGAAAAAGTACGCCGCGTTTTCCATTGATGTGGAGGCGTTTTCCGACACAGGCTGTATAAGCAGGCTGGACGGCGGCGCGGGCGACTGGGACGATATGCTTGACGGTCTTGACAGATATATGGATATGCTTGACGCGCATGGCATACGCGCCACCATGTTCGCGCTTGCAAGCACAGTGCAGTCCGACGGCGTGGCAGAAAGACTCAGAAGGTACATAAGCCGAGGTCACTGCGTGGCACTGCACGGTCTCAGGCATACGGCGCTTGACGCAATGGACGTGCGCCGCTTCAGAGAAGAGACGGCGCTTGCAAAAGAGATACTTGAAAAAGAGCTCGGAATTACTGTGCGCGGCTATCGCGCTCCGTTTTTCAGCCTTGATAACGAAAAGCTTGAAATCCTGCGCGAGCTGGGCTTCTGCTACGATTCGAGCCGAATGGAGTACACCGGTGCGAAGCACAACGGGCGGCTCGATGTTTCTGACTTTGACGAAGTTATGCACGGCGTTTTCAGAAAAGACGGATTTCTGGAGTTCGGCGTTACGTGCGAAAAGCTTTTCGGCTTTACCGTGCCTATCTCCGGCGGCGGATATATAAGGCTTTGCGGCCCCGGCTGGGGAGCCGTGAGGTCCATGATAGGGCACTATGCAAAGAGAGAGAACTGCTATGTTTTCTATCTGCATCCGTTTGAGATGTCGGACAGGGTGCCGCCGTGCCCGGACGGGCTTTGCCGCCGCGACAGGTATTATCTGCGCCACGGGCTTCGCAGCTATGCCGCAAAGATAGAGGCGATCATAAAGGTGCTGGCGCGGGCGGGGTTCGAGTTCGTCACGTTTGACGAACTTTCGGCGTCTCTCAGCCCTGCCATGTGCTGATGTGCCGTCGCCTTCGTTGAGGCTTTGAAGCTGCAGACTTTCAGCTTCTTATCAAAGAATTTCAATTTTTATCGTCAGCTTGCCGAACTTGAGTAAAAGATGTGAGGGGGCTACTGTCCCGGCAGTAGCCGCCCTCACACTCCCCCGACCGGCACAAGGGAGGGAAAAAGAAAACTCTTTCCCTCCCTTGTGTATCCCACCCTTTCTCTTGATGGTGCCGGTGAGTGTAAGAACAAAACGAGTGCTCCAAGCCCGAGAGATTCGACGAATTGACTTTAGCGTGACTTTAAGACACGATTGATGTTTTACTTTCGAAAGTAAAGAACAGTGCGCCCATAGATAGCAGAAGCAAGCTCGAAAGACAAGCTTGCTTCGTTTTGTTTCGTTGTTGAATTGATACGGTTCAAAACTAACGTGAGATACTTTTTATCAGCACGAGAAATTAACTGTATTTTTGAAACAAAGAGTTTCTCAGATTATACTTTACAAAGCAAGGCTGTCCTTTCAGCCTTGCTTTCAGTAGCTGACGCTGACGCTTTTTCAATTCCGTAGATAAACGTAATGGATAGCTAAAAG
>CAUGPT010000050.1:0-12200 GCA_959601495.1 uncultured Eubacteriales bacterium
CTACTGCCGGGACAGTAGCCCCCTCACATCTTTAACATAAGTTCGTCAAGCTGACGCATAAAGTTTGAATTGCTTTCCAATTCCGAGAAGCCGAAAGCCGGCGCCCGTTCCGTGGCTACTTACGGGAAAGCAGTCCCTTCACGTCTTTCTCACTTAGGTTCGGTTAGTTGACGACAGAGTTTGAAATGCTTTGCCAATTCCGAAAGGGTGAAGCCGCGACTGCTTACGGAAAAGCAGTCCCTTCACGTCCTTTTTACTTACGTTCGGTAAGCTGACAATAAAGTTTTAAATGCTATGCCAAAAGCAAAAACGAGGCTACCGACGGCAGCCTCGTTTGCAATATCCATGTTGTGGGTAAAATCAGATCTGTTTAGTTGTTTCTCGGATACCGATGCGAAGCTGCACACGGTATAAGTGCTTGGAAGCGGCTCGGTATATACCTGCCTCGGCGCGAGCTTGCCAATGCAAGACTACTGTGAGCTGTGCTTTTTCATGCCCACGCCGGCCGCAAGCCCGATGATGACCTGTCCCGGCACGCCCAGAACAAATATGAGCCAATAATTATGTGAAAGAAGCGTAAGATATACTGCGGCAAGCGTGCACCACATCAGGATAGATATAAAAACGTAGTTTGCCCGCGTGCTGCCCCATATGCTGTTGAACACGATCGCGACAACGGCGCTTACCGGCGCGCCCCATATGAAGGTGAGCCATGTCATGCCGCCGACTCCGATGAGGTTCAGTGTGACGAAAACCGCCGTTGCGACAAGCCAAACGCCCGCGATCGCTATAAGAGCAAGCAAAACGTGCTTGCGCGTGCGCATTGTCTCGCGCACCATTGCCTTTACGGGGATCTTATGCTCTTCCGAAAGCATATAGTCAACGGTCACGCCGAAGGTGTTCGCTATCTGCAGAAGCACGCCTACATCTGGCAGCGACGCGCCCGACTCCCATTTGGAAACAGCCTTGTCGGAATAGTTCAATATCTCCGCAAGCTCAAGCTGAGTCATGCCCGCGCTGCGGCGAAGCTCTGAAATGTTTTTTGCAACGACCTGTTTAAGATCCATGTGCTGCCTCCCGAAAAAAGTGATGCGGTGCTTTCGTCTATCGGTATTTTAACATGCCGCGCGCACATTGTCAAGTGCGAAAAGCGCCGCCGCAAAAGGGAATTCTACTATTGGTAGAGTTGACAAAATCAGACTCTACCGCAGCCGTGCACCGCATTATAGAGATGAAACTCAGCAGTAGGGTGACATCTTGCTTCTGCTGTGGTAGTATTGTGGTGCGGGAAGTTGAAAGCTTTCCCGGGAGGTTGTGTTTGAAAAACGGAAAAAGCGAAAGACGCGGTGCGCTCGGCGTGCTTGCAAAGATCATCAGGATAATAACCGTCGCGCCGATTATGTCGCTTGTGCTGTTCACACTTATGTGGCTGCACGGCGGACTCATACGCGGCGTCGGCGAGTATATAGTATCTGTGATCTTTCTGACGGTTTTCCCGATCTCGGCATATCCTTTACAGAGAGTTCTGCCCCTGTTCAGGGAAAGGGGCAGAGACGGTCAGCGCAGCCTTGCCATGATCATGGCGAATGTAGGATACGCGCTGGGCGTATTCTATGCTCTGATCTTCGGCGCATCACCGGCTGTTCTTACGCTGTTTTTGACATACCTGATGTCGGGAGCGGCGCTTCTTGTAATCAACAAGCTGTTTGGTTTCAAGGCGAGCGGTCATGCCTGCGGACTTATGGGTCCTGTAACGGCGCTTGCATATTATGTGAGCCGGTATGCGCTGGCGATCGGGGCGATATTGTTTGCTGCTGTCATATGGGGCAGCCTGAGAATGAAGCGTCACACGCTGCCGCAGCTTATAGTGGGCGGTCTGATCCCCGTTGCGGTGTTCTTTTTCTGGATTCTGGTTCTCTGAAGTACTGTATCATAATTGTTTTTGACATGTCGAAGCAAGCTCAAAGGACGAGCTTGCTTCGTTTTGCTTTCAGCATTATTTTGAAACTGCAGACTGTTAGCTGCAAAACTTCGGCGGAGATGCGGGGAATTTGCAAGAACGGTTTGAGCCGAAAATCAAACGCAAAAACAAAGCTGCCATCGGCAGCCTTGTTTGTTATCTTGATTTGATGGTCTGAAACCTATGCAGTCCGGCTTTTTCGGGTCTCGGGGACTTTTTTCCCCCAAAATAAGTCCGCGAGGTGGGATTTATCCCACCTCGGTTGGGGCATGGGGCGAAGCCCCATAAAATTTTTTCCCTCAGTCGGGGCGGGGCGCCCGGCCCCGCGTATATCCGTCCGTATTATCCTTACTCGTTAGGCGAGATATGCGACCAGTACGTTTTGATATAGTCCGCGCCGGACCAGATCGTCATAACTATCATCAGCGCCATGGTGGCATACGACAGTATGTACATATCCGCAAGTCGCGCGGCAGCGGGGATAATAAAGCTTATGCCCTTTATGAGCACCGGCTCAAGCAGCACGGTGGAGATGCATATGATCTGGCAGACGGTTTTCACCTTGCCGAGCTTTGACGCCGCAATAACGCTGCCGTCATGACCGCAGACCACAAGGCGCACCGAAGTTACCGCAAGCTCGCGGAACATAACGATAGCCGCAGCCCAGATGAATACGGGGCGGATCGCCGCGTCGCGGTAAATTATCGAAAGCATTGCGCCGAATACCATGACCTTATCGGCAAGCGGATCCATGAATTTTCCGAAATTCGTGATAAGATTGTACTTTCTCGCGATTTTTCCGTCAAACATATCGGTAAGACCGGTTATAACAAATACGACCGTCGCTATAAGCCTGCGCAGCCATTCAAGGTCTGTGGGAAAAATATCGGCGATCATAATGATCATAAATACGGGTACCAGGCATACCCTCATAAGCGTCAGCTTGTTCGGTAGATTCATAATGCATTGCATCCTTTCATACTGTCATCCGATGGCGGCACAGCCGCTAAGACAGACTGCAGGCGCCGCGTATGCGGCGACGCAGCCAAGATAAGTTTCATCCGGTCACATTACGCGTATCGCACCCGCGCTGCGGACGCTGAGCACGTGGCATGAGCCCTTGCCGAATACTGCCTCGATATACGCTTTGTACTCGGCGATGCGCTCCGTGGGCACAAATACCTGTATGGTGCCGGCAAAGCCGCCGCCGTGCACTCTCCATGCCGCGTCGGTGCACTCCGAGCCGAAGAATTTCTCCGTCAGGCAAAGCGCGAGGGAAAGGCCCTGCTCACGGGGATTTTTTGCCGAATAGACATTCTGCAGCCAGCAGAAGCTGGAGAGACCCGAAGAACGGATGACCTTGAAAAACTCTTTGATATCCTTGCGGCGCAGCGCGTCGGTCTCTTTTTCGACCCGACGGTTCTCGCCGAAGAAATGCAGTGCGCGCAGCAGCGCGCGGTCGCCCTCTACCGCTCTGACGGCGGATATTTTTGAAATAAGCTCTTCTTCGTCGCATTCTCTGAGAACGCTGTGTCCCAAAAGCTTTGCAACAGCCTTCATCTCAGCGGGAACGGAGGCGTAATCCTCGTTGAGATCCGCATGGTTTCCGCCTGTATCAACGATGCAGAGACCGTAGCCCATACGTCTCAGATCAAAATCGAGCTTTTCGATACCCGGCGCCGCGGGGTCCTCGAAATCTATGGCGATAAAGCCGCCGACGGCGCACGCCGTCTGATCCATAAGTCCGCAGGGCTTGCCGAAATAGACGTTTTCGGCAAACTGAGCCGATTTTGCGATCTCCACATTGTCAACCGTGCCGTCGTTGTACAGATGGCTGAGCATATTGCCTATCATGACCTCAAACGCCGCTGAAGAGGAAAGCCCCGAGCCCTTGAAAACGTTTGAAGTTGTATACGCGCAGAGGCCGCCGACCTTAAGCCCGCGGTCGAGAAAGGCTTTTTCCATGCCTGCGATTATGGCACCGGAGGTGAAAAACTTCTTTTCGCAAGGTTCGTCTATGCAGTCGGGAGTGACCACATCGGCATCAAAGCCCTCGCTTTTAACGGTAACAATACCGTCGTCCGTGCGGCAGGCAACGGCTATAATATCAAGATCGACTGCGGCGCACAGCACTTTTCCGCAGTTGTGGTCGGTATGGTTGCCTGAGACCTCGCTGCGCCCGCCGACGGAAAAGAGCATAACGTCCCTGTTTCCGTAAAGCTCCGTAAACTCGCGCACGGCTTTGCCCATGCGCGATCTTGCCTCGGACAGTCTTTCTTCGCCTATGGCGCACTGTTCGATCAGAACATCGTCAGCTGCGCCGAGCATTATTTTATCGTAAAGTTCGTTTGCTTTCATATTTATATGCGTTTCCTTTCGCCTTGGTATTTTCGCGCCCGCGCTGTCGGTGCCTCAGTAGCTGACAGCCTCGCACGAGACGCAGCGCTTTGTTTCCGTGTCAATGCAGAACAGAGCGCCGTTTATGCTGCAATCGCCCGCCGCGTGTTCAAAAAACACGGGGGTGCGTACAAGAAACTTGTGCAGCGCGTTTTCGGTTTTGACGCCGAGCACGCCCTCTGTGGGTCCGGTCATGCCGAGGTCGGTAATATATCCCGTACCGCCGGGAAGGACGCGCGCGTCCGCCGTCTGAATATGGGTGTGTGTGCCGAACACTGCACTTACACGCCCGTCAAGATACCTGCCCATGCACAGCTTTTCGCTTGTTGCCTCTGCGTGTATATCCACAAGGGCAATGTCGTATTTGCCGTTCATATCATCAAGAATTTTATCCGCCGTTTTGAAAGGACTGTCAAGCGGGTCCATAAACGTTGTGCCCAGAAGGTTTATGCATAATATTCGCCAGCCGCCGCAGTCCGCAACGGTGTATCCCATGCCCGCAACGTCCGACGGATAATTCGCGGGACGGATGCAGCGCGGCTCATCGTCCAGATAGGAATATATATTGTATCTCTTCAGCGTATGGTTTCCGCCGGTGATAACGTCGGCACCCGCCTCAAATATTGCTTTCGCGCTGTCCGGCGTGATGCAGTTGGCTTTTGAAGAATTTTCTCCGTTGACAACGGTAAAATCCGCGCCGAGATGCGACTGCAGCCGACGCAGCCGTCCGCCGCCGAGACAGGAAACTCCGCCCTCGCCTACAACGTCGCCTACGGCAAGTATTCGTATCTGTGCCATAGCGGCTCGCCCTCCTCTTTTCCGTACTCAAAAAGCAAAGGGAGCGTAAACTCCCTTTTGCCTGCCCCGCGCCGAAGAATTATATCTGGCGCTGACGTCTCTTTTTGTTATACTCCGAAGAGGGGTTGACAATCTCTCTCCAGTCAAGGTCGCCGCGCTCCAGTGCGCAGACAAGCACCTCCGCCGTTGCTATATTCGTAGCAACAGGCACATTCTGACTGTCGCACATACGCAGAAGATTATCGTGCTCGTCGCTGTTGAGACGGTTGGGCTGCGATTTTCCGAAATAGAGCACAAGGTCTATCTCGTTGTACGATACTCTGGAGCAGATCTGCTGTACGCCGCCGTGCGTTCCGGGCAGAAGCTTTTCTATCTCAAGTCCCGTTGCGTCGGCGATATACTTGCCCGTAATGCTGGTAGAGCAAATGTGATGCTTTGACAAAATACCGCAGTATGCAATGCAGAACTGGGTCATAAGCTCCTTCTTGGAGTCATCGGCAATAATAGCTATTTCCATTATATCTGCCTCCTATCAATTTATATGTAAAATTTGTTTCTGTTTTTTCTGAATTTCTTCATGCCGCAAAACAGCGGAACTTCCTCGCCGTCAAGCCTTGCGGCAATATTTGCAAACGCCGCGTCGGACAAGGAAGAAGTCTTTTTCCCGCTCTCCTGCGCCGCGGCAAGAGAGGGGTCGTACGGCACAATGCCGCAAAGGGGGAGGTGCGCCGTGTCTATCATAGAAAATATGCCGCTTCTGGCAGATCTTCTGTCGGTGACGCCTGCGGCGTCAAAGCTGTTTATTACGAGGCGTATGTTATTTATACCGTGCTTTTCCAAAAGCCTTGCGGTAGCATCCGCGCTTCTCAGCGATACGGGCGAGTGACCCGCGACTACAAGCGCTTCGTCCGCGGCGCCCGCCGCGGCGCAAAGTCCGCCGGAAATGCCCGCTCCCGTATCAAGTACAACATAGTCGGCGCCCGCCGACTCTGCCGCCCCGCGCAAAGCATCGCAAAGCCTGTCGGCGTATACAGTGTTCGCAGGGAAACCGCCGTCTGCATCTGCACTGTCGATCAGACCCGGATCCGTACCGGCATCCGCCGCGCTTCGCACGAATATTTCATACTGCCCGGCACAAGGCGCGGGGAGAAGATACATCCGTCCGCCGCCGTTTCGGTCCGGGCTGCCGCCGTCCGACGGCTGCTCTAAAGCGATAAGCGCCGCCTGCGGGGTGCAGGCGCCCAGCGCCGCGTCCGCCGAAGTATACAGAACGCTGTCCTCAACGCCGCACAGCATATCAAGACAAGCGTTGCCGTAGTCGAGATCGCAGAGAAGAACGCTTCGCCCGCGTGCGCAAAGCGAGCGGGAAATGCCCAGCGCCGCGGTCGATTTTCCTATACCGCCTTTTGATGAGGCAATCACAATAAACCGCGCAGGCATTTTCAAAGCATCGCTCCTTTCCGGCAACGGTACAAATATACAAATAAATTATACACATTCCCCCGCCGCAAGTCAACACAATTAACAGTTTTAGATAATAAATTTACCCATGATGATAGTATATCAACAAAAATTTCGGGAAAAATCTGCCGTTTTTTAAATCGCAGGCATCAAACCGCTGCAATTTTTTACCGCTTTTTGGTTTTCGGCTATTGCAAAAAAACCATTTCTTGTGTTAAAATAAGCAGAGAAGCACAAAATACGGCATCTTGCCGCTTGTGTATTTGCCCTTTCGGAGGTAAAGCCCATGAAATGTCCGTACTGCGGATCCGACGACATCAAAGTCGTTGATTCCCGTCCCGTTGAAGAAAACAATTCCATACGCCGCCGCAGGGAATGCCTTGCATGCCAGGCGCGTTTTACCACCTACGAGGTCATAGACGCCTTTCAGCCCGTTGTTGTCAAGAAAGACGGTTCCAAAGAGCTTTTTGACAAGAATAAACTTCTTGCGGGCCTTCTCAAGGCGTGTCAGAAACGCCCCGTCAACGCGGAGAGCGTAGCGAATGAGATAGAGTCCGAAATTCAGAACTCGCTGAAGCGCGAGGTCACCTCCTCCGAGATCGGAGACATGGCAATGGAAAAGCTGAGAGAGCTTGACGCCGTTGCGTACGTGCGCTTTGCCTCGGTGCACAGAGAGTTCAAGGACGTTGAAACGTTTATGAAAGAGCTGCAGACCCTCAAAAGCGAGGAAAAGGACTGACTCCGGTTTTCTCGGCTTTTCGGACAAGAATCAGCGCCGCTGCCAATTTCTTTTGCGCAGCCGCACCGTGCCGATACAGCGCAGCGTTGTTAGCAATCTTCTGCGCCGATCCTCACTGCCGAAAAAAGCCAAACGGCTCCCACAGGGAGACGTTTGGCTTTTTTCAGTCTATATCCTCTATAACGGTTTCGGGCTTTTCAAGCAGCGCCGCGGGGGTTTTGAGAATATTTTTCAAAAGCCGCAGCGACGAAGCGTAGTAGTAGCCGTCGCATATGCGCTCGTCGCAGGCGAACGACATATCCATGTACTGTTCTTTGTAAACGGAGCCGTCGGGGTTGACCTTGTATTCGCGTTTTTTCGCGCCGAAGGCGATAAACAGCGGGCAGGTACCGAAATCATACAGGTGATGATATATGGGCGGCACACCCAGCGAGCCCATGGATGTTATGAACATTGAGCAGTGAAAGGGGCTGACCCTTGTAAGAAATTTGCCCAGCCCGCCGAAATAGTCCAGAAGCTTCAGAAACCAGATGCAGAACTTCAAAAGCACCGCCGGCGTATAGCTGAGAACGCGCGCGGTATTGTCAAAGTCTCCGCCCGGGGCGTTTCTGTAGCTGACGATCACGTCGTTCAGCTTTTCGTAGACCTCGGAAAGGGTCGCGTCGGGTGAGAAGATCACTTTTACGACCGTGTCGGGCGATTCAAGCGACATTTCCTTTTTTATTGTAAGGGATACTTCAATGCTCTTTCGGGTCCAGACCCGCTGACCTCTTATAAAGCGGTTCAGCGCGGGGCGCTGGGACACAAGGCGCACATATGCCGCTATAAGCAGATGCATCATTGAAATATTCGTCATGCCGTTGTCGCGGCGCTCGCGCAGGAATTTTTCCAGCTTCGTAACGGGGATACGGTCCTTCATAAGGTTCATGGAGCCGACCCTGTTCACCATTATAAACGGCGTGATCACCGTCATGGGAGACAGGCCGCGCACCCTGCGCATATCCTTCCCGCGCCGTTTCAGCCGTCGGCGCTCGGCGCGCGTCAGTTTTTCGCCATCACTCATCGTTTTATATCCTTCTTGCACGGCATCCACGCAGGCGCCGCTTACTTTATTTTCCAATATTTTATTTTATCATACATTGTTCGCCGTGTAAACTATTTTTGAAAAATTTTGTTGAAACGGGGCATATCACGGCAAAAAACTTTACTATTGACCTTGGGGCAAAACAATAGTATAATAATGATGAATAACTGAAATTTTTATCGGGTCTGACCGAAATAATCCGCACAGTGCGGCATAAAGAAACGGAGCCTCAAATGAAAAACAAAATACTTACGGTTATACTTGTTTTGCTCATGCTGTCTCCCGCGGTCGTGGCAATAGTCAACTACAACATGCAGCAGAGCGGCAGCGCCGACAGTCACAACACCGTCCGCGTTACGGTGACCGACTTTGACGGTGCGTCCTTTGAGTTTACGAGAACCGACGGCAAGGGCATGATAAAATACTATCTTGACACCATTGCCAATGCCGAGAAAATAGGCACTCTGCCCTCCACCATCGAGGTGGGCAGCTTTTACCGCGTTGTGCTGAGCACAGCCGTGCGCGATTTCGGCTACAAGTTCTACTACGCGCTTTCCGCCGCCGATCCTTATGACGACTGCTATTTCACGGACGATGACGGCGTTGCCTTCAAGATCACCGCGGACGACGCGAAGGGCTTTCTTGACAGCGCCTACGCCGCATCACTTTTCGAGAACGGCAAAGAGCCGAAGCTTACCGTATCAGGCGTGGACTGCAAGCCGGACACCGCAAAATGGAATTTCAAAAACCTTTCCGGCGACTATGTTGCCGCAGATACTTCATTTGACGTTTCCGACGAGGCGGAAGAGCTGACCCTTGAGGGCGGTCTTGCCATGAGCTTTTCTCTTGAGCCGGACAGCTTTACGGTGCGCGTTTCCGATGCGGGCAGCGGCGAGGAGCTTTACAACGGCGACTACGCAGGCCTTTCGGGACTTGCCGTCACCGACACCATGAAAGTCCGCGTTGAGGCGGAGGCAAAGTGGTACGAGGACGAGCAGCGCGACTACTACGGCGAGCAGACGTATGTATTCACGGCATCCCTCACCGCACCCGCGCAGTTCTATGCCGGCGCAACGTCCGTGCAGATAGGTGAGTTCATCTGCGTCACGGGACTTAACGTTGCAAGTACGGATAAAATAGAATTTACAAGCGAGCCGGATATAGGCTACAAGCCCGTATTCTACAAGAACGGCGATGCCGCAATGGCGCTTATCCCGTTCAACTGGGACCTTTCCGCGGGTGAATACGTGCTCACGTTTGCGTACGGCGGCTCGTCGCAGCAGATAAACGTGACTCTCGGCGCGCGCGACAATCCTTTCCGCGACAGCACGACTACCATACCAAGCGCCGTCGTTGAAAGCTTCGGCAGCGACGACGCGCGCAAGAAGTGCGAGGATGAGCTTTCCGCTGTTGCGAAGACGGGCGAGGCAGTGCAGTACTGGGAGGGCAGCTTTGCCCAGGGCATTGACAACGCCACCATAGTAGGCGGCTTCGGTCACACCTACAAGGTGAACGGCACAAACATCACATACCGTCACACCGGCGTCGACTACAGGGCTGCGGACGGCACTGCCGTGCACGCCGTAAACGCGGGCAAGGTCATATATGCGGGCTATCTTGATTACAGCGGCTACACCGTTGTTATCGAGCACGGCTACGGACTGAAGAGCTGGTACGCGCATCTCGGAAAGACGGCTGTCGAGGTCGGCGCCGAGGTCAAGAAGGGCGACACGGTGGGCGAGGCAGGCTCCTCCGGATTTATTTCCGGCAGCGGCGCTCATGTAGGTCTCACGGTGTTCGACGTTCCCGTCTGCCAGTATGCTCTCTGGGATGACGGCAGCCGCAAGGGAATACCGGTATATACCGAGAGTCAGCCTGCTAACTGACATGCTGCCCACAGTTAATAAAATATAATATGGAAATTAACGGACTTCTGAAGCTGACGCTTCTTGATTTTCCGGGAAGGACCGCCTGCACCGTTTTTTTCGGCGGGTGCAACCTGCGCTGCCCGTTCTGCCACAATGCGTCCCTTGTGCGCGGCGAGGGCGAGCGGATCGGAGAAGATGAGTTTTTCGATTTTCTCACCCGACGGCGCGGAATGCTTGACGGCGTTGCCGTCACGGGCGGCGAGCCGCTTCTGCAAAGCGGGCTTGAGGATTTTCTCGCAAGGATAAAAGAAGCGGGATTTGAAGTAAAGCTTGACACAAACGGGACCATGCCGGGAAAGCTGCGCCGCATACTTGGGGCGGGGCTTTGCGACTACGTCGCAATGGATATAAAATCCTCTCCCGAGGGGTACAGCCGCGCTGCGGGAGTCTTTGTCGACACGGATGCGATCAAAGAGAGCATTTCTCTTCTGATGGGCGGCAGTGTGGATTACGAGTTCCGCACAACGGCGGCAAAGGGATATGTGCTGCCCGAGGACTTTGAGGGGATAGGAAAGCTTATCGCGGGCGCGAAGCGCTATTTTATACAAGGCTTTGCGGATTCGGGCGATCTGGTCGGAGAAGGTGCCTCCGCATACACGCCGGGCGAGATGAAGGCTTTTCTCAAAACAGTCAAAAAATATGTACCTGCGGCGGAGCTGCGCGGTGTTGACTGACATACGGCAGAGCACCGGCGGCTTTTCGGGCAGATGTGCGCAAATAACGCGAAAAAGGAGATGTTCTGCCCGTGGCAAAGGCTGTGACTAAACGAATAAGCACAGGTAAGGTGCTGCTGGGAGCGGGACTTTTGGCAAAGGTTTTGCAGCTTATCCTCAGCGCCTGCGGAGTCGCTGCGGCGGGAGCTGCGCTGCCGACGGTCATAACGGCGTGTCTCATTGTGGGCGGACTTGCGGTGCTTGCGCTGGAGCGGCGCGGCATCACCATGCTGCTTGCGATCATGTGCGCCGTGTTTTGGATGGCAAGCCTGTTGTTTGCGCGGTCGGCGTCCATGCTTGGTACGGTCGCATATTTTGCGGCGTATTTCACGTTTATTATCATGCTGTTTACAATGCGTCTCGGCATTTTGAGGATATGTACGGCGGTCGCCGCAGCGGTGCTGCTTACGGTGATGATAGTGTATCTGTGCGGCGCGCTCGCGCTCAGCGGAACAGTCGCCGCGGCTATGCTGTGCGCAGTGCATGTTCTGATGTTTATCGGGCTCTTTGCCTGAAGCATATGACGTATCCCCCTGCGGCAGGATGCCCGCAGGGGGATACGTTTTTCGCGGGACCGGGCGCCCCGCGGGGGAAACGGTATGGCGGGGCTGGGCGCCCCGCAGGGAGATACGGTTATTCGCGGGGCTGGGCGCCCCGCACCCCGACATGAGGGAAGGTATATATGCGGGGTTTCACCCCGCACCCTGACTTAGGGAGCTTTTTTGGGAAAAAGCTCCCTAAGAACCCGAAAAAACCGGACTGGATAGGTTTTTACATATCAAATAATGATAGCGAGCAAGGCTGCCGTCGGCAGCCTTGTTTTATGCATAGCGCAAACTGTTCTTTCAGTTTCTCCGACGAAGTAAAGAAACTAAAAGTTTGCAGTCAGAAAAATTAGCCGCGAAACAAAACGAAGCAAGCTCGTCTTTCGAGCTTGCTTCTGCTATCTATGGGCGCACTGTTCTTTACTTTCGAAAGTAAAACATCAATCGTGTCTTAAAGTCACGCTAAAGCCAATTTGTCGAATTTCTCGGGCTTGAAGCAGTCATTTTGACCATGCACTAACGGGCACAATCAAGAAAAGGAGAGAGATTCTCAAGAGAGAGGAAAAGAGCCCGTC
>CAUGPT010000051.1:0-11791 GCA_959601495.1 uncultured Eubacteriales bacterium
CTCTCTCACTAAAGTTCGGTAAGCTAACATTAAAGTTTGAAATGCTTTGCCAATTTCGAAAAAACGAAAATCGACGCCCGTCCGTGGCTACTTACGGAAAAGTAGTCCCTTCACGTCCATTTACTTACGTTCGGCAAGCTAACATCAGAAGTTTGAATTGCTTTCCCAATTTCGGGAAGTTATAACCGCCCGCTGCCGGAACAGCAGCCCCCTCACATCTTTAACATAAGTTCGACAAACTGACCACAAAGTTTGAAATGCTTTTCCAATTTCGAAGACCCGAAAGCCGGCTCCCGTCCGCGGCTGCTTACGGAAAAGCAGCCTCCTCCACAGCCTTTGCCTTGGCTAGGCGAGCTAAGCTTACGATAAAGCTTGAGATCCTTTCATCCGTCGCGCTTCATGACATCCCATGGGGTTATCATGCCCAGTACATTTCCGTGTCGGCTGCCGTCGGAGGTGACGAAAATCGCTGCGACACGGCGCTTTGCGGGACCGCCATGGCGAAACGCACTTCTTATCTCGTCAAGCCCCGCGTCGGAGTCTACAAAGCCGAACTGCTCTGCCATATGCCTCTCAGGAGGCAGAAATTCCGCAAGATCGCCCACCTTCAGCTCTTTGAAAACTTTGTCGGGATTTCGCTTCGCGTACGACACAAGAGTGCCCGCGCTGAAAACGCCCGTAAGCTTTCGTCCCTCGGCAAAAACGGGCACATGGGAATACCCGCGCCGCTCCATTGCGTCCGTAAGCGAAAGAATACTGTCGCCGGCATCCGCGCGAAACAGATTGTCAAACCGAGTTGAAATACTCAAAGCACGCGGCGGATCTTTCGCAAACGCCAGTATTTCTTCAAGCCGCGCCTGCACCGCGGCCGAGGGCACTACCGCGTCCTGCCCGTCAAGGCGGCCGTGATGGGACAAGAGATTTCTTATGTCGCGGCACAGATTGAGGTCCTCGGCAAAGCGGTGTCCTTCTCCTGCGGCAAATTCCTGTATTGCCCCGCTGCGCAGACCGTAACGCGCGCAGAGCAGTTCCTCAAGGTCCCTGTATGTATTCAAAAAAGCTTCGCATGCATTCATATATATCACCTTTCCGCAGGCATTTTCGGCTCCCGCCGGGGCGCCGCGCGGCACCTTTTTAATTATTAAAATAGTTTTATACTTTTTAAGTAATTGCAGTTTACGACTAATTTTTTATTTTTATACCGTTATAATAACCTTGTGATTATAAATAAGGATTTTCTAAAATCTCTGGCTGTACCGTTTTAATTACGGCAAATACAAGGGAATGTGCATATTTTGCCTACGGCTGCCGCACAGCACTTTTTAGGTCATTTTTGAAAAATCTTAATCCTCGGATTCTGAGCCTTGGATATAATTTATACAATCACGCAGAACAAATGGTTCGTCAATATACCATATCCGACTGTGCGTATATTGTCGAAATTATTATGATTTAAACAAAGCTTACAGCCGCCTGCACAGCGGCGAAAATATAAAAAATCTAAAGAAGAAAGGATGCCATTCCCGATGAAACCAGGCATTGAAGCTGCGAACCGATCACGGGTTATCCGGATAGCAGTCAAACGTGCGGATGAAGATATAATACTTTTGTACCGCCTCACAAGAGACGGCGCACCGGACAGGCTGAGTCCTTTCATGTACTCACTGACGGTCACGAAAGTAGACTGCGGCGGAGAGCGGCGGGATGTACGCCACATAAGCGATATTTCGAGAAACCTTGCCGAGGCTGACAGAATATTCCGTCTTATAAGCCGCGGCTGCGTCACTCCCTGCTGCGCGCTGGAGGTCATCGGCGACCTTATCAGCATATAAAACCGTTCTTCAGAGAAGGACCTCCACCGGCATATCCGCTGTCACTCTGTCCGGCGTGACGATGCAGTCGTACGCCGCGATATCAACGCCGTGCTCCCGTGCCGATCTCAGTTTTTCGGCAAAGGCGGGATGCGTTATGTCATTGGGGCGGAAAAGACATATTCCCTTCATTTGTATAATAAACAGAACGCCCGCAGAATATCCGCGGTCAACGCACCGCATAAGCTCTTCGAGATGCTTTATCCCCCGCTCCGTAGGCGCGTCCGGAAACATGGCGACCCCGCCCTCTTCAAGCGTTACCCCTTTAACCTCGATAAACCTCCCCGAATTTTCTCCGTCCTGCGGACGGTGCACGAAAAAGTCTATGCGTGATTTTCCGAATACTTTCTCCGGACGGATATCCGCGTCGGGATACAGCCTGCGCAAAAGCTCGGCAGCCGCTTTGTTGGGCGCCTGAGAGTCAATATTTACAAGAGTATTACCCTTCATGACCGCGACAAGATCAAACGCGGTTTTTCTTTTTTGGTTTTCCCTCTCGTCGCTGAGCCAAACGCGCGCCCCGGGCACGAGCAGCTCTTTGCATCTGCCCGTGTTTTTAACATGGCATACTGCCTCCTCACCCGTTTCGTCAAGGCGCACTTTGGCTATAAACCTGTTCGGCCGCTCTATAAACGAAGCGCCGAGAACCTTATTATATTTCATTTTTATATAATTCTGATTTCAACCGACTGAGACGGCGCAGCTTCAAACGCAAATCGTGCGACTCTATCATCGGCATCATATACAAGCGGAGCGGCAGCGCCCGCCGCACCCGATATTTCGATTTTTTCCAAGGCGTCGCAGTCGCAAAGTTCTATGTGCCATGTGCGCATCTCTCTCTCGCCGGCATAACCGTCGCCGGAGGGGGTAAGCTTCAGCGTATGCCCTCCGCTGCTGCGTCGGTATTCGATATTTGTCAGGCGCAGCCTGCCGTCTTTGTATTCCTCCGTAATACCGTCGTCCTCGTACAGAACGGACGCGCCGCAGAGCTTTTCCGATTTTTCGGCGTCATCCTCCGACTCTTCAAAGCCGCAGAATATTCTCACGTTCAGATCCTCGGGGACGGCGGTTGCCATTCTTGCGCTGTACGGCTGAGTTACGACGGGCACGCCGGAGCGGACAAACAGCGGAAACGCTTCAAGATCGCTCATAACGGTGTGAAAGCCTGCCGTATAGCTCTTTTTGTCAAACCAGCCGTACCATCTGCCCTTCGGCAGCCATACACGCGATGCGGCGGTATAGCGCTCGCCGACGCCGGGGGTGTGTACGGGATACGCCAGAAGGGAAGGACCGAAGAAATATGCCGACGGATGGCGGTATGCTTCATCGCACTCGGGCATATCAAGATACAGAGGGCGAAGGAGCGGCACGCAGTCGCGATAGCTTTCGTATGCCGAGGAATATATGTACGGCATAAGCTCGCTTCTCAGTCTGAAGGATTTTCGCATCGCGGAGCAGAACGGCTCGCCCCACTTCCACGGGCGGCGGTCTATGTCGCCGCAGACGTGCAGACGAAGCGCGGGGGAAAGTGCGCCGAACTGGACCCAGCGCACGTAAAGCTCGGACTGACCGCCGGGCACGGGGTCGTAGAAGCCGCCGATGTCGTGGCTCCACCAGAAGCAGCCCGCGTTTCCTGCGGAAACGGTCATCTGAATTTCAAAATCGAGAGTCTCCCATGACGAAATAAGATCGCCCGAGAAATATGCGGGATGTTTCTGGTCGCCCATGCCGCCCCAGCGGGAGAACGACATTCCGCGCCGCCCGTTTTTACGGGAGTGCTCGTAGTAAAGACGGTTGAGCCATTTGAGATGGGTAAGCCCCGGCAGACCGTTTACAAAGGGATATATGTAGTCCTGCTGCCAGTCCAGCCAGCGAAAATCCGCGCCTATATCCTCCATGACCGAGTCTGTGGCGGCGAAAAACGCCTCCATATAGTCCGGGTCTCCCGCGTTGAAGCGAAGATTTCCGGGATCGCGCGGGGAGTTCTCCTTTTCCCTCTCCGAAATTTTTTCGGCAACGTCCGGCACCTTTTCGGCATATCTGCTTTTTTCAATATGACTGTGGAAAACGGGATAGCACTCCTCGTGGGTGCGCACGCCGTCGCATGGGTGGTCGTTCAGCGTCACGGCGACGCCGCGGCGGTGCAGCTCGGCTATAAGAGCCGCGGGATCGGGGATGAGCCGTCTGTTCCAGGTGTATCCCGTCCAGCCCATATTGCCGCCCGCATGAGCGTAGCCGAAATCGGGACGCGGGTCGCCCTCTTTGTAGCACCAGTCGTGGTAGTGCCAGTCCATATCCATAACAAGAATGTCAAGGGGAAAGCCGTGCTCGTCGTATTCGTCAACGATGGAAAGAAATTCGTCGGCGGAGTAGCCGTGCCAGCGGGAGTACCACGAGCCGAAAAAGTACTTTCTCGGAAGCTGCGTGCCGCCGCTTACGGCGCAGAGGTCGCGCAGCGCCCCGCGGTAGTTTCTGCCGTAGACGAATATGTATATATCGCTAATGTTTGCCGGGTCGCGCAGCGCCGCCCAGCCGTTTTTTATAACAGTCGTGCCCGAGTCGTCAACGACGGAGATGCCGTCCTCGGACAGAATGCCGTCCGGCAGGCTGCGAAAGCCGTCAACGCCGTCAAGGGTGGTAAGCGTGCCGCCGAGATTGCCGCAGTCGCGGTCGCCGAAATGCCACACTCCGCCGTCTATAAGCGGACTTTCTACCGAGAGGGAGTCATGCGAAAAAGCGCCGCCCGTGTATTTAAGCGTCAGAATGTCGGTGCGAACGGTGAGGGAAGTATCCGACACTTCTCCCTCGCAGAAAAAATCGCCCTCGGCGCTGTCTCTTTTTGCAAACAGCGTTTCGCTGTCGCAGAACGCTCCGTCATTTGAATACTCCGCGCGGATGACTCCCGCGGACAAAACGCTGAAACGCGCGTTTCCCATTATAAATGTTTTCATATATATGTGTTTCCTTTTTGCCGCGCCGCGGCGCGGTTTCTTGGTCTCTATGTCAACATTTTACCGTTGAGCGGGCACAAAGTCAACAAGGATGAAAACAAAAAATACATTTTCAATTGACTTTGCGCCGCCGCTTGTGTATAATGGTGCAAACAGCACCCCCGGAGGATATGTAATATGATAAGTGTTGAAGAAATTCTCTCCGACATCCGATCCGACAGAACGAAAAAAGTAATTCTCGATACGGATGCATTTAATGAGATAGACGACCAGTATGCGCTGGCATACTGCTATCTTTCCGATAAAATAGACCTCCTCAGCGTAAACGCCGCGCCGTTTTACAACGACCGCAGCGAGGGCTATGAGGACGGTATGCTGAAAAGCTACGATGAAATTCACAAGGTGCTGGGTCTTGTTGATCCCGACTACAGAACGCCCGTATATCACGGCAGCCGCACGACGATAGAGGCAAGCGGCGCCGCGGTAGACAGCGAGGCTGCGAGAAATATCATAAACACGGTGCACGCAAGCGACGAGACGGTATACGTGCTTGCCATCGGCGCTATCACAAACGTGGCGTCGGCGCTCATGCTGGACCCGTCCATAAAAGAAAACATGGCGGTAATCTGGCTCGGCGGCAACCAGATAGAGGGCGACAATCTGGGAGAGTTCAACCTGGTTCAGGACTACACCGGCGGTCAGATTCTGCTTAACAGCGGCGTGCCGCTGCTGCTTTGCCCCGCATGGTGCATAGTTTCCGTGCTGACAACGAATGTTGAGCTTACAAACGACCTCAAAGGCAATAACGCCATCTGTGACTATCTTTTTGAGATCACCGAGAGAGAATGGGTGCGCGCGGGCAGCAATCCCGCGTGGGTAAGGACCGTCTGGGACATTGCGGCGCCCGCGATCCTCGACTGCCCCGCCTGCGCCGAGATCGAAGTTATCCCCACCCCCGTGTTTACGGATCAGAGGGTATACGCTTTCGACTCCACAAGACACAAAATGCTGTATCTGAAATCCATAGACAGAGAAAAGGTATACTCAGCGACCTGGAAGATACTGAAAAGCTGCAAATAAAGCAAAGAAAAGGCGGAGAGAGCCGCCTTTTTTGCTGCAATTTTTCGCTTTATCACTGTAAAGCTGCGCTGTCGCTTGCGAAGGCGACAGCGTCCGGGTCAGGCGCCGCACGCCATGCGGAGGTGCCTCTGCCAAAACCGTGCGCTGCCCGCCTAAAAGAGGCAGGTGCCGCCCGCCCCGCGGAGGTGCCGCTGCCAAAACTGTGCGCTGCCCGCCGTATGCCGTGTCATATGAACGAGCCGCTGTCAGCCCCGCTCTCCGCGACCCTGCGGTACTCGGCGATGACCGCCTCTTCAAGGCGGGCGCGGAACTCGGAGTTTACGGGATGCACCATGTCGCGGTACGTGCCGTCCGGCTTTTTCCTGCCGGGCATCACAAGAAAGCTGCGGTCGTGCACGCAGATGAGCTTTATGTCGTGAACGGCAAGCATATCGTCAAACGTCACCGAGACTACCGCCCGCATGGGTCCCTCGTCAAATGTGCGGCGCACTTTTACATCTGTTATATTCATTGCTTAAAACTTCCTTTCGGTACGTGCTTTCTATACGGATATTATGTACCGCGCGGGCGCGGAGTATTCTTTGCGCCGCCAATGTCGGCGCCGCGGGTGAAAAATGCGAAAAAACACTGTCCATTTTGCTTGTTTTATGGTATACTGTATTTAGTAGAGTTATGCTCACTTCACGGCGGGCGGGTGTAACGGCGGCTGCGCTTCGCGCCGCAAGCCGTTTTTGCCGTTCGGCGATAAAGACGGAGGTCATATGTCACTTGACAATACTCATTTCGGGGCAAAGCATATAGGAAATTTGCTCCGCGGAAGAAAAAAACTGTTTTTTGACGGTATCGGCGGCGTCAGTATGTGCTCGCTTGCCCGCATTTCCAAGCTGCGCGGACACGATGTATCGGGCTACGACCGCTCGGAGACTGCCGTTACAAAAGCCCTGGAAAAACAGGGCATCACCGTTTACTACGAAAGCGACGCGTCGCACGTCTCTGGCTGTGACGCGCTTGTATACACCGTTGCCATCTCCGGGGACAATCCCGAGTACAAAGCGGCAAAGGACGCGGGCATTCCCTGCATATCCCGCGCCGACTATCTGGGCTATCTCATGTCCGGCTACAAGCAGCGCATCGGCATATCCGGCATGCACGGCAAATCCACAACGACCTCCATGTGCGAGGCTGTTTTCAGCGCCGCCGGTCTCGACCCCACCGTCAGCTGCGGCGCGCTTATGAAGGACGTGGGCAGCGCCCACCGCATCGGCGGGGAGGATTATTTTATCTTCGAGGCGTGCGAATATAAGGATTCGTTTCTCGACTTCTATCCCACCGTTGCCGTTATTCTTAATATCGAAATGGACCATGTGGACTATTTCCATTCCATGGATCAGATCCGCGCCTCCTTCCGCGCATTTCTCGACCGCACCGGTGCGGGCACAGCTCTCGTCAACTGCTGCGACGACGACGTTATGAAAGCTGCGGAAGGCTTCGGCGGCACCGTTGTGACCTTCGGCGTCGGAGAGCGGGACGCGGACTACTGCGCGGACGATATCACGTTCTCCCGCGGATGCGGAAGCTTCAATATTTATTACAAAGGCGCGCTTCTTTGCAGCGTCAGCCTTGCGGTCCCCGGGGCGCACTATGTCTGCGACGCGCTTGCGGCTGCGGCTGCTGCGCACATCTGCGGGGCAGACCCCGAAAAAATTGCCGAGGGTCTCGGAGCCTTTCACGGCGCGGGGCGCAGAATGGACGACTGCGGCAGCGCCGCGGGCGGCGGACGTATTTTCACCGACTACGCTCACCATCCCACGGAGATCGCCGCGACCCTTGACGCGGCATCCGCAATGGGATACGACCGCATTTTCTGCATATTCCAGCCGCACACCTACTCGCGCACGGGCAAGCTGTTCAACAACTTCGCCTCGGCGCTTTCGGGCAGAGCGGACGAGATAATTCTTTCTCCCATATACTCCGCGCGAGAAGTGAACACCGGCGAGGTATCGTCGGAAATGCTTGCAGACGCAATAAGGAAAAACGGGCAAAAGTGCAGCTATTTCGACACGTTTGAAGAAATTGCCGCTTATGTGAACGGCGCCGCAAAGGACGGGGATATGATCCTTGTCATGGGCGCGGGAGACATAAACAAAGTAACATCACTGCTGAAATAAACATAAAGGAAATTTGTATGGCTTCCACACTCAGAAAAACAACATTCACAATGCCGTGTCAGGATATGAACGGCACTTCCTCGCTGCCTGCCCTCGCAAAGCTTAATTTCTGGCACAGAAACGGCGACTCGGGACTTTCCGAGGACGAGGGACTGTTTATAGGCTACGGCCACGTGCCCTCCGCTTTCCCGTACAAAATGCAGGATATGTACACCCGCCCTCTGAAAGAGCGCGAGATGCACGCCGTCGTTCTGGAAAACGAATATCTGAAAGCGACATTTCTGCCCGAATGGGGCGGAAAGCTCATGTCGCTTATCGACAAGACAAGCGGCCGCGATCTTCTTTTCGCAAACCCCGTAATGCGTCCGTGCAATCTGGCTATACGCAACGCGTGGACCAGCGGCGGCGTTGAGTGGAACTGCGGCATTTTCGGCCATCACGTTCACACCTGCGACACCATGTTTACGGCCACCACCCACCTTGAGGACGGCACGCCCGTTCTGCGCATATACGAGTACGAGCGCATCCGCGGCGTCGTTCAGCAGATAGATTTCTTTCTGCCCGAGGCTTCAAAGCTTTTGTTCGTGCGTCCGCGCATAATAAATCCGCTGCCGGACGTTGTGCCAATGTACTGGTGGAGCAATATCGCCGTTCCCGAAACTCCCGACACGAGAGTCGTGGTCAATGCGGACGGCGCATATGTGGCGGAGAACAACACGAGTCTTGCACCTATCCCGATCCACCACGGCGACGATGTTACCTACCCCATAAACGTACCCGCCGCCTGCGACTATTTTTACAAGATACTGCCCAAGGACCGCAAGTTTGAGGCGGCGCTTGACGCCGACGGCTACGGTCTTGTGCAGACCTCCACATATCAGCAGATAGGCAGAAAGCTGTTCTGCTGGGGTCAGAATCCCGGCGGCGACCGCTGGCAGGAATATCTGACCGCCGATCACAGCCCGGACAGATATATTGAGCTGCAGGCGGGCATTGCGCACACGCAGTACGAATATGTGCCCATGCCGCCCCACACCACGTGGGAATGGCTTGAGGCATACGGCGCAATGAGCGCCGACGGCGACGCCGTTCACGGCGACTGGCAGGGCGCAAAGGCAGAGGTCGCCGCACGCCTTGAAGAGATGATCACCGACGAGAAAATGGACGAGCTTCTGGCGGCGACAAAGCCCATGGCAAAGGCTCCCGCGGACGGCGAGCTTTTGTTCCGCGGCAGCGGATGGGCTTCTCTCGAAAATCTGCGCCGCTACAAAGAGGGCATGGCGAAGATCGCGCCGCACCTTGATTTTACCGCTCCCGACGCGGAGCAGGCGGACTGGCAGAGCCTTATGACAAACGGCACATTCCCCGCGCACACCCCCGACGAAGTACCCGCGTCGTGGATGATACGCCCCGAGTGGATACGGATGATGGAAGCGTGCGCCGCAGGCGCGGGCAAGGACGACTGGTACACCCATATGCAGCTGGGAATCACCTATATCAGCATAAACCGACTGCAGGACGCATGGAACGAGCTTGAAAAGTCAATGCAGCTTACACCCTCGGCGTGGGCTGTGTACGGCATGGCTCAGGTAAAGCGTCAGATAGGCGACAATGCCGAGGCTGCCCGCCTCCTCGCGAAAGCAGCGCTCATGCGCCCCGACGACGCGTCATTTGCAAAAGAAGCGCTGGAGCTTCTGTGCAACGCCGGCATGGACAGCGAGGTGCTAAAGCTTTCCGAAAAGCTGTCAAAAGAGCTTCTTGACATAGGCAGAATAAGAATTTATATAACTCTTGCGCACATACATCTGGGTCACATAGAAGAGGCAGAGGCTGTGCTCAACGAAAACGGCGGCATCGTTCTTCCCGACATACGCGAGGGCGAGACCATAATCACCGAGATGTGGTTCCTTATAGAGGAGCTTAAGGCAAAGCGCGACGGCCGCGTCTTTGACCGTGAGACTGCGTCCGTTCCGCCCATATTCGACTACCGTCAGTGCGAAACGAAGTACCGCCGCCCCGCAAGGCGAAGAGGTACGTCCGCCGAAAAGAGTGCGGATAACAAATAAAGAGTAGCAGGATCTGCGCGGCATTTTCCGGCATGGCAAAAAGCCGCCGCGCGACGCCTGTAAAAGGAAAAAGTATGAAAAAATCAGGTAATGGTATAGTCGGTTTTGTAATGCTGCTGATCTGTGCGTTTATCTGGGGCACGTCCTTTGTTGCGCAAGGCACCGGCATGGATCACATGGGCCCGTTTACGTTTCAGTCCGTCCGCAGTTTTCTCGGCGGCGCGGTGCTGATACCGTTCATACTGATAACAAAACTTATACGCAAGAAAAACGGGACATACGAAAAAGAGTCGAAGAAAAAACGCCTGCGCACGCTTTTTGTAGGAGTGGGATGCGGCTCGGTGCTGTGCGTGGCATCGTGTCTGCAGCAGTTTGGCATCAACGCCGGGACGGATTCCGGAAAAGCGGGTTTCATAACGGCTATGTATATCCTTATCGTGCCGATATTCGGTCTGTTTATGAAAAAGCGTGTGCGCCCTGTCATGTGGGTGAGCATTGCGCTCGGCATCGTGGGGCTGTATTTCCTCTGCATACACGGAGCTTTTACGGTAATGCCGAGCGACGCGCTTATAATGCTCTGCTCCGTGGTATTTGCGGTGCATATCATAATGATAGACAGATTCGTACCGGGTCTTGACGGCGTTAAGGTCTCGTGCATACAGTTCTTTACGTCGGCAACTCTTTCGGGAATATGTATGTTCATTTTTGAAGAACCGAAACTTTCCCAGCTTACAAGCGGATGGTTCAGTCTGTTCTACGCGGGCGTTATGTCCTGCGGCATCGCGTACACGCTGCAGATACTGGGTCAGCAGCGCACCGAGCCTGCGGTCGCCTCGCTTGTCATGAGCCTTGAATCCGTTTTCGCCGTTCTGGGGACGATAGGTTATTCGATGATCATAGGCGAGCCCGACTTTCCTACGGCGAGGGAATGGGTTGGCTGCGCGCTGATGTTTGCGGCGATCGTTTTGTCGCAGCTCCCCGTTGAGCGCTGGCACGCCGCCGTGCGCCGCCGCGCCTGAGGAGGAAGGGCTTTTATGGGGCTTCGCGCCCCGCAGAGAACGGTATTGGCGGGGCTGGGCGTCCCGCACCCCGACATGAGGGATAGGGATATATGTGGGGCGCTGCCCCACACCCCGACCGTGCGGGAATTATATATGCGGGGTTTCACCCCGCGCCCTGACTTAGGGAGCTTTTTTGGGAAAAAGCTCCCTAAGAACCCGAAAAAACCGGACTGAATAGGTTTCAGACTATCAAGCATAGATAGCAAACAAGGCTGCCGTACGGCAGCCTTGTTATTTGTTGAGCGCAAACTGTTCTTACAGTTTCTCCGACAAAGTAAAGAAACTAAAAACTTGCAGTTTCAAAAAATGTGCGCGGGACTAAACAACGCAAGCTCGTCTTTCGAGCTTGCGTTCGGTATCTATCGGAGCGTCGTTCTACACTTTCGCAAGTAAAACGTCAATCGTGTCTATAAGCTACGCTAAAGTCAATTCTCCGAATCTCTCGGGCTTGGAGCAGTCGCTTTTTTCTTACACTCGCAAGCACAATCAAGAGAAAGGGATGGATTCTTAAGGAAGGGAAAGAGATTTCTCTTTTTCCCTTCGAGGGCAATGAGGGCTTGCCCTCATTGCACGGAGAAATGTGTGCGACAGCTC
>CAUGPT010000052.1:0-10549 GCA_959601495.1 uncultured Eubacteriales bacterium
AGACTTCCGATGTACGATGTGCCGAAGATATTTCCCTGGGTCATTCCGTAGAACAGAACTCCGTTGCCGTGAATATCAAATCCGTTTGCATATGAAAGCTTGTTTGTCTTCCACTTGAAGTTTGTAAGCGCGCCGGTCACGGTATTATCCGCAAAACCTCCGTTATTTGCGTCGTACTCGCCCCAGTTGTTTGTGCCGTAATAGAGATAACCCGTTACATCGTTCTGATAAAGCTGCCAGAACAGCATCTTTGTCTGAAGTCCGGTATTCTCAATGAGGTGATTACAGTAAGTATAGCTCTTGTTCCAGCCCGCGGAATATGCCCACGACTCATAATTCTTGCCCTTGGCATTTTCAAGCTGCATGAAAGAGTTGTAGCGATCGGCGTAGTAACCTTCAAGTGCCTCCCAGTTGAAATACTGATAGTAACCGTTGGAATACGCGCCGGAGTAAGGACCGCTCATGGTCCTTATCTGGTCCGACCAGCCGGCACCGTTCTCTATACCCGCGTATCTGCCGTACGCGTCTATCTCGTACTTAGGAGTAAATGCATAAATTCTGGGGCACCAAAGCGTAATACTGCCGGTATCCATGAACGCCTGCGAAACGTCATACAGGTCCTTTGTCGCGTATGTTGACAGAGGCTTAGTATACTTTGTCTGAGGATATGCCGACTCTTCTCCGTGCGCAACGACCACGCGCGGATCTTTCCAGTACTTTGAAAGCACCTTGTAGTTGTTGATAACAAGATCCGCATTGTCACGGGTGTGATTGTCGGGAACGGGCAGCGGTTCGTCCGCCGTGTAAAAGTACAGTTTATCCTTTATCGAATCCCATATATCGGAGCTCTGAAGCGTGTTGTAGATCGCCGCATAATTTCCGTATACGGTGGAGTCGCTTTCGTTATATTTTTTGCCGGTCGCGCCGCAGCCGCTGTGAGAAACACGTATTGCCGACACGCGGTCGTTTGTAAGATACGGACTTGTAAGCCACTTTGAAGCATCGGAGCCGTAGAACGTGCCGGGCACATCCATGGCGCAAAGACGGTTTTCAAGCAGGTAATCGTAGAACGCTTTGTAGCTGCCGCCGTATGACGTGTCGTTTTTCATAAACAGCGCTGTCTGAAGGGCAGTCTTTTCGCTGAGTGCGAAATCCCAAACGTGTGCGTAGACAGTCGCGGTCTTTACGACCTCGCCTGCCGAGTTCTTTATATCAAGCTGAGCCGAATACCAGCCGGCGGGGGTGTCGGCGGCACTTCTCAGCTTTATGAAGAATGCCTGGCTCTTGCCGCCGTTCAGCTTGAAGGTTCTGACCTTCTTGAGCGGGACCACCGGATCGGGAGTCTCACCGTTTCTTATAAGGCTGCTGCTGTCGGTCATGCCGAGCACGCTCTGCGTGTTGGCATTCGTGACGTTTATGTACATCTCATAATAGATCTCCGCGGGAATGCTCGCACCGCTGCCGTCCATGGCGGAGAACGCGGCGACCTCAGCCTTCATGCCCGTTTTATCCGTATCGGAATAGAGAACGAACTGCGCGTTCTCAATTTCGTTTTTCGCCATGTACACGGAGTATGTATCCATGCCGGACGGGGTCTTATCGCTTGTGAGTACCTTTTTGAAGGAATGCTCAAACCAAAGCGAAATGGATGAATCCTCATTTGCCGCAGTCTGCTTTACATAGCTGTCGGCGGGGTCGTCGGATGCATTCTGTGCCGACAGGCTGCCTGCGCATACCGCACACAGTATGAGCAGTGCCGCAGCGGACAAAATGATGCTTTTTACCGTTTTCTTCACTGTATTTCCCTCCGTAAATATAATAACTAAGTTAACTATATATTACCATATTTTGTATTATGTGTCAACCGTTTGATAGAATACGCTGCAAATTTATATCATTTTACACATAAACCGCCGTCTCAACCGCCGGTTTAGTATTTCTTCAATGCTTTACTGCAAAGCTCAACTTTTGATTTATTGATTTATTCTCAGGCACGGGATATAATCGGAGTGTAAACAAAAAAGCCGCGCAGAAAACATGAAAAAAGGAGAATTAAAATGTTCAGCATAACAGAGACAGGCAAAAAGATTCAAATGCTCAGAAAAGAGGCAAACCTAACGCAGATGGAGCTTGCAAACCGCCTAGGCATAAGCTTTCAGGCAGTTTCAAACTGGGAGAGAGGCGTTTCCATGCCGGATATATCAAATCTCGGTCAGCTTGCCGAAATACTTTCCACAACGGTGGATGAGCTTATCGGCGACAAGACCGCGGTGGATATAATAAACGGAAATCCGTGCAGCACCGATATGAGCGTCGAGGAGTTCAACGCAGTGTCTCCCCTGCTGCTGCCGGAGGAAAACAGGGAGCTTCTGGACCGCATCACGAATGCCGGAGACAGCGACACAAGCAGCGTAAATATCGCCTCGTGCGCATACAGCGAAGAAGAGTTTTCGGACGCGATGAAGAGCGCATACGAAAAAGAAAAGCCGGGCAAGCTGCACATCCTTGCCGGATGCGCCGATCGGTACGCCGACAAAAACGTTGTGGATGAAATTATATGCGATGCCGCAAAAAACGGCAAAACGGGCATTGTCACCATTCTTTGCAGCAAAGCCTCGGACGAGGCAGTGCAGCGCTGCTTTGACACCGCGTTCAGCTCGGGAAATATCGGAATGACAACGATCCTTATGCAAAGAATACCGAAAACGCTGCTGGCGACCTATGCCGCAAAAGCGGCGCAGAACGGAAACTTTGCCATGACATCAATACTTACCGCAAAAATAAGCTCCGGCAGAAAATGCAAAATTACAATATCCGATGAGGACGGCGACGCGCCCACAGAAGACGGCACAAAGCTTATGTCGGTATCCAGGGTCAGGTTGAAAGAGATGCAGTCCAGGCTTTGCGAGATAAAAAGCGCATGGAACCGTGAGATCGGCGCGCTGACCGATCTTGACGACGAAGCCGAGGACGTTCGCGACGAGGTATGCGAGCTGTTCGACGAAACGCAGGACTGCGTATCGGAACTTCTCGGCGACATTGACGGCGCACTTGAAGATATTCCCGAATAAATAAGCACCCCGCCGCCCGAATATATTCGGGCGGCGGGGTGATTATTCATAACGGCGATGATTTTTTCAAAATCAGTAGATTATTTCAAAAAACCGTGATAGAATATGCCTGAGAGATGGTGCGGCAGATGCCGCCCCTGAAAGGAGACGATTCTATGGAAACGGCAAAGGTTTGGTTTACAAGTGAAATAACACCCGAGGCGGTTATAAAAATGTACGACGCCGTGGGCATAAAGCTCGGCGGCAATATCGCCGTAAAGGTCCACTCCGGAGAAAAAGGCAACCAGAATTTTCTGCGTCCCGAATTTCTGCGTCCCGCCATTGAGCATGTAGGCGGCACTGTCGTTGAATGCAACACCGCGTACAGCGGTGCGCGCAACACGACCGAAAAGCACCGCGAGCTTATAGCCTATCACGGCTGGACAAAGTATTTCGACGTTGATCTGCTCGACGCCGAGGGTCCCGACATGATCCTGCCCGTAAAGCGCGGAACGGTGCTCAGCGAAAACCATGTGGGCAAAAATCTTGCAAATTATACCGATCTGCTTGTGCTCTCCCACTTCAAGGGTCACCCCATGGGCGGATTCGGCGGAGCGCTGAAGCAGCTTTCCATAGGCATTGCGTCATCCGCAGGCAAAAGTAATATACACTCGGCGGGGATCACGGATGATCAGAATAAGTTATGGCAGAACACCGCCCCGCAGGACAAATTCTGTGAGGCAATGGCAGACGCCGCAGGCAGCGTTACCGACTATTTCGGCGGGCGCGCCGTTTATGTCAACATGATGTGCAATCTCTCCGTTGACTGCGACTGCTGCGCCGTTGCGGAGGATCCCTGCATGAAGGACATCGGCATACTTTCCTCAAGCGATCCCGTAGCGCTTGATCAGGCGTGCATAGACCTTGTTTATTCTTCAAAGGATCCGGGCAAAGATCATCTTGTGGAGCGTATAGAAACACGTCACGGCAGGCACACTATCGACGCGGCAGCCGCTGCCGGAACAGGAACGAAAAATTACGAACTTATTCGTATATAAAAAGGAGCCGAAAAATGAAAAACATTGAAAAATCCAAAATAATCAGTCTTGCTGGCATGGTCGAGTACTGCCCCGGGCAGATAGTCAGCCGCACGCTGGCACAGAACTCTTCCGTAAGCCTTACGCTTTTTGCCTTCGACAAGGGCGAGGAGATCAGCACCCACGCAGCCGGCGGAGACGCTCTTGTTACCTGTCTTGAGGGCTGCGGCAGCGTTACCATTGACGGTGAGGAGTACGTTCTGAGCGCGGGCGACTCCATTGTTATGCCGGCGGGACATCCCCACTCCGTATACGGGAAAGAACGTTTCAAAATGTTTCTCACCGTAGTTTTCTGATCTGCAGAAATACGGCAAATTGCCGGGGTTGACAATCCCGACAGCTTGCCGTATAATGATACAGTAAATCATAACTGCCACCGGGCAGATAAATGCGAAAAAGCATTTGAAGCACATCGTTAGGTCTTTGAAGATGTGCTCAGATGCTTTATTTTTTTTGAAAGGATTCTTTATGAAGATCAAAAACCCCGTAAAGTATTTTTCCCGTGCGGAAATATGGCTGTGGAGCACATCCGTCGCGGCTATCGCCGTATCGTTTTTTGTTTTCGGCGGCAGAGGATATCTGACCCTGTGCGCCTCTCTCATAGGCGTTACTTCCCTGATACTGAACGCCAAGGGCAACCCATGGGGTCAGGTGCTGATGATAGCCTTCAGCGTGATGTACGGCATAATTTCATACGGTTTTTCGTACTACGGCGAGATGCTGACATACCTGGGCATGACGGCGCCCATGGCGCTGGCGGCGCTCGTTTCGTGGCTTCGGCACCCGTCGGAGCACGGACGCAGCGAGGTACGGGTCAACGCCCTGCGCCCTGCCGAGTACATCGGCGCCTTTTTCCTGTGCATCGCCGTAACTGCCGGTTTTTCCGTGCTGCTCTCATACCTCGGCACGACTAATATCGTTATCAGTACCGTATCCGTTTTCACAAGCTTTGCCGCCGCGTATCTGACGTTCCGCCGCAGCGAATTTTTCTCCGCTGCCTA
Organism: uncultured Eubacteriales bacterium; assembly: GCA_959601495.1. Taxonomy (GTDB): domain Bacteria; phylum Bacillota; class Clostridia; order Oscillospirales; family CAG-272; genus Avispirillum. The sequence goes on from CAUGPT010000052.1 coordinate 5,149, forward strand.
CGCCGCGAATGACATTGTGCTTATCGTTATGTGGATACTCGCAAGTCTTTCGGACTCGTCGTACATATCGGTCGTCATATGCTTCGCCGCTTTTCTCGCAAACGATATATACGGCTTTATAAGCTGGCGAAGCATGAGACTTCGCCAATCGCGCAGCACTGCGAAAAACGTTTGCAAAGAGCAAAACGGGTAAGGCGGTATTCGATTTTTGAAAAAAGCGGGACTTTTCGCTCGGTTTGTGTTATTATAGTATAAAGTAACGCTTATAGAGGCGGATATCGGCGCAGATCCGATATTGCCGCAAAACACCGGTGAGGAGGCGGAACAAGTGAAAAAGCTTTGCAAAAGAGCAGGCGCCGCAATACTTGCGGCAGTGATGATACTTTCCGCATCTCTCGGTTTGCCGTCCGCCTCGGCAGCGGGCGGCGAGGGCGTGCGCGTTCTTGATATAACGGACAAAGATATGTGGGACGGCGACGGGGTAAGCGTCGTGCAGCGCTCGGTCAACGGAAATACCGCCGTGCTGCTGAGCCTTGATGACGAAAGCGAAAACATGAGCTTTTTTGCGGACTTCTCCCCCATCTCGGTCGAAGACTGCAGCGAACTGCATTTTGATATGATCCTGCGCGGCGGCGCAAACTCGTACAAGATCAGCGTCACCCTCGGCTCGGGCTACTATCGCAGCGAGGCATACACCGTCGGCTCTCTCGGCGATACCGATACCGTATACGTTCCCCTGCCGGACGGTCTGCGGGGCTCACTTGATCATATCGGCATAGATATTGAAGCCGTCGACGGCACTGTTTCGTACGCAATCATACATTCTGCCTCGGCTGACGACGGATTTACCTATAAATACAGAGAAACATTTATGGCTGAAAGCGTCGAATGCACCCTCGGCTCGGCACAGTATACGCAGGAAGGCGTTACCGTCACTCCAGAGCGTGCGGGCGCGGAGATCTCCCCCGATTTCATAACGGACACGTCGGATGACGCGGTATATCTCGCATGGATAACCGCAAAGGTCTCCTCCGCCGGCACAGTCGAAGCCGCAGCCGATACCGGTGACGGCATCACTGCGGTCGTGTCCGGAACACAGGCACTCATGCAGGGCAGCCACACATATTCATTTATTGTAAACGGCAGCTTTGAAAGGATCCGTTTTGTCTTTCAGGGCATTACGGACGGCAGCGTCACCGCCGTCGGCGCGGGAGCAGTGTATCTTTCAGAAAAATACGACTCCGCCGTCGGCAGCGTTGAGTCATGCAAATACGAAGACGGTGCGGTCACCGTAAGCGGCAGCCTTTCAACGGAGGCCGCGGTGGAATACGTTGGCTGCAATATCGGTCTGTATATCATACCCGTCTGGGCAGACGCCGATAAGATACTCGAAGGAGAGCCGGACATCGTTACCGGATATTCAACACGATTTTCGCTGACATGTACTCCCGAAGAAAGTTATGCCTGCTGCACTTATCAGGCGGTCCTTATGACGGACGAAGAGAATATCCCCCTCGGCGCGCCCCGGTTCGCAGAGGCGCAGACAGTTTCAGCCGAACCCGCGTCCTCCGTTTCTGCCCTTTACGGCGCGGACGCGGCAGGAGTTTTTGAATCCAATGTTTCCTCCACGGTAATAGATATATATACCGACCGCCTGCTTGAGGACGGAGACTTGTACTCCGCGGGGCTGTACACATACGGCGGTGAATATTTCTATCTCAATAACGGCTACATCTCAGAGTTTGAGAACAGACTGTCCTTTGCGGGCGCGGCGGGCATCAGGGTGTACGCAAGAATACTGCAAAGCGAAAATACGGAATTGGATTTTGACCCGGGCGATCGCGACAGCGTTATAAAAATGTGCGCCGTTGCCGACATTCTTTCGACAAAGCTCGGAGGGATACGCGGCTTTATTATAGGCAACTCGGTCAATACCGTGCCCGGCGCGCAGGTGCCGGACATGACCGCGGCGCAAAACTATGCAAAGCTTGTTTCGATGTTCACCTTGTGCGTACGCAGCACCGGTTCGGCGCAGGAGGTCTTTCTGCCCTTTACGGACAGCCCGGATTCGGACCCGTCACCGTGCTTTGCGGCGGTGCGCCACCTTGCGGCCGTTTCGGGCAGGCAGGGCATATCCGTTTTGTACAGTTGCGAGGGGAGCGATCCCGTAAGCACGGCTGCGTCCGCTGCCCACTCTGCCGGAGTTTCCGGCTCTTTCGGATACGCGACAGACAGCTGCGCCGCCATCTGGCAGGCGCCTGAGGACTCGGACTATGACGAACTCGGAACCGCATACGTCGAATACTGCAAGGCCGCGGCGACATCGGGACTTCGTTTTGCGGCAATATCCGTTTCCGCCCTTGACGATCCCAACCGTTTTTACGATATACTGAAAAGCGCCATTGACCGCGAAAAGGTCTTCTCCGCTTCGGTCTCGCAGTATAAGGCAATTGCAGAAAACATAGCATTCGAAGGCACCTGCAATATATGGAATTTTACAAATGCCTATGATACTTCCGGCTGGGTCTCCGGCGGCAGCTTTTCCGCGGCGCAGAGCGCGGGCCTTGCCGGAGGCGGACGCGCGCTCACAGTCGCCTCCGACCCGACCGACAGCGGCGCGGGCATTATTGTCTGCCGTCTCGCTTCTCCCGTAAACATGGCGGATCTGAGCGTTAGATTTACCATGTCCGTAAGCGACATTCCAAGCGGCGGCGCCGCCGATATCACTCTCGTGCTCGGCGGAGGAGACTACCGGGCGGAATTTTCTGCAATTGCAGAAAATTCCGACATGACCGAGTATGTCTGCAATATGTCTCAGTTTGCGGGAGCGTCAAAAACAGAATACGCCGCAATTATCGTAAAAGGTGCCGAAGGCGCTTCGCTTAACCTGTCAAAGGTCGAGCTTTGCAGCCTCAGCGCCGAGCGGCACGAGCTGGAAGCACGGCTGAACGGCGGCACGCAAAGCAGCGCGGATCCGCTTTTCTATGTTTTTATCATAGTTCTCGCCGCTGTAACAGTCATAGTATTCACTCTTCTGTCAAGAAGGAAAAACACGCGGCGCGTATCAGACAGAAAGCGCCCGAAATAGCTTTCGCCGCCGAAGCAAGCTCCCACAGAGCGCCGCGGTCGATGACGTCCGTCCCCCGCCCGCTCTCCCGCTCAGTATCGATCACTCTCCATGCGCCGCACTCGCTTTTGCCCAGTATAAGGCGCTACCACCAACGCTCATCTTCTGCCCATATCGCTCGCCTCCTGCCGCGCCGCTCTCGTCCGCTGCCCCGCTGCGGATAAAGGCGCCCCCTGCCGCTCCGATGCGTCGCCGCGTCTCCCGTGCGGTCAGCTTTTATAAACGCATTCTGCATATAATGGTGCTTTTTGTCAATATTACTATTGAAAACCCCGCGCCTAAAATGTATAATCTATATATGCATATGTAACTTTAATGAAACGAGGAAAATCCCAATGTCAATGTCGGAGCACTCCGGTGAAAAAGTCGCAATACTCGACTGCGGCGGTCAGTATACAAAGGTCATTGACCGAAAGGTCAGAGAGCTCGGCGTATACACCGATATACTCCCTATGGGAGTCAGCAGCGAAAAGCTGAAGGATTACAGCGCAGTCATTCTGTCCGGAGGTCCCTCCAGTGTTTGGGAGAACGGCGCTCCGTCATATGACGAGGGAATTTTCGAACTCGGTCTGCCCATGCTCGGTATCTGCTACGGTATGCAGCTTATCTGCAACCATTTCGGCGGAGAGGTCATTCCTTCTTATAAAACCGAATACGGTCAGATAAACGTGACCGTCGACACATCCTGTCCTCTCTTTGCTGGACTTGACTCCGTTCAGCCCGTGCTTATGAGCCACGGCGACGCTGTAAAGCGCAATCCCGACTCATTTGTGGTCGTGGCAAAGACAGATAACGTCACCGCAGCTGTATGGTCGGAGGAAAAGAAGATCGCGGCGGTCCAGTTCCACCCCGAAGTTGAGCTTACCGAAAACGGCGTAAAGATGCTGGAAAACTTTTTGCGCGGCATATGCGGTCTCAAAGAGGTGTACGCGCTTGAGGACCGTATCGAAACATCCGTTAAAATGATACGCGAACGCGTCGGCGACGGCAAGGTCGTCGTCCTCGTGTCCGGAGGCGTTGACTCCGCCGTGACCGCGGCACTGCTCGTAAAGGCGCTTCGCCCCGAGCAGGTGTTTGCCATCCATATCGACCACGGCCTTATGAGAAAGAACGAATCCGACCTCATCTGCGAAAACCTGGCAAAGCTGGGACTTACGCAGATGCAGCGCATAAACGCGGAGGACGCGTTTTTCAATACCGCCCTTGAAATAGACGGCGAAAAATACGCACCCCTTTCCGAAACCGTGGAGCCCGAGAAAAAGCGCGCCATAATCGGCCATATGTTCTTTGTAGTGACCGAAGAGGCAGCGAAAAAGCTTGATCTCGACTTCGATACCGCGTTTCTCGCTCAGGGCACACTGCGCCCCGATCTTATAGAAAGCGGCAACCCCGACGTTTCCGGCTACGCGCATAAAATAAAGACCCACCACAACGACGTGGGCGTTATCAGAGCCCTGCGCGACGCGGGTCACGTTATCGAGACCAACTGGGACTGGCATAAGGACGAAGTCCGTAAGGTCGCCCGTATGCTCGGTCTTGACGAGGAGATCGCATCCCGTCAGCCCTTCCCCGGTCCGGGCCTCGGCGTGCGCCTTATATGCTGCAACGAAGCGGCTCCTCTGCCCGAACAGACTAAACTCGGCGAACTTTCTGCATTTGTCGAAAAAGTCGGTGGCGGTAAATTCAAGGTCCATGTAGGACCCATACAGTCCGTGGGAGTACAGGGCGATAACAGAAGCTATAAGAGCCTTGCGACACTTTATCCCACCGACGAAGGCGCCACCGTACACAACGCCGACTGGAAGCTCATTTTTGAGATCGCAAAAGAGATACCCAATAAATTCAGCTTTATAAACCGCGTAGCTTATTGCATTTACAGCGATACAAAGTCCATAGACGATATCAGCTGCGCCGGTATGCATATCTGCCATGAGACCGCAGATATACTCCGCGAGATAGACGCGGCAGTCACATCCAACGTGATGAACCCGAAGATCGCGCAGTGCTTTGCGGTGATGTTCCCCATGTCGGCAAATAAGGATAAGAAGTATTCCTGCGCCATCCGCGCGGTATGCACCTCCGACTTTATGACGGCGCGTAGCGCCGCCCCCGGCAAGGAGTTTACAACGGACGCCCTTGAGAGCGCCGTTAAAGGAATTCTCGAGACGGAAGGCGACAGTATCTCCATGATATTCTACGACGTCACCGGCAAGCCCCCCGCAACCGTCGAGTGGGAGTAATCGCCACTTACCCGAAAACCCTTTATTTTCAAGG
>CAUGPT010000053.1:0-10471 GCA_959601495.1 uncultured Eubacteriales bacterium
GCTACTTACGGAAAAGTAGTCCCTTCACGTCCTTTTTACTTACGTTCGGTAAGCTGACTACAAAGTTTGAAATGCTTTGCAAAAAACTGAAAGCAAGCAGTTTCAGAACTTCGGCGGGGAGACGAGCGGGTGCGGACGATGTATGCGCGGTGGGCACGGGAGAAACGGTAGATGAGCGGCGGCGGGGCAAGGGACGGTGGGTGCAGGCGGGCGCAGGTGCGGCGGGGTGCGGGTACGGGCGATGAGGGCGCGGGGTGAGCGTCGATGGCAGGCAACACGGCGCGTGGGGTGAACGAGCGAGCGCGGTGCGGGCAGTGATCGGCGAGGGCGCGCGGACGGTGCAAAGGACACCGGTATAAAGTTAAGCTCGGTTTAAGGAAAAGCAGTCCTTTCACGTCCTTCGCACCCCGTTCGGCAAACTTGCGTCAAGTTTTTTTCAAAAAACACTTGACATACCGCTCGCGCTGTGTTACTGTATTATTACACTAATACAGAGGAGGGATACAATGCCGTGGGACTTTGACAAAGCGACTCCTGTTTACATGCAGATCGCAAACGAGCTTCGCGGGCGCATCGTGCGCGGCACGTATGCCATTTCAAGTCAGCTGCCCAGCGTGCGTGACCTTGCCATAGAAGCCTCCGTCAATCCCAATACGGTGCAGCGGGCATATGCGAGCCTTGAGGACGAAGGGCTTATCGTCACAAAAGGCACTCTCGGCCGTTTCGTAACGGATGACGCCGAAAGCATAGGATCGGCGCGCAGGGAGATAGCTCTCGGCCTTGCAGCCGGATATTGCGGAAATATGCGAACACTGGGATATTCGACGGATGAGATATGCACGCTCACAAAAGAAGCGCTTGACACATCGGCGGGCATTGACGGCGAAGGCAGTTGGCGGACAGAAGCGACAGCCGGAATGCCGGACGGACAATAACGATCCTCAGAAAGCTAAAAAACGGCGCGCCGCGAAGCCGCTTCGGACTTTGCACCGCGCAGAGAAAGGAACATATATCGAAATTATGACAGACAACCCGATACTTGAATGCCGCGCGCTGACTAAAACTTACGGCTCAAACCGCGGACTTGACAATTTTACCGCAGCTCTGCCCAAAGGCAAGATCATCGGTCTGCTGGGGCCTAACGGCAGCGGCAAAACAACGCTTATAAAGCTTTGCGCAGGGCTTCTTCGTCCCACAAGCGGAGAAATACTTGTGGACGGGATCCCCGTTGGGGCAGAGACCAAAGGTATGGTCTCATACCTTTCGGAGCGCCCCTGCCTTGACACATCCATGAGAGTGGAGAATGCGATAGAATTCTACCGCGACTTCTTCTCCGATTTCGACGAGGGCAGAGCGAGAAATATGCTTGAAAGCCTGCATGTTGACACATCCATGCGCATAAAAGAGCTCTCAAAGGGCAACAGAGAAAAGGTGCAGCTTGTAATGGTAATGTCCAGACGCGCAAAGCTGTATCTGCTTGACGAGCCTATCGGCGGCGTCGATCCCGCCACCCGCGACTACATTCTCAAAACGATCATCTCAAACTTCTGCGAGGACTCAACGGTGATCATATCCACCCATCTGATCGCCGATGTGGAAAACATCCTCGACGAGTTTATGTTTATTTCCGACGGCAAACTTACCCTGTACAACAACTGCGACAACGTCCGCAGCGAGCTGGGCAAGAGCCTCGATACGCTGTTCAGGGAGGTATTCAGATGCTGACAAAGCTTTTTAAATACGATTTCCGCGGCATCGGACGCATGCTGTTTCCGTTCACGCTGCTCGTCATTGCGGTCGCGGCGGTGGGCTGCGGAGCGATGATAGGTACAAAGTTTCTGTCCGACCTCAGCATAGAAAGCACGGCTTCTCTCGCGCTGGGGACCGCGCTTGTTATGATAGCGGGGGCTGCGGCGCTGGGAGTTATCGCTTACACGGTTCTGGCGTTTATCGCAATATTCGCCCGCTTTTACAAAAACTTCTTCACCGACGAGGGGTACCTCACGTTCACCCTGCCCGTTAAGACCCACCAGCTTATGTTCTCAAAGCTGTTCTCCGCAATAATCTGGGCGCTTATCTCCGGCACGGTAACGCTTTCGCTTTCGTTTTTGATGATAGGCACGGCGAGCACGCCGAAGGAAAAGCTCTTTACCGGTGAATTGTTCGCGTCCGCAGCGGAATTTATCAAGGTAGTATTCAACGGTGCGGAGCCGAAAATGGTGATCCCTACTCTGATATGCTTTGCGGCGCAGGGGCTCTGCACACTGTGCATGGTATTTCTCGCGATCACTCTGGGCGGCAACATTGCCAGAAGAGCAAAGGTATTTGCCTCCGTGGGCTTCTATTTTGCCCTCAGTTCCGCGGTCCAGACGGTCATGGTAGTCGCGACCGTCGTAGTTTCGACAGTGGCGGCAAAAGCGTCTTTCGGAAGACTGCTGCTTGACGGTATGCAGGCAGGCGACTGCTACGCGCTGCTGCTTTCGTCCATCGCAGCCGTATACGCGGCGGTGGCGGTCGTGGAGTTTATTATAACGAACTCCATTCTCAAAAAGCATCTGAACCTTGCGTAATAAAGAAAGCGGCGGCGCTCCCCATACATCACGAATACGGCATAGCACACGATACTGTGCCGACATGAGAAAAGCTCCGCCTGCAAGATGGGCTCCATAAGGAAGAAGGCAGCACAAAATTTGTGCTGCCTTCTTCCTATTATCCTACAAAAATCCCTAAGGGCTTTTGGCGTCAAAATCCGATGCTCGCCGTACCTATGAAAAAAGTGATATTTCGGGCTTTGCCCGAAGTGATATTTTCCTTTCGGAAAGTGATATGAAAGCCTTTCGGCTTTCGTGATATTATATTTGCCGCCAAAGCTGCCGTAGGCAATATAACTATGCGAAGCATAATATCACTGCGAAGCAATAATATCACTCGCCGTCAGGCGAATATAACTGAGGCGCACTCCCTTGCGGAGTTCGTCTCTCGGCGGAGCTTTTTCGGTATTTTCAAAGACTGTTTACTATCTCCGCAAAGCGGTCTCCGCGCTCTTCGAAGTTTGCAAAAGCGTCAAAGCTTGCGCAGGCGGGGGAAAGCAGTACCGCGTCCCCGGGGTGCGCGCTGCGCGCCGCCGCAAGCACGGCATCCGTAAAGTCCGGCTTTTCGATTATTTCGATGCCGGAGGACTTATAGTCCGGATGCGCCTCTATTGCGGCTTTTATCTTCTCCCGCGTCGCGCCTGTAAGAATGATTGTGCGCACGTTTCTATCTTTTACAAGCGCCTCTGCCAAAGGCTCAAAGGGCAGCTTTTTGTCATATCCGCCGCAGATTATGCGCACGGGGCCTTCAAGCGCCGAAAGCGCCGCCGCCGTCCGCGTGGGGGAGGAGTCTATGGAGCTGTTGTAGTAGCGGACGCCGTCCTTTTCTCTGACAAGCTGCAGACGGTGGCGAACGCCGCCGAATGTTTTTGCAACGCGCCGCACCGCTTCGTCGCCCGCAAACCCGAGCGTTGCCGCAACTGCGGTGCAGTAATTCTCCGCGTTGTGATCTCCCGGCAGGAGAATATCGCTGCGGTGCATGACCACGCGCTCCGTGCCGTTTGTATGGGCGATCATCGCACCGCCGTCAATAAACACGCCGCCGGCGCAGCCCTCAAGCGCATCGTTTGGTATGCGGTGTCTTGAAAACCATATGACCGGCGCCCCGCACTGCTTTGCAAGTTCGCGGCAGACCTCGTCGTCATAGTTCAGCACCGCTTTTTTGCAGCCGCGGAGTATTCTCGCTTTTGCGGCGATATACTCATCCATGCCCGTGTGCCAGTTCAGGTGATTGGGAGTAACGTTCTTTATGACCGCAATGTCAACGGGGGCGCTGACCGTCATGAGCTGAAAGCTCGAAAGCTCGGCGCAGACAACGTCGCCGCTTTTCATGTCTCCTATGCGGTTCAGCAGCGGCTCGCCGATGTTGCCGCCGAGAAAAACGGTTCTGTCGGGCACACCCTCTTCTTTGACAATAAGAGAAATAAGCGTTGTGGTGGTGCTTTTTCCGTCGCTGCCGGTAACGCCTATTACGGTGCAGGGGCAATTTTCGATAAATTCGTCCATCTCCGCCGTTATGACCGCGCCTGCCGCCGCAGCCTCGCGAAGCTCGGGTATATCGGGGCGAAATCCCGGGGAGCGGAAAATATAGTCCGCGCGCATGTGTTCAAGATAGCCTTCTCCCGAGACTATGCGCACGCCGAGAGACAAAAGCTCCGCACCTCGCTCTCCCATTTCCGCCGCGGACTTTTTATCGCGCACTTCCACCTCGGCGCCCATGCCGCAGAGCATTTTCGCAAGCGGCATATTGGAAACGCCCGCGCCGAGAAGTATGCACTTTTTGCCGCTGAATTTTTTTGAAAGGTCAACGCTCAAATGATTCACCCGTTTTCTGTTTCGTACTTTCTTTAATTATATTCCGCTGCCGCGCGCCCTGTTACCGTCGCTCGCAAGAGCCCGGGGCCGCGCCGGCGGTCATTACCGCCGCGGCGCCTGCCGCCGCAACGCAAAAATGCCGCAAAGCCGCAAAATGATCATATGAAGCTCGCCTGCCGACGGCAGGTGCACCTCATCGGTCCGTCCGCCTTATAGCCGCAAGCGATGCCGATAGGTGTGCTGCGCCGTCCTGCGACGCGCAGCCGTGTTACTGTGCCGCGCCTTCCTCGTTTGCCGCGGCGTCGTTTGCCGCACCGTCCGCAGCCGTTTCCTCGGCGCTTTCCTCACCGTTTTCCTTTTTCATCATATCGCGGATCTCGCGCAGAAGATCAAGCTCGGTCTCCTTGGCTTCTTCCTCTTCCTCGGCCTTTTCTTCCTCTTTTTTCTTCGTAAGGCTCTCTATCTTCTTCTCCGCGTTGGTTATAAGACGGAGAACAACGAATATGCACATGGCGATTATAAGAAAATCTATAACGGACTGTATGAAATTGCCGTATGTAAGCGCAACCTTGCCGACCGTCTCGCCAGTCGCGGGGTCGACCGTGCCCGCGCGGAAAACGATCTCGAGTCCGGTAAGATCCATTTTGCCGATGGCAAGGCTTATGAGGGGAGTGATTATATCATTCACAAGAGATGTGACTATTTTGCCGAAGGCGCTGCCTATGATAACGCCGACAGCCATGTCAACAACGTTGCCCTTCATGGCAAACGCCTTAAAATCGCTGAAAAACTTTTTCATAAAAAAACCTTCTTTACTGAAATTATTATCTTTTTTCAGTATATCATACGAAATGTTGCAATTCAAGACAAAAATTGCCGTGCCGCAAGGCTCCCTTGAAAAAAACGGCGGTGTGTGATATAATTTCACCGTACAAAAGCGCGCGGCGCAGATATACGGAGGACTTCAAAGTGAAGGCTTTTGAAATTGCAGAGGACATTATCGGAAAAGATTTTATAAATACCCATCCGGGGACAGTCGACAAACTGAAGTTCGGAGACGGAACAAAAGAGGTCGAAAAGATCGCCGTCTGCCTTGCTGCAACCCCGGACGTTTTGCGGCAGTGCCGGCTCTGGGGCGCCGATCTCATTATCACTCACGAGCCTATATATTATGATCACGAGGACGTATTCCGCCCCGGCAGGATCACAAACGAAAAACGCCGCCTGCTTGAGGAAACGGGCGCCGCCGTTTACAGATACCACGACTCCATGCATTTTCGCGCGGGCGACGAGGTGGGAGAGGCGTTTATAGCCGACACCGGTCTTTCGGGCAGCTTCGACGGAGACATGGGCTTTACCTGCGACAATGCCGTAAGCGCACGCGAGGCGGCGCTTATATGTGCCGAAAAGCTCAGGCTGCGCCACCCGCGTATTGTGGGAGACGCGGACTACAAATCGCAAAGGATACTTCTCGCCCTCGGTATGCGCGGCAACAAGTGCTTTGCGGATTTTGCCGAAGGGGACGGCTTTGAAATTGCGATCTGCGGCGAGCTGTGCGAATGGAGCGACTGCGAGCCTGTGCGCGAAGCGGCTCAGATGGGTATGCACAAGGCTATAGTCATACTCGGTCATGCAGGCAGCGAAAAATTTGCAATGAAACATCTTGCGCAGAAGATCGACATGAAATACGGCGCCGAGGCGAGATATTTCGACTGCGGCGAGGTTTATACGTATACCGACTGAGCGCATAAAAAGGGTACATCGGCACGCTTTTTTGAAAAAATTTACCGATTTAGCTTGTAAAAATGCAAAAAGGTATTGACAAGGGGCGGCACGCTGTGCTATATTTCTGATATATGGTAAAGCCTATGACCGGAAACGAGTAACCCGCTTTACAGAAAAACGTCCCATACAGAGAGCCGTCGGTCGGTGCGAGACGGATGGGGGCAAAACGGGTGAATTACATTCCGAGAGGCTGACTCCGAAAGCGTTTTCGCAAGTAGGCGGTCACGGGTGCGGCCCGTTACAGTCGCAAGGCATAAGCGGGATATATGTTCCGCCGTGCCGTTGAGAGACCTGCTCTTTTGCAGGTAACTGAGGTGGTACCGCGGTTTATCCGTCCTCTTGAAACATTTGTTTCAAGAGGACTTTTTTATTTCGATCATAAAAACACAAAAAGGGGTATTGAAAAATGAATACCATAGTAGACCTTCTGGAAAGAAACGCAAGGCTTCAGCCCGACAAAGAGGCACTGGCGGAGATAAATCCCGCAAATCAGCCAAGCCACACCACAACATGGAGAGAGTATAATCTTATCGAGACCGCCGAGGGTGACAAGTACCGCCGCTCCATGACATGGCGCGAATTTGACGCGCAGGCAAATCAGGCGGCAAATCTTCTTATAACCCGCGGCGTCCGCCGCGGCGACAAAGTCGCCATTCTTCTCATGAACTGCCTTGAATGGCTGCCGATATACTTCGGCATTCTCAAATGCGGAGCGCTGGCGGTACCCATGAACTACCGCTATACCGCTGAGGAAATCCGCTACTGCGCCGAGCTTGCCGACGTTTCCGTGCTCATATACGGCCCCGAATTTATCGACCGCGTTGCGGAAATACGCGACAGCCTGCCCGATATAAAGAACTTTTTCTTCGTGGGCGAGGATATACCCGAGGGTGCGGACGATTTTAACCGCTATCTCTCATGCTGCAGCACGACTCCGCCTCCGGTGGAGCTTTGCGAGGACGACGACGCGGCAATATACTTCTCCTCGGGCACAACGGGCTTTCCCAAGGCTATCCTCCATGCCCACCGCGCTCTGCTCTGCTCCGCGAAGACCGAGCGCGCGCATCACGGTCAGAGCCGCGACGACGTATTTCTTTGCATACCGCCCCTTTATCACACGGGCGCCAAAATGCACTGGTTCGGCAGCCTGATCTCGGGCAGCCGCGCCGTACTTCTGCGCGGTGTCAGCCCGGAGTGGATACTGCAGGCGGTCAGCGAGGAGAAAGCAACCATAGTATGGCTGCTCGTGCCGTGGGCTCAGGATATACTCGACGCGATCGACCGCGGAGATATAAACCTTAAAGACTACCGCATCTCCCAGTGGAGGCTCATGCACATAGGCGCGCAACCCGTGCCGCCGAGCCTTATAAAAAGGTGGAAAAAGGTTTTCCCCTGGCATCAGTACGATACGAACTACGGTCTTTCCGAGTCAATAGGCCCCGGCTGCGTTCATCTGGGCGTTGAAAACATAGACAAGGTGGGCGCCATCGGCGTGCCCGGCTACCAGTGGGACGCCAAGATAATCAAGCCGGACGGCTCTCCCGTTGCAGAGGGCGAAGTGGGCGAGCTCGCGGTCAAGGGCCCCGGAGTTATGAAATGCTACTACAAAAACCCCGAGGCGACAGCCGAGATACTGCACGACGGCTGGCTTTGGACCGGCGACATGGCGCGCCGCGACGAGGACGGATTTATATTCCTTGTTGACAGGAAAAAGGACGTTATCATCACCGGCGGCGAGAACATATATCCCGTTCAGATAGAGGACTTTCTCAGGGCAAACCCGAAGATAAAGGACGCCGCGGTCATAGGACTTCCCGACGAGCGTCTGGGAGAGATCGCCGCGGCCATAATCGAGCTCAAAGAGGGCGAGAGCGCCGACGAAGCGGAGATAGAGGACTATTGCGCCGAGCTTCCCCGCTACAAGCGTCCGCGCCGCATAATTTTTGCGAATGTGCCCCGAAACCCCACGGGCAAAATAGAAAAGCCCAAGCTTCGCCACATATACTGCGGCGACACGGCACTTGTTGAAAGACAAACTCAGGAATAATATTTTTTGAAAGGAAAATACATACAATGCTTGCTAAAATTCTGACTGCGGCACTGCTTTTCGTGTTCTTTGCCGTAATGATAGGCATAGGCGTGTACTGCCGCCGCCATGCGACGGATGTCAACGGCTTCGTTCTCGGCGGGCGCAGCGTGGGTCCGTGGCTCACTGCTTTCGCTTTCGGTACATCATATTTCTCCGCAGTCGTATTTGTGGGATATGCGGGTCAGTTCGGCTGGAACTTCGGCCTTGCCTCCACATGGATAGGTCTGGGCAATGCGTTTATCGGCTCGCTTCTGGCGTGGTGCGTGCTCGGCCGCCGCACAAGGGTCCTGACGCAGCATCTGGAGTCAAAGACCATGCCCGACTTTTTCGGAAAGCGCTTTAATTCTCCGGCACTTAAGATCGCCGCCTCCGTTATAGTTTTCGTGTTCCTCATCCCCTACACCGCCTCCCTTTACAACGGACTTTCAAGCCTTTTCAACATTGCGTTTGACATTCCCTACTGGGTGGTCATCGTTGTAATGGCGGCGCTCACCGGCGTTTACGTTATTTTCGGCGGATACATGGCGACGGCAATAAACGATTTTATTCAGGGAATTATAATGCTTGCGGGCATTGTTGCGGTCGTTGCAGCGGTCCTCAGCGAAAACGGCGGACTGACGGCGGCAGCCTCGGGACTTTCGCAGTTTGCCTCCCCCTATGCCGAAACGCAAAATATGCAGGGCGCGTTTTCGTCGTTCTTCGGCACGCAGCCGCTGTATCTCTTGTTCGTCGTTGTGCTGACAAGCCTGGGCACATGGGGACTTCCCCAGATGGTGGGCAAATTCTACTCCATCAAAAACGAGGATGCCATCAAAAAGGGCACTGTCATTTCAACGCTCTTTGCGATCGTCGTTTCCGGCGGCTGCTACTTTATCGGCTCCTTCGCGAGACTTTACGACTCTCCCGCTCTTTACGAAAACGGAAAGATCATATACGACAGAATAATACCGCACATGCTTTCATCCCTGCCCTCCGCGCTTATAGCGGTGGTAATGGTGCTGGTGCTCTCCGCGTCGATGTCAACGCTTTCAAGCCTTGTTCTGACATCGGCTTCAACGCTTACGCTTGACGTTATAGCTCCCGCCGCAAAGAAAGAGATGAGCGACAAAAAGAAGCTTCTCTGCGTGCGCGTTTTCGTAGTGTTCTTCATTGCCGTATCGACCGTTATGGCTATCCTCAAGGATACATTCAACTTCTCCATGATAGCGCAGATGATGGGTGTGTCGTGGGGCGCACTTGCGGGATCGTTCCTTGCTCCGTTTCTGTACGGACTGTACTGGAAACGCACCACAAAGCCCGCCTGTGCGGTATGCTTTGCGTACGGCAGCATACTTATGACGGTGCAGATGCTCATTTCCCTCGGCGTGTTTACCCCGACGGGAGCAGTCCTTTCGTTCGTTTTCAGAAACTCGCTGTACTCCGGCGTGTTCGCAATGGTCGGCGGACTTATTATAGTCCCCGTTGTGAGCCTTCTGACAAAGAAACCCGCCAAGGCGGACGTTGACGCTATGTTCTCCTGCTACGACGAAAAGGTGACCGTCGAAACAACAAAATCTCTGGGCGACTGAAATATCGGGTTGGGGATCCTGCGGGGCTCCGCGCCCCGCAGGGGATACGGTATGGCGGGGCTCCGCGCCCCGCACCCCGGCATGGGAAAAGGTATATATGCGGGGTTTCACCCCGCACCCTGACCGAGAACCATTATATATGGGGCTTCGCCCCATGCCCCACTTAGGGATCTTTTTTGGGAAAAAGATCCCTAAGAACCCGAAAAAACCAAACTGCATAGGTTTTAAACCATCAAGTACAGATAGCGAACAAAGGCTGCCGTCGGCAGCCTTGTTTTTTTGCTCGGCGCAGACAGCACGGCACCGCAACCGCCCCGACGCCCCGCGCACCTGCCGTACCACCCGCACCCGCCGCACGCCGCGCAGCGCCCCACTCGCCCGCCGTTCATCCCACGCTCACAGTCGTGCCGTCCGTCATCGCGCCCTCGCCGTGCACCTCCCGCGCCAGTCAGTCTCCCCACCGAAGTTCTGAAACTGCGGACTTTCAGTTTTTTACAAAGCACTTCAAACTTTAATCGACAGCTTACCGAACGGGGGTGAGAAAGACGTGAAGGGACTGCTTTTCCGCAAGTAGTCCCTTCACACATCCCCGACCACTGGAGCAAAAGCGGTCGAGCTGTCGC
>CAUGPT010000054.1:0-10411 GCA_959601495.1 uncultured Eubacteriales bacterium
CCTGAACATATCCCACTCCCTCCGCCACCGAAAGAAGCCGAAAGGCTTCTTTTTTTCGGTGGCGGAGAATCCGGAGCGGGATTCGAAAGGGCGGTCGCATCGCGTAGCGGCGACGAAAACAGTACAGTGTACTGTTTTCAGCCCGTCGGTCTGCTCTTGCTTCAAGCTCAAACTGCATTAATGAGCGCGAAAAGCCGAAACGCGTTTCGGCGTTTACTTATAACCCGAATTTATCCCACTCCCTCCGCCAGTCGAGAGCCTCGACACGCAAATAGATGTCCTGTTCTTGTTGCGCGCCTTATACCGATAACCTCTCTGCCTTTATTGCGCTGCTATCTGAATCCGTAAGACTTTTTTCGGGCGGCGGAGAACCCGGAGTGGGATCCGAAATGGCGGTCGCGTCCGTCTGCTTTCCACGCAATGCCTCACGCATAAATAAATCCCCGCACGCTGTAGCGTGCGGGAATCTGTTTTTTTGCTATTCGCCAAAGGTTTTATCACATCATCTCTCCGAGAGTGTGTGCAACGGCTCTCAGAAATTCCTCCGTATTGACCTTGTGCTTATTTTCAAGCTTTGAAAGCAGATAAAGGTCTCCGGTCATTATACCCGACTCGATAGTGTCGACAGTCGCCTTTTTAAGGCTGTCGGCAAACTCGCAAAGCTCGGGCAGTCCGTCAAGCTCGCCGCGTTTGCGCAGCGCGCCCGTCCATGCAAAGAGCGTTGCGACGGAGTTCGTGGAGGTCTCCTCGCCTTTGAGATATTTGTAATAGTGGCGCTGGACCGTGCCGTGCGCCGCCTCGTACTCGTACACTCCGCCGGGAGACACGAGAACGCTCGTCATCATGGCAAGGCTGCCGTATGCCGTTGCGACCATGTCGCTCATAACGTCGCCGTCGTAGTTTTTGCACGCCCAGATGTAGCCGCCGTTCGATCTTATAACTCTTGCGACCGCGTCGTCGATAAGCGTGTAGAAATACTCGATACCGGCTGCCTCAAAGCGATCCTTATAGTCTTTTTCGAATATCTCGGCAAAGATATCCTTGAAACGGTGGTCGTACTTTTTGGATATGGTATCCTTTGTGGCAAACCACAGATCCTGCTTTGTATCAAGCGCATATGAGAAGCAGCTTCTCGCAAAGCTTTCGATTGACGCGTCCGTATTGTGCATGCCCTGCACAACTCCGCCGCCCTTGAAATCGTGAATGAGCTGACGTGTCTCTTTTCCCTCGGCATCGGTGCAGACAAGCTCGCAGCGGCTGCCTGCGGGGGCACGCATCTCCGTGTTTTTATAAACATCGCCGTACGCGTGTCTCGCGATGGTGATGGGCTTTGTCCATGTGGGGATGTAAGGAGTTATGCCCTTTACGATAATGGGCGCGCGGAACACTGTGCCGTCAAGGATGGCGCGGATGGTGCCGTTGGGACTTTTCCACATTTCTTTCAGGTTATATTCGCTCATGCGGGCTGCGTTGGGCGTGATGGTCGCGCACTTTACCGCAACGCCGTATTTCAGCGTAGCTTCGGCAGATTCAACCGTAACTCTGTCGTCGGTAGCGTTTCTGTTTTCAAGCCCGAGGTCGTAATACTCCGTTTTAAGGTCAATGTAAGGGCATATGAGGATGTCCTTTATCATTTTCCATATAACACGGGTCATTTCGTCCCCGTCCATTTCCACCAGGGGAGTTTTCATTTGAATCTTTGCCATCTTTATACTGTTCCTTTCAGAAATAATTACGTAGCTTTTGTGCCGCCGCACCGTTCGGCGCTCAGTTCATGCTGTATCTTCCTTCGATCGCGCGGCGAAGCGTAAGCTCGTCCGCATACTCAAGATCACCGCCTACGGGCACGCCGTTTGCGATACGGGTTATTTTAACGCCCAGCGGAGAAATGAGCTTTGACAGATACATTGCCGTTGTTTCGCCCTCGGGAGTGGGGTCTGTAGCGATTATGACCTCTTTTACGCTGCCGTCGAGCCTTGCGATAAGCTCTCTTATCTTCAGCCTGTCGGGGCCTATGCCTTTCATGGGAGAGATCACGCCGTGAAGCACGTGATAAAGCCCCTTGTACTCTCTGACCTTTTCGACCGCCATTGCTGCGCGGAAGTCTTCAACCACGCATATGACGCTGCGGTCTCTGGTGCTGTCGGCACAAACGGGACATATTTCGCCGGAGGAAATGTTCTGGCATATTTTGCAGAAGCATATGTCGGATTTTGCCGCAAGCATGCTGTCGGCAAAATCGCGCACTTCCTCTTCGTTCATATCAAGCACGCTGAAGGCAAGGCGCAGCGCGGTCTTTTTACCGATACCGTCAAGGCGGCGGAACCAATCGCTGAGCCTCTCAAGCTGCTCCGGATACTCTGCCATATCAGAACAGACCGGGCATTCCGAGACCGCCCATGTTGAGGCTGCCGGTTATTTTGCCCATTTCTTCGTTGTTTGTATCGTTAACTTTACGGATAGCCTCGTTCATAGCAGCCGTTAGTATGTCCTGCAGGGTCTCCACATCGTCGGGATCGACCACGTCGGGGTCTATCTCAACGCCCGAGACCTCAAGTTTGCCGTTTATTTTGATCTTTACGGCGCCGCCGCCCGCGGCGACCTCGTATTCTCTTGCGTCCAGGTCCTCTTGTAGAGCTGCCATATCCTCCTGCATTTTCTGAGCCTGCTTCAGCATGCTCTGCATGTTGCCGGGGCCGCCTCCGCGTCCCTGAGGAAGTCTTGCTTTCATATCTTTATACCTTTCCTTTCGAAACTTATGGGTTTTTGTTTACTGTTTTATCGCCGCGCGGCGGTATTACAAAAGCTTTGACAGCTCATCCGACGGGGATGCGCCGTGTCCCGCGGATTTAATTTCGATAACTTCTATATCCGCGATCCCGTCCGTTATCTTCGCAAGCGCGAAGGCGTTTGCAAGGGCTTCTTTCGCGCCCACGGACGAAAGCATTACGGCACCGAAGCCGGAAGCCGCGATTTTTACGTGTTTTCCGTCACCGGAGACGCTTGTTTCGGCACCTGCCAAAAATTCTGAAAGTCCTCTGTTCACTCCGTCAAGCCTTGCCAGGACCTCGCTGATATCCCGAACGGGAGTGTACTGTTTTGATGGATCGGCCGTCAGATCCTCCGTTTGTTTCAAATTGCCATCCGCGGCGCGGGGGATGTCGACTGCCGCGGTCACTGTCGGCGTGCCTGTTTCTTCTGCTTTTGTATCGGGAACGGGGGTTTTATTTTCGGCGTTTGCATAACTGTTTTCTGCACTTGTCGAAGTTTGTGTGCCGCCGCTTGCTGAAGTTGCTCCGTTCTGCGGCGCCGTCAAGGTGCCGAGAGACAGCGCATCCTCAAGTTTTGATACTCTGAGGCTGAGCGCTTCGTTTGAAGGATCAAGCTCGGGACGGCACATGCGCAAAAGCGCAAGCTCCGCCGCGCAGCGTTTGTTCTGCGGCGCGCGCTGCATACGCGCAAGAGTATCATCCAAAACCTTGCAGTCGAATATAAGCTCCGCAAGGCTGAAGCCCGCGGCACAGCCGCGAAGAAGCTCGGTTTCCGAAGACGTTATATCAAGATATGCCGAAACATCGTCCGTATACTTTGATACGAGCATATCACGGGCAAAGGATATAAGCTCCTGCCAGAAAACGGCTATGTCGCCGGAGCCGTGCGCCACATCGGAAACTACGGCAAAAAGCTTTGCCATATCCCCCGCGTGCACGGCGGCAAATGTATCTGCGGCGCGCTCATAGCCCGAAAGCCCGAGGATCTCGGATACTTTCTCTGCGGTAACGTCGCCGCCGTCGGCGGCGCAAAGCTCAAAAAGTCCGATAGCGTCGCGCATGCCGCCCTGCGCCTGTCTTGCAAGGAGCAGCGCTGCGTCTTCTTCAAGTGCGATATTCTCGCAGCCGGCTATGTATTCAAGGCGCGATGCTAAATCTTTTACGGATATACGTCTGAAATCGAAGCGCTGGCACCTTGAAACGATAGTTGCGGGTATTTTATTGAACTCCGTTGTCGCAAGGATGAAGACAACGTGCTCCGGTGGCTCCTCGATAGTCTTCAGAAGGGCGTTGAGCGCCCCCTGCGACAGCATATGGACCTCGTCGATGATATAGACCTTTTTCTTCAGGGAAGCCGGAGTATACGCAGCCTCTTCGCATATGGTGCGTATCTGATCGACACTGTTGTTCGTTGCCGCGTCAAGCTCGGTAACGTCCGTGGCGATACCCGCGTCTATCTCACGGCAGACTTCGCACTCAAGACAGGGGTTTCCGCCCCTCGGCTCAAGGCAGTTCAGTGCCTTCGCGAGAATTTTTGCGCAGGTGGTCTTGCCCGTTCCGCGGGAGCCGCAGAAAAGATATGCATGCGAGTATCTGCCGTTTTCCACCTCGTAGCGAAGCACATCGGTGATCTGATGCTGTCCGCATACCTCGTCAAAAGTGCGCGGACGGTATTTTCTGTACAGCGCCTGATGCATATTTATCCCCCTTTTATACGGTAAAAGCGACAAGAAGCGGGGGAAGGCCATACACCCGAAGATCGAAACGTATCCGTACACGACACCGCCGTGTCTGCTCGGGACAGGCAACCCGGCGGCACATCGGCTGAAACCGCTTAATGCTGCTCGGTTCCCCGCCTGACATGATTCACAGCCGCCAATTGCGCCGGGACCCGTCCTTCAACACAGATACAAATACGGTACGGACTGCACGAACACAATCCTCAAAACGGGATACCACCCCTGCATACAGCGGATTTCAGGTTCAGGAGGCCGCTAAGCTCCCGGCTGGTATGACCTTGCCCTGCATCTCGTCGCTTGATAAGATCGTATTTATTATACCACAGCGCCGCTTTTATTGCAATATATTTTTATATTTTTTTGCGCTGCCGCGGCGCCCGGAGAGAGCCGCCGCATTTTGCCCGCACAGACTTTATCGCGGCAAGTTTTTCGCAGCCGCGAGCCGCTTTTGCAAGCGTCCGCAGTCGTGCACTGCGGCGCACGGCTGCATGGCACCGAGCGTGTTCCGCGCTTTTGTATCCGCTGCGCTCTCACGAACGCTCCCTTTTTCGCTGCGGCAGCGGGTGCCTCTCCGTTTTTTCACAGTGCGCCGAGCGCTTTGTCATTTTTTACTGCACCACCCTCTCAAGCGATTCACCGTTTATCTATCCGAAGCCCCCCGCAGGCGCTTTGCGATTTTCCCCCGTCCGGCTCCCGCCGAGGCGGTTCGGCAGCCGAAACGCGGCACTTTTTGCGCCGCTTACATCCTGCACCGCGCCGCGAAAAATATGCCAAAAGCCTTGCGGGACGCTTTGATTTGTGATAATATATAAAGAGACAATTATTTTCCGAAAGCAAAGGATGGCATCACTATGAGCAAAGTTAAAAAGCTGCAGCTGTACTGCATTGCCGCCGCGGCGACCGTTGCCGCAGCCGCAGGCGCGGCTTTTCTGTATTTCGGTGTGTACGGGGAATACAATCCCACCCTCGGATATTTCAGCTCCGCCTCGGTATTTGCCCCCGCTCTTTATATATGCCTTTCTGCGGGAGTCGCCGCAGGCATCGTCGGCTGGGTGCTGTTTTCGCGCAGTGCTTTGCCCGACCGCCCGCTCAGGCAGAATGCCGCCGTCAACATTGCCGTCTGCGTGATATCGGCGGCAGCCGTTGCCGCCGACTGTATCTGCGACATCGGAAATACGGTCGGAAACGTCAGCATTAAATACGCGTATATGCACTATATTCTCTGGATGCTCGGGGCAGCCGCCGCTGTACTCATGCTTTTGTGCGCCGTGCCGGGTAAATCCAACGATCCCGTTCACTCCCTCGGATTTTTCATGATGCCGCTGTTTCTTGCGGCAAAGGTGCTTGTCATATACTTTGACCGCAGCGTTGCCGTCAACAGCCCCGCAAAGGTGCTGTTCCAGCTCTCGCTCGTTTGCCTTCTCCTCGCGTATACCGCCGAGGCGGGCGTATCCCTGGGGCGCGGAGCAATTTTCTCAAGATGGATATTCACCCTTTGTGCATCCGTAAGCGTTGCGGGCGGCACAGGTTTCGGCGCGCTTGCGCTTTTGATCGCGGGCGTGAATTTCCCGGGGATAAACATTTGCGACGCCGCAATGCTTTCCGCCCTTGCGCTGTACTGCGTATGCAGACTGTTTTCTCTTGCGGACGCCGATATTGAAAAGCGCGTCGGCAGGAAAAAGAAAGACGCGAATGCCGCAGGTGCGGTGGGCAGTGCCGAAGAAGTGCAGCCCGGTATCAAAGATGCATCCGATGCGGATGCGGCGAACGGCACCGGAGAGAATTGATTCGGGTCATCGGGCGTCGCCACACGGTTCCGCCGACCTGAAAGCGGCGCTCACGCGCCGAAGAAAGTGAGATACATCACGGAGAAAAAAGACAGATATAATGATAACACTATCGGTAAATTCCCTGTCGCTGGGCATAGGGATAAAAGAAATACTGACCGACATAAGCTTTTCCGTTGAAGAAGGCGACCGTCTTGGTATAGTCGGAGTCAACGGCAGCGGCAAATCAACGCTTCTCAGGCTGCTCTGCGGAAAGCTTTCGCCGGACAGCGGCGAAATATATATCGCGAAGAACCGCACCGTCGGTATGATGGAGCAGAACGACGCCTTCGACACAGCCGTGCGCGACGACACCGTTCTTTCACACATGTACGGTGCCGTGCCGGAGCTTTGCAGACTTGAAGCAAAGCTTGCGGAGCTCGAGGCGGCGCTTCAGAGCGCCGACGAGAGTGAGGCGGCGCTTCAGAGCGCCGACGAGAGTGAGGCGGCGCGCGTCTGCGGCGAGTTTACGCGGACGAACGAGCGGTTCATTTCTGCAGGCGGACTTGAGTACAAGTCCCGCTGCCGCAGCCTTTTGCGCGGCCTCGGCTTTGAAGACTCCATGCTTGAAATGAAAGTAGGCAGTCTTTCCGGCGGTCAGCGCACGCGCCTTGAGCTTGCGAGGCTGCTTTTCAGAGAGCCGGATATCCTCATGCTGGACGAGCCTACAAACCATCTGGATACAAAAACCATGATATGGCTCGAGGGGCATCTCTCGGCTTATAAGAAAACTCTCATAGTCGTCAGCCACGACCGCTATTTTCTCGACAAGGTCACGAACAAGACTCTTGACATTGAGCACCACCACGCAGCGCTTTACAAATGCGCGTATACCGAGTTCGTAAAGCGGAAAGAGGAAAAGCGCAAGTCGGATATGAAGCGCTGGGAGCTTCAGCAAAAAGAGATCGCGCGGCTCGAAGCATATATCGAGCAGCAGCGCCGCTGGAACAGAGAGCGCAACATCATTGCGGCGGAAAGCCGCGAAAAAGCCATCGAACGTATGGAAAAGGTGGAGCGCCCCAAGGACGCGCCCAAAGCCATAAGCTTTTCGTTCGGCGCGGCGGGAGAAAGCGGCAACGATGTACTGAGCGTTAAAAACCTTTCAATGTCTTTCGGTGAAAAGCAGGTATTTTCAAACGTGAGCTTTGAGGTGAAAAAGCGCGAGCATCTTTTCATTGCGGGCTCAAACGGCTGCGGAAAGTCAACGCTTTTGAAAATTCTTCTCGGCAAGCTTTGTCAGACCGGCGGCAAAGCCGAGTTCGGATACAACGTCCACATAGGCTACTACGATCAGGAAAACCAGCAGCTGGACGAACACAAGACCGTGCTTGACGAGTTGTGGGACGCATACCCCGCGGCAACACAGACGCAGATACGAAGCACGCTTGCGGCGTTCATGTTCCGCGGAGACGATATTCTGAAAGAAGTTTCGGTACTGTCGGGCGGAGAGCGCGCAAGACTGACTCTTGCGAAGCTAATAATGTCGAAAATGAATGTTCTCATTCTCGACGAGCCGACGAACCACCTGGACATACCCTCGCGCGAGGCGCTGGAGGCGGCGCTTGCGGAGTTTGATGGCACCATAATCGCTGTAAGCCATGACCGCTACTTTACGCGCAGACTTGCCACCCGCATAATCTGCCTTGACGCTCCGTTTGCGAGCTATACGGATTTCGATGACTACGAAATGTCCCTTGAGGGACGCAGCCCTGACGCGGCTGCAATAAAACGCAGTGCTGCACCCGCTGCATCGGGCAGCACGCCCGCCGCGGTGCAAAGCGCCGCAGGCGGAAAGGAAGCATATCTGCAAAGAAAGGCCGATGCCTCACAGAGACGCCGCGAGGCAGCATACCGCAGAAAGGTGGAGGCGGAAATTGCCGGGCTTGAAGCCGAGCTTGCGAACATCACCGACGAGCTTTTCGGCGACGCCGCAACGGACTATGTCCGTGCGGGAGAGCTTGACGATCGCCGCATTACCGTTGAGGACAGGCTCATGCAGCTATACGAGGAGCAGGAAAGCTTCTCCGTTGCAGACAATATGGAAGAATAGCAAAAGCCTATATAAATTTGATTTTACAAAAAGAAAGGATATATGATTATGGAACTCAGCAAAGAAAAAATTCAGAAATACGCCGAGGTCATCGTACACATCGGTGCAAACGTGCAGCCCGGTCAGACAGTGCTTCTGAATGTGGGCATAGACCAGGTCCCCCTCGCGCTTGCGGTTGAGGAGGAATGCTACAAGGCAGGCGCAAAGTTTGTCCGCATTGACTGGCTGTGCGACGAAGCTTCAAGACTGCACTACACATATGCAAGTGAGGAAACTCTCGGCACCGTTCTCCCCTGGGAGGAGGAGAAGGCACGTCAGATGACGGTCGACTTCCCCTGCCGCATATTTATTGAGTCCTCCGATCCCGATGCGCTGAGCGGCATCTCCCCCGAGCTGCTTTCCTCTGTGACGAGAAGCCGTATGGCCGTGCTCAAGAAGTACCGCGACGAGATCGACGGCAAGCATCAGTGGCTCATCGTTGCAGCTGCATCACCTAAGTGGGCTAAGAAGGTATTCCCCGACGATGATGAGGAGACCGCCGTTGCAAAGCTTTGGGACGCTATTTTCTCCTGCATGTACTTCGACTGCGGCGACGACCCCGTTGCCGTCTGGAAAAAGCACACAACGGAGATCGAGACCCACGCAAAATGGCTCAACGATCAGCACTTTACCCGCCTTGAGTACAAGAGCGCAAACGGAACCGACTTTTCCGTTGAGCTTATTCCTCAGGCACACTGGGGCGGCGCAGGCGACGTTAACCATCTGAACGGCGCACACTATGTTCCCAACATGCCCACGGAGGAAGTTTACACAAGCCCCATGAGAGGCAAATGCGAGGGCAGACTTGTTGCAACAAAGCCCCTCAGCTGGTCGGGTCAGCTTATAGAAAACTTCTGCGTTGACTTTAAGGACGGCAAGGTATGCGGCTGCAAGGCTGAAAAGGGTCAGGAAATTCTCGAAAAGATGTTCGCCATGGACGAGGGCGCTTCCATGCTGGGCGAGGTCGCGCTTGTTCCCAAGGAGTCTCCCATAAACCGCTCCGGTCTGCTTTTCTGTAACACCCTGTTTGACGAAAACGCATGCTGCCACGTAGCTGTGGGCATGGGATTTGACGATGTTATCGAGGGCTTTATCGACATGACCGACGAGGAAATTTATGCTCTCGGCGTTAACGACTCCATAATCCACGTTGACTTCATGGTCGGCTCCGACGATCTTGACATCACCGGCTATCGTGCCGACGGCACCGCCGTCCCCGTATTCAGAAACGGTACCTGGGCAAAATAAGAATAAAAAAGAAGCGCGGCGCCCTCGGCGCCGCGCAGAAAGTCCGTCGGCATTTTGCCGACGGACTTTTTATGTTATTTAATAAATTCCGCCGCGGGGCGGCAAAATGCCGAGCGCTTTTCTCATTTGCCGATATATGCTATGAGCTCGCTCATATACTTTGAAAAATCCGCGCCGCCGAGGTTGTATACAAGAGGAATTATATCGTCGCATCCCACTGCCGCCATTGCCACGGCGCAGTTTGCCGTTATATTTCCGTTGCAGCCGGCGCGCCCTCTCGTTATGCCGGAAAACAGAGCGTTCAGCACTCCGCCGTGGGTCACCACAATGGAAATGCCGCTGCCTTCAAATCGGCGGATCTCTCCCACCACCCGTTTAATTCTCGCCGTTGTATCGGGTATTGTCTCCATATCGTCGGGATAATCGCTCGGGCTTTTGTATTTTTTCTTTCTCTCGGCATATGTCATGCCGGTGAGAGAGCCGTATTCCCTCTCGATGAGCCCGTCGACTACAAAGGGCTCGGGATACTCAAGCGCTTTGCCTATTACTGACGCGGTATCGTATGCCCGCGACAGCGGAGAGCAATATATACCTTTGAGCGGCAGCTTTCCGTGCACTGCTTTTTCAATAAAATCGGCGCACTTCTCCGCCTGGTGCAGCCCCTCTTCGCAAAGCGGAATATCCACGGGATGTTATCATAAAACTGAACAAAAGATAAGAGGGGTGTGGTAAAATAGA
>CAUGPT010000055.1:0-10271 GCA_959601495.1 uncultured Eubacteriales bacterium
TCAGACACGATTGACGTTTTTCTTGCGAAAATAAGCAACGTTGCTCCCATAGATATCAGAAGCAAGCTCGAAGGACGAGCTTGCTTTGTTTCGTTTTTCAGCATATTTTTTGAAACTGCTGACTTTTAGCTTCTTTGCAAAGCATTTCAAGCTTTATAGTCAGCTTACCGAACTTAAGTAAAAGATGTGAGGGGGCTACTGTCCCGGCAGTAGCCGCCCTCACACTCCCCCGACCTATGGAGCAAATGTGTGCGAGCTGTCGCACACATTTCTCCGTGCAATGAGGGCAAGCCCTCATCTGCACCTGAAAGAGGCAGAGAGGTATCTCCGCCCCTTTCTTATATATCTATCCCCACCTCTCGATTGTGCCCGCGAGCGTAAAAACAGAGCGAGTGCTCCAAGCCCGAGAGATTCGACGAATTGACTTCAGCGTGACTTTCAGACACGATTGAAGTTTTTCTTGCGGAAACAGGAAAAGCTGCTCCCATAGACAGTAAAAGCAAGCTCGAAGAGACGAGCTTGCTTTGTTTTGTTTCGCTGTTAAATTGATATGGTTCAAAACATAAGTATTTAAATTTTTTATCAGCACAGGAAATTAACTGTATTTTTGAAATATAGAATTTTTCAAACTAAACTTCTCAAAGCAAGGCTGTCCTTTCAGCCTTGCTTTCGGCAGCTTGCGCCGACGCTTTTCTTTTTTCTGTAGATACACGTAATGGATAGCTAAAAGTTTAGCTAAAGCCAATTCGTCGAATCTCTCGGGCTTGGAGCACTCGGTTTGGCTTTCCACTCGCGAGCACAATCGGGGTGGTGAGGTGAGATTTCTAAGAGAGGAGAGGCGGGAAACACCTGCCTCTCCTTTCTTAGACCGATTCGGGGATGTGTGAAGGGGCTACTTACGGAAAAGTAGTCCCTTCACGTCCTTCTCACTTACGTTCGGTAAGCTGACCACAAAGCTTGAAATGCTTTGATAAAAACTAAAGTCCTGCAGTTTCAGAACTTCGGCGGGGGAGACGGGTGAACGAGCGAGCATGGCGGGGTGAGCGGCGATGCGTGCGTGCGGTGTGCGGCAAGGGCGATGTGTGTGCGGCGTGGGCGATGCGCGGCGTGCGGGCGGTGAGCGCGGGGCAAGTGGCGGCGGATGCGGCGTGGCACGGCGGGCGCGCGGGGCGTCGGGGCGTCGGGGCGGGCGCGGTGCCGTGCTGTCTGCACCGAACAAAAAGCGAGGCTGCCGACGGCAGCCTTGTTCGCTATCTATGCTTGATAGTATATACCTTATCCAGTTCGTTTTTTTCGGGTCTCGGGGACTTTTGGGGAGAAAAGTCCTCGAGTGGGGTTTGGGGCGAAGCCCCATATATAATGGTTCTCGGTCGGGGTATGGGGCGAAGCCCCATAAAAACCTTCTCCCTCATGTCGGGGCTTAGGGCGCGGAGCCCCATATACGATCACCGCTCTGTGCCGCCGACGAAATTCAATATTTTATCCTTAAGCGCGCCTGCCATGGCTCTGCCTTCGTCGTAGGCAACGTCAAGCTTCTCGGAGTTCATGTCGAACGCCTTGACGTAAGAGCGCTCGGGGCGGATTATCATAGCACCTCCCGCCTCGGCAAGCGCCGTCATGCGCTGCGCCTGTTCGCAGTAACGGTCAAAGCGGGTCATCATGGCGTCAAACAGCTCGGGGCAGTCCTGCTCAAACAGCTTTGAAAGCAGAATGCGCATTTTTCTGTAATCCGTCGCGGGTTCGTCCGCCGGCTTCGTCAGCACTATAAGTACCCTGTCGCAACCTTTCTCCATGGCGCGCTCAAACGGCACGGAGTCGGCAATACTGCCGTCCACATACTCATGCCCGTCCACTATTGCGCGGGGAAAGATCGCCGGCAGCGAGCAGGACGCGCACAAAGCGTCCAGAAGCCGCTTTTCGTCTTTTCGCTCAGAGAAATACGCAGCCTCGCCGGTCGCGCAGTCGGTCGCCACAAGCTCGCATTCCGTCTCGGACGCGAAATAGCTTGTAAAATCGAACGGAAACTGCTTGTATGAATAGTCATACGTTACCTTGTGCAATTCCCTCTCCAGAACGTCGTGCAGAGGGAGTATGGGCGTTTTCTCCTCGCTGTTCGGAGTCATCATGAACCGGGATCTTCCCGGCTGACGCGACACATAGTTTATGGCTGCCTGCGCGCCTGCGGAAACGCCGGCTATGTAGGGAAAATCCACACCGAATTCATACAGGCGGTCAAGCACGCCCGCAGTGAAAAGTCCGCGGCGCGCTCCGCCCTCAAGTACGAGACCGCATTTCATCGTTTAGCCTCTGCCTTCTCTATGTAGTCGCAAAGATCGCCCACCGTTTCGGGATTGAAGCCCGTTTCAAAACGGATATTGAACTCATCCTCGGCAACTATTGCGAGCAGCATCATGTTCAGCGAATCAAGACCCAGATCGGAAAGCAGGGACGATTCCCGCGTGATCTGATCTGTATCCGTATCGGGCATTGAATTTTTCAGAAGCCCTTTGAGCTTTTCAAGTGTTGTATCCATGATCTACTTCCTTTCGTCAGATTTGCGTCGGTCAAAATTTATATACGCGAGACCTTCATGGCGCCCGTGCGCTTGAAGTCCTCTTTGCGGACGGTGAGCTTCGCTATTCTCTTGAAGGGAGGAAGCGTTTTGTTTATATCCTGCATAAGGCCGGTGAGCGCCGCCTCGATCTCCTCGTCGGACTTGCCCGCGAACGCCTGCGCAACGGGCAGGATCTCAATCGCGAGAACGGCATGACCGCCCATAATGTCCTCTCTGACAAGGCAGTCGCGGACCATGGGGCTCTGATAGAACAGATCCTCGATCTCCTCGGGAGAAACGTTCTCGCCGTTGGGCAGAAGGATTATGTTCTTGCGTCTGCCGGTGATGGTGATAAAGTGTTCATCGTCAAATGATACAAGATCGCCCGTGTGCAGCCAGCCGTCGCTGTCAAGCACCTCGGCAGTCTTTTCGGGGTCCTTGTAGTAGCCCAGCATAACGTTGTCGCCCTTTATCCAAAGCTCGCCGTCCACGACCTTGTAGTCCTGACCGGGATAAATGTGGCCCATGGAATGGGGCTTTGTATCTGTGTTGAAGTTTCCGGCTGTGAGGTTTGCGCCCTCGGTAAGGCCGTAGCCTGCCAGAAGGTTTATGCCGTACTTTCTGAACTCGGTCATAAGACGGGGAGGTACGGGAGCCGCGCCGCAAAGTATCATGTGCAAATCTCCCAAAAATGCCGCGCCCTTCATGCCGGCGATGCCGAGAATGATCTCAACTATACCGGGCACGAGAACGAGGGTGGTGGGTCTGAAAACGGGGATGAGCCCTATGCCGCTTTTGACGTCGGGGCAGGTGCAGAGCGTGTCGCCCGCGTAAAGCCCCGAAAGGAAGCCCATGACCGCGCCGAAAATGTGGGAGAGCGGCAGCATCATTATTGTTTTCTTGTGCAGCGTGTTGCCCTTGTAAATACAACCGTTGCGGCTGCCGCGCATAAGCGCGCCGTGGGTGAGCACCGCTCCTTTGGGAGAGCCGGTCGTGCCGCCGGTGAAGAATATTGCGGCGACCGTGTCCTTTTCGACATCCGCGGCGGGAGAAGTGTTTTCGCTTGTGTCTCCCGCGTTTATAACGGGGATCTTCAGCCCTTCGGTGAGCGGCAGAAACTCGCTGTCGGCAACGATGGCGTTGTAGTCAAACTTTGCGCTGATGCCCGCAACCGCCTGCGCGTTTAGAGAAACGGGCATCATCATGAGAACTCTGCCCGAGGATGTTACTGCCAGAAACCACTCGGCGGCATCTATGTTGTTGCGGCACATAACGCCCACGTGCCCGCCCGCGGGGATCTGCTTTTCGTCAATCAGAGCACGGCGGTGCGCAACACGGTCATACAGCTCGCCGTATGTCACGGCGTTCTTTGTATCCGTGATTGCGGGAAGAGACGCAAAATGCGCCCTGCACTTTTCGAGCAGCGCTTTTGTGGTGGGAAGGTACTCAAACTCTGACAAAAGCTCTTCGCTGAGCGTACCTTCAAAATAGTTTTTGCTTTCGAGATAGCGTTCGCTTTCAAAATACGATTTCATATTTCTGCCCTTTCCTTTGTTTCGTTTTCTTTATTGTCAGCACCGACGTCTGCGCGCTCTGCGGCGGGGACGGCGGCACATACTGCGCCGGCGCGCCGGCGCAGATTATCAACTTTTTCTCTGTAGGCGGCACTCTCCTGCGCAAGACTCTTTGAGTCTATGTGAAGGGTGCGCTCGGTCGGCGTGGGAGTGCCGATGCACGCATATGTATGCCTGAATTTTCTGTATTTGCCCGAAAGACCTATGCAGACCACCGGTGCGCTCGTCATGACGGCGAGCAGCGCAAAGCCGGATTTGAATTCGCTCATTTCTCCGTCGTGCCTCGTATGACCCTCCGGAAAAATAAGCACGCTGCGGCCGTTTGCGATCGCTTCTCTTGCCTCCCGCAGCCACTCCGTGTCAAGGCCGCCGCGGTCGCACGGGATGCACCCCGCGTCCTTCAGCACCCATTTGTACTGCGGCTTTTCGTACCAGTCGCGCGCGGTAAGCGTTGATATTTTGCCTCCGAGCGACGCCATGAGAAATACGGCGTCACGGTGATCGCAGTGATTTGCGATAATTACAGACGGTTTATCGAAATTTTCCGTCTGAAGGCTTTCATCGGCGTATGTAAACCGCGGTCTGTACACAAGGCGCATATAGCCTTTTATAAGTCCGACGGCGATCTTTCCCGCCCCCATCGTGTCACCTCCGAGTATCAAATTCACATCTATTATATACTATATTCCGACACAAATCAATGGAAAAGTGCAACAATTTGCCCGCACAAAATCCGCATCTTGCGCCGCGGTCGGAGCCGAACTTCGAAAAAATTCAATATTTATCTATACAAATATGTATATAATGTGGTAAAATATATAATCAAACGGAAAATTCCCATAAAAATCACTCAGGGAGACATGATATGATCGAAGTTTCGGGACTTGTAAAGACCTTCGGCTCGTTCAGAGCGCTTGACGGGGTGTCCTTTACGGTGGGAGAGCGTGAGATCCTCGGATTTCTCGGTCCGAACGGCGCGGGAAAGTCTACCACCATGAACATCATGACCGGATACCTTTCGTCCAATGAAGGCAGCGTAAAAATAGACGGCATCGACATGACGGAGCAACCGGACAAGGCAAAAAAGCTCATCGGATTTCTGCCGGAGCAGCCCCCGCTTTATATGGACATGAAGGTGGACGAATATCTGCGCTTTGTGTATGAGCTGAAAGGCTGCACCCTCGCAAGAGACGCGCATCTTGAGGAGATATGCCGCGTTTGCCGCCTGACGGAGGTGCGCGGACGGCTTATAAAGAACCTTTCTAAAGGCTACCGTCAGCGCGTTGGCATAGCGCAGGCGCTTGTGGGCAACCCAAAGGTGCTCATTTTCGACGAGCCCACGGTAGGTCTTGACCCCAAGCAGATAATCGAGGTGCGCAATCTTATCCGCACGCTGGGCAGAACGCACACGGTCATTCTTTCCACCCATATTCTGTCCGAGGCGCAGTCCGTATGCGACCGCGTGGTCATCATAAACGGCGGCAAGGTGCTTGCCGACGAGAAAACGGACAACATAGCCCATGCGCTGAACCGCAGCACGCGCTACGCCGTAAAGATATGCGGCAGCTCTCAGGACGTCGTGAAAGCCCTCCGCGAGGTGCCGGGGGTAACTTCGGCAGAGCCTACGGGCGAGCGGGAGCGGGACAGCATTACTTACCGCGTCGAGTGCGAAAACGGCTTTGACACGCGCAAAAACCTGTTTTTTGCCATGGCTGAAAAAGGATATGCCGTCGTCGGACTTGAAGAAGAGGGCATGAGCCTTGAGGACGTATTTATAAAGCTCACAGATACAAATCCTTCCGCGGGCACAAGAAAAGGAGGCGGCGCAAAATGACGGCCATATACAAGCGCGAAATGCGCGGCTATTTCACAACGCCCATAGCGTATATACTTGCGGCGGTATTTTCCGCGGCGTCGGCGCTTTTGTTCTGCGTATGCACGCTTCAGTCGCAGACATCGGATTCGTCGCTGTATTTTCAGCTGCTGATGTACGTTTATATTATCATAACCGCGCTGCTCACCATGAAATCCTTTTCGGAGGAAAAGCGGTCCCGCACGGAGCAGCTGCTGCTCACGTCGCCCGTAAGCCTTACGGGTATGGTGCTGGCAAAGTTTTTTGCGGCGCTGACGCTTTTCGCGTCCACCCTTGTGCTGACAATACCGTATTTCTGCGTGCTTGCGGCGTACAGCGACCCAAACTGGGCGAAGATCATCGGCTGCACCGTGGGCATACTTCTCATCGGCAGCTGTTTTATAGCCGTGGGACTGTTCATGTCATCCCTTACGGAAAACCAGTTCGTCGCCGCCATCAGCACCATTGCCGTGCTGTGCGGGCTTGTCATGACGTCCATACTCAACAACGTCATAAACTTCTATCCCGTGAGAGTTATACTCAGCTGGATATCAATCTATGCAAGATTCGCAAACTTTACCTACGGCATTTTCGATATCCCCGCGGCGGTCTACTATGTAAGCGTTTGCGCCGTGTTCATTTTCCTTACAGTGCGCGTTTACGAAAAACGCAGATATGCATAAGGGGGGCGGCGAAAATGAAAAACAGCGTTAACAGAAAAAAGCGCACCTACACCGCGAAATCCGGCGCGCTTATCGCCCTTGTGCTCGCATTTGCCGTCGTGATGAACGTGGCTGTGTTTGCCCTGGGGCAGCATTTCCGTTGGTATATCGATATGTCAAAGGGGCAGGTATACAGCCTCTCGAACGAGACAAAAGACATCCTTCGCGACACAAAAGAGGACGTTGACATATATTTCACGGTGGAGGCGGACAAGATCGCCTCGGCAAGTCCGTATCTCTACTATGTGTATCAGACGGCGCTGGAGCTTGAAAAGAATTTCGACTTCGTCAGCGTTCACTGCATCGACATTGTGAAAAATCCGGGATTTTTCAAGCCGTATTACAACTCGGCGGCACAGGACATCAAAACAACGTCTGTGCTCGTCACCTCCGGCACGGAGTTCCGCCTTTTCGCGATAGACGCTTTCTTTATAACCAACGAAAAAAACGAGATCTGGGCATATCAGGGCGAATATAAGTTTGCCTCCGCCATACTGTCGATGACGGCGGCGGAGATGCCGGTCGTATGCTTTACCACCGCCCACGGTGAGAAGACCGGAGACAGCGCAAAGGCGCTCACCTCCCTTTTTGAGGATGCGGGCTACTCCGTTGTGGACGTCGATCTCGCAAAGGACGATATTCCGGATGACACCAGAATAGTTATCGTTAACGATCCCGTATACGATTTTGCGGGCATTGAATCCGGCAGCGAGACAAACGAGATAGACAAGCTGGACGCCTTTCTCGACGGCTACGGATGCCTTATGGTATTCGCCTCCCCGAGTCATGCCTCCGAGCTTAAAAACCTGAGCGAGCTTCTGTATGAATGGGGCATAGAGTTCACGCCCGACTCCTATGTAAAGGACGGCGCGAACTCCGTTTCCGTAGATCAGAAGAGCATCGTCGCGGCATATGAGACCGAGGGGCTGGGCTCGTCGCTGTATCTTGACATATCAAAGCTCGGCTCCATGCCCAAGACCATAGTTCAGAACGCCATGCCGCTGAAGCTTCTGTGGGAGAGGGCCGACAATCTGGACGGTGTGCGCGAGGTATCCCCCGTGCTCAGTGCCCACGACGGCGCGGTCGCTGTGGGTGCAAACGGCGAGGAGACCGACGCCTCCGGCGCCCCGCTTATGATACTCTCCCGCGAGACAAGAGTGGAAAACAACGAATATATGTATTCGTATGTTCTGGCGTGCGGCAGCGCGGATTACAACAACAGCGAATATCTCAACGCAAAATCATACGCGAACAGGGATATTCTGTACAGCGCAATGCGCATAACCGGCAGAGAGCGCGTTCTTGCCGACATTGAGCCCAAGGTGCTTGACGACACGTCCATCGACATTACAACGGCACAGGCAAACAACTGGACCGTGGCTCTCGCTACAGTCCTGCCCGTTGTTATCATAGCCTGCGGAGCAGTCGTATGGGTGAGGAGAAAGAACTCATGAAGCGGCAGAATATTTTACTCATAGTTTTTGCCGTCCTTCTCGCGGCTGCCGCCTGCGTATATTTCTTTGTTATAAGACCCGCCGTTGCCGACACGGGAAATGCCGACACCGCAGAGCCCGCGGAAACGGAGGAGGGCGAGAACCTTAGCTCCTCCGGCTCAATATTCATGTTCACCGGCATGAGCCGCGAGGATGTGGAGTATATAAAGGTGGACAATGCCTACGGCACGTTCAAGTTCACCGCAAGCGGCACTGACGGCACCGATTTCGTTATAGACGGCTACGACAATGTGCCGTATAACAAAGACCTCTTTGCAAGCCTTCTCAACGTTGCGACGTACACGCTTTCAAAAACGAAGGTGGGCTCGTCCCTTTCCGACGCAAAGCTTGAGGAATACGGGCTCACCGAACCCCAGGCGAGCTGGACGGTTTTATCCAAGTCCGGACAGGCGTACCGTGTTTTTGTGGGCGACAGGCTGCTGACCGGCGGCGGATACTACTGCATGGTCGAGGGCAGGCGCAGCGTATACGTGCTCGGCACGGAGGTGGCGGACACGGTGCTTGTGCCTATTGAAAGCTATGTGACTCCGGTGGTATGCGCGGGCATATCAAAGGACGACTACTACACGACGGACAATTTTACGGTCTTCAAAAACGGCGAGCTTCTGCTCCGCATGAAGCTTAAGGACAAAAAGGACCAGATAAACAAAAACGCCCTTGCGGAAAATATTATGGTGTATCCCACGGCGTATATACCGGATTCCACTTTGTACTACGATATAATATACTCCTACATGGGGCTGTATGCGGACAGCTGCTATAAGCTGGGCGCCTCCGACGCGGATTTGGCGGCGGTGGGGCTTGATGATCCCGCTCACGTTATCACCTTTGACTATAAGGGGTATGAATTTGAGATATTCTTCAGCGCGCGCGACGGCGATGGCAACTATTATATGTACAACAATATGTACCCGAACGTTATCGGCAAGTGCGGCGGAGACACGTACGATTATCTCGAATACGATCTTATAGACTGGATAGATCCGTATCTGTTCCAGCAGTATATCACCAATCTTTCGGAGATAAGCGTGGGCTTCTCGGGAAAGACGACGAATTTCAGGCTGTACCACGGCGTGGATGAGAGCGGAAACGCAACTCTTGCCGTCAGCGCCGAAGGAGAAATGCTCCCGCAGAGCGCCGCGGACAATTTCCGCCGGTATTACAAGACGCTTCTGGCGTTCACGGCGCAGGGATACTGCAAGGATGACGAATTCTGCACCCTCAGCGAAGAGGAGCTTGCGTCTCTTGCCGCCGACACCGATGCGGCGGACCTCACCTTCAGCTACACAACGCTTTCGGGTGAGACGACTGTTTTCAGGTTCTACAGGTATTCGACGCGCCATTCGCTTATTACGGTAAACGGCGTCGGCGAGTTCTATACCCTGACCGATCTTGTCAAGAAGATCGAAAGCGATACCGGCCGTCTGCTCGGCGGCGAGGACATCGTCGCTTACGACAAAAGCTGAAAGGGAATGCTGTCAGCGGGGCTTCGCGCCCCGCAGGGAGAACGATTTCGCGGGGCTCCCCGCCCCGCAGGGAACGGTATTGGCGGGGCTCCGCGCCCCGACATGGGGGACGGTTTTTATGGGGCTTCGCCCCATGCCCCACTCGAGGACTTTTCTCCCCAAAAGTCCCCGAGACCCGAAAAAACCGAACCGGGCAAGGTATATATTATCAAATACAGATAGCGAACAAGGCTGCCGTCGGCAGCCTTGTTCTTTCGTTTGGAAAAGCATTTCAAACTTTTTCGTCAGCTTACCGAACTTAAGTGAAAAAGACGTGAAGGGACTACTTTTCCGTAAGTAGCCCCTTCACACATCCCCGAATCGGTCCAAAAGAGGAGAGGATGGAGCCGCCCTCCTCTCCTCTCTTGGAAATCTCTCCTCTCCACCTCGGCGGTTGGAGCGAGTGCAGGATCAAAATGACTGCTCCATTCCTGCGAGATTCGACGAATTGACTTTAGCGTAGTTTACAGACACGATTGACGTTTTGGCTGAGGGAATTTGCAACGCCGCTCCCATAGATAGCAGAAGCAAGCTCGAAAGACGAGCTTGC
>CAUGPT010000056.1:0-9850 GCA_959601495.1 uncultured Eubacteriales bacterium
CTGTATCCTTGAAAAAAGAGAGTTTTTCAGACTGTACTTCACAAAGCAAGGCTGCCTTTCAGCCTTGCTTTCGGCAGCTGACGCTGACGCTTTTTCAATTCCGTAGATAAACGTAATGGATAGCTAAAAGCTACGCTAAAGTCAATTCGTCGAATCTCTCGGGCTTGGAGCACTCGCTTTGTTTTTCAACTCACGGGCGCAATCGGGGTGGTGAGGAAAGATATCTAAGAAAGGAGAGGCGGGAAACACCTGCCTCTCCTTTCTTAGACCGATTCGGGGATGTGTGAAGGGGCTACTTACGGAAAAGTAGTCCCTTCACGTCCTTCTCACTTACGTTCGGTAAGCTGACCACAAAGCTTGAAATGCTTTCCCAATTTCGGGAAGTTATCGACGCCCGCTGATGGAACAGCAGTCCCTTCACGTCCTTTCTCTTGCGTTCGGTAAGCTGACGAAAAAGTTTGAAGTGCTTTTTCAATTCCAAAAAGCCGGGAGCCGGCGCCCAGGCACCTCTTTCACCCTTCGGGCTCTGCGTACCTAACGGACTCTATCTCAAGGCTTGAGACAGAGTCCGAGTCGGTATATTCTATCTTTGTCGGATCGCCGGCGCCGTTAAGCGTGACGGTCCATTCATAGCCGTCGCCGCTGCCTCGCAGCACGGTGCTGTCGCCGCCCGCCTTGTCAAACGCGTCAATATCCGATCTCTCAAGCGACAAAAGCTTTCGAAGCGGCAGCACCGTGTCGGCGTTGCGCGCCTCAAGCGGGATCTCAACGCCGTCAATGCCCATAAAAACCGCTGCTCCGCTGCAGCGCAGCGTGACTCCTTCCACGCTTTCGGGCGAGCGCAGCGTAAGGCGCATATCGCCTCCGTCAAGCTGCGCGGCAAATCCCCACTCGCCGTCGCCTTCGCGCCACACACCCTCAATTTCGGCAATTTTCTCCTGATAGTCAAGGGAAGAATCCGTGCCACCCGTCGGCGCGCAGCCGACAAGCACGGCGCACGCCGTGAGAGCAAGGAGCGCGGCAAAAGCGAGCGCCGCCCGCGTTTTTGTGAGTATATGTTTTTTCGCCGGTCGGTTACTTTCCTGCCGAAGCTTTCCCTTTACACACATGATCCTATCGTTCATAACAAAAAACGCCTTTCCGACGCAAAAAAGCGCCGAGCATATATTTTCTCAACGAAAATATATGCTCGGGCGCCCGATATATGACGATATTCTCAGTATTTGAAGGTCTCGCCGTCGACCGTGTTTTCTTTGTTGTAATACTTGAAGATCGAAAGCGCTTTTTCGGTGCACTGAAACAGTATCAGATTTTTTCCCGCTTCGTTTTCGAAAACGGCGCAGTATATGTCCTCCGTCTGCCGGCTGCTTTTTCTGAAATCGTACACCTTGGCTTTTGAATATTCTTTTGCGGTTTCCTGCGTGTACGGCGCAATAAGCAGCATATCTTTGATTTTCACTTCAAGCACGGGCACTCGCTTTTTGCCGCCGTATATGCGGACAAAGCGCCAGTCTCCGGACGAGGTGGTGTATTCGTATTCGATATTGGTATACGGCCATGTGAAATAGCAAAGCGCCGCGGCGACAAGCAGACTGATGGCGCCGAGCCACCAAAGGATGAACCACATTCCGACCACGACGCCGATGTATAATATCACAAGCACGATCTTTGCGATTATCCGCAGCGCGCCGGGAGAGCGTTTTACCGTAAACTCGGTGTAATTATTTTCGTTGACGGAATTATCAGATCTTTCGTATTCACCGCTCATTGCAAAAACCGCCTTTCTGGAAAACTTCGGATAGGGTGTATCCGATATAATAACATATTTTGAAAAAAATTTCAAGTAGTACCGAAAAAGCAGCTGCATTTATTGAATAAGAAGAAATTATTTGATATAATCATTTCAGACGGTGCGCCGGCGGCGCACATATAAATATGCGGAGGTGAGGGCGTTGACAGAGCTTATTTTCGGCAGGGACAGCGACACAAAAACCGAATATCTTCTTTCCGAAATAAACCGCGCGCTTGAGGACAAAAAGCGTGTCGTGATAATCGTACCGGAGCAGCAGGCTGTGTGGTGGGACGATCTCTGCGCCCGCCGCATAGACGAAAAATATGCCCTCAGGGTAGAGGTCGTCAGCTTTACCCGCCTTGCCGACAGCGTTTTCAGAACAGTTGGCGGCGCGGCGAAGCACTACATAGGCAATGAGGAGAAAACTCTCGTCATGTGGAACGCTCTGCGCAGCGTTTCCGACAGGCTTTCGGTATACGGCTCCGTGGACAGAGAGGACAGGCACGTTCCCGCCCTGCGCCGTGCCGTAAGCGAGCTGAAGCTGTACTCGGCAACGCCGCAGTCTCTGCAGGATGCCGCCGACAGGCTTCCCGACAGGTTTTCGTCGCTGAAGCAGCGCCTTTCCGATCTTTCTCTCATATATGCCGCATACGACGAAATGCTGCATATGTCGTATGACGATCCCGAGGAGGTCGCCGACGCGCTTTGCGAAAAGCTTGACGGCGACGGCGCGTCGTTTTTTGACGGCACCGAAGTATTTCTCGATTCGTTTCATACGCTGACCCCGCCCGAGATGCGGGTGATGCGAAGGATTATTTCTCTTTGCGAAAGCGTTCACATAACGATCTCAATGGATGACCGCGACCGCACTCTCCCTCACTTCGGATATGTTTGGGAGTTTGTAAAAGAGCTTGTTCGACTGTCGGATGTCTGCGGCAGCGAGGTGCGCCGCACGCGCTGCGGATCGAAGAAAAGCGATGCGGTAAAATATATATCCGAAAAGCTGTGGGATTATTCCGCGCCCGCCTTTGAGGGCGACGTCAGCGGGATATGCGTGTTTGAGTGCGCAGATATTCACGACGAAGCGGTGCTATGCGCCGCAAGGATACGCGAGCTGTGCGCCGCGGGCGCGTCGTACTCCGATATAGGAGTTGTGGCGGCGGATTTTTCGAGCCGCCTCGGTATATGCGACAAAACTCTTGAGCGCTTCGGCATTCCGGCATATGTCTCGGGAAGATGCTCCGCCGGATCTCTTGCGGCGGTCCGTCTGCTTCTGAGCGCCTGCTCGGTCGCGGCGGGCGGATGGAAGCGCGACGATATCATAGCCTGCGCGGACAGCGGACTTTGTCCCGTTTCTCCCGATTGCAGAAACGCCCTTGAAAGCTATACCGAAATATGGGATATACACGGCAGACGCGCATTTACCGACCCGGACGGCTGGAGCATGAACTGGGGCGGATACACCGCGCGGCATACCGCGCGCGGTGATATGCTGCAGGGTCTTGCCAACGAGGCAAGAGAGGCGCTCATACCCCCGCTTGAGGCTTTTTCCGAGTCATTCGGCAAAAGCGCCGTCGAGATATGTACGGCGGCATACAAGCTTTTGTGCGATTTCGACGTATACGAAACTCTGAAAGAAAAGACGGCGCGGTACGAAGCTGCGGGCGACTTTGACATGGCTCAGAGATGCGCCGCCCAGTGGGATGTTGTATGCGGCATACTTGATACGATCGCCGAGGTCATACCCGATGCCGTTCTCGACGCGCCGCGATTTGCTCTTATTGTGCGCCGACTTGCCGAGGCAAGCGGCGTGGGCACGATACCGAGCGGGCTTGACTGTGTTACCATCGGCAGCGCGGGCAGCGTAAAGCTTGCGGGCGTGCGTCATCTTATAGTGCTCGGCGCGCGCGGCGGAGAATTTCCCGCGCCCGCGACCGATTCGGGCTTTTTCAGCGACGCCGACCGCGCGGCGCTGACGGAATGCGGACTGAATCTTGCGCCCGGGTCCGGAGAGCGGCTGGGTGAAAATATGTTCCGCTTCTGGCACACGGTATCCTCTCCGTCGGAAACGCTTACGCTTATAATCCCCGCGGGCGGCGACGGAACGGTGACTCCCTCGTCGGGAGCGGCAAGGTGCATAAGCCTTGTGCCCGGTGCCCGCAGAGCCGATCTTTCTCGTGCCGACGGCATGGAAGCTATCAGAAAATACGGCACGGCATCGCGCGCAGAAAAAGAAGAAGTGCCCCTTTGCGCCGACGGCGACAGGGTCTCAAAAGAGTGCGCCGACAGTCTTTTCGGCGGAAGTATGTACATGGATCAGTCGCGCATCGAGTGCTTCAACGACTGCGCGTTCAAATACTACTGCAGGTACGTTCTCGGACTGGACGAGGGAGACACGGCGAGCATCGGTGCCTCCGACGCGGGCAATCTTCTGCACGGCGTTTTCGAGCGTTTTCTGAAGGAAGCCTGCGAAAACGGCGAAGAATTCCCCATGAGCCGCGAGACTATCATAAATAAAAGCGAGCGCCTTGTAAGAGAATATGCGCTGGATGTCTGCCCGCAGGGTGCGGGCAGCAGAGCGAAATACCTGTTTGCGAGACTTGAGCGCAGCGCCGCCTCCGATATGTGGGAGCTCAGCGAAGAGTTTGCGCATTCAAAGTTCAGACCGGTCGGGTTTGAAATGAAGATAGGATCAGATCTTGTTCCGCCGTACACCGTAAAAATAGACGAAAATAACAGCATGAATATTTCCGGCGTGGTTGACAGGCTGGATATATACAAAAACGGAGACACCGTGTATCTTCGTGTGGCAGACTACAAAACGGGGCAAAAGACCTTCAGAATGGATGACGTTGAAAGCGGGCGCAACGTGCAGCTTATGCTGTACCTCGCGGCGCTGTGCGACAGCCCCGGAGACTGCGCCTTCCGCAAAGCGGCGGCGCCGAACGGAGAAAAGCTTGTGCCCGCGGGCGCGATGTACTTCGTGTGCGTGCCGAAGGCTTCAAGCATGAAGGCATCTCCCGACGAGGCAGACTTCGGAAACGCGGATGTTGTGCGCAGCGGCGTATTTCTCAAGGACGAAGGCGTTATGCGCGCCATGGATGACGAGCTGTCCGGAAGGTTTCTGCCCGTAAAGTACGTCAAATCCACCGACAGCTACTCGCCCAGAGGCTCTTCCGTTCTGGCGGACCCCGATACAATGACGGAAATAAAGGATATGATGTGCCGCTCCCTTGCCAATCTCGGCAAGAGAGTTCTCAGCGGCGACGGCAGAAGCATACCGTCGTCGGGCACGCACTCTCCGTGCACATGGTGCGCGGCTGCGCCCATATGCAGGCACGGAGTGAGAAAAGCGGTCGAGAAGGGAGATGAAAGCGTTGAGTGAGAAAAAATGGACTGCCGCGCAGAGAAGCGCGATAGATGCGCGCGGCTGCGATCTGCTTTTGTCCGCCGCGGCGGGAAGCGGAAAGACCGCAACGCTTACTCAGCGCATCATCGAGCTTATAGAAAAAGACGGGGCAAGCGTTGACAGGATACTTGCCGTCACCTTTACGGAGGCTGCGGCGGCGGAGCTGCGCAGCCGTATTGCCGCCGCGCTGAACGCGGCAGCGGCGAAAAGCCCCGACGATCTTCATATCATACGGCAGATATCCGCATTGGAAAACGCGCACATTTCCACAATGCACAGCTTTTTCAATACGGAAACACAGCCGTTCGCGGCGCGCTTCGGGCTTCCCCCGCAGTACCGCACACTTGACACTTCCGAAGCCGTCATTCTGCGCGGTGAGGCAGCGTCGGAGTGTATAGATAAGCTTCTTTCCTCCGCGGACGGGACGGCGGCAGAGCGCTTTCGCCGCCTTGCGGACTGCATTTCCGGCGCAAAGCGGCAGGAATCTCTGGAAGAAGCGCTTATCGCAATAACAGATGACATGAAGACCGCGGGTATTGACACCGACGGCCTCAGAAAATACTGCGCCCGACTCAGGGACTGCTGCGGCGAGCCTTTCAAGACGGGCTGCTTTGACGGCGTTATTCGCCGTATGAAGATCGCGTCGGCATATTTTGTCGAGCGATTTACAGAGCTTGCCCGCGACATTCCCGAGGCAGGCTGCGACAATAAGGACGCTGCCGCAAACGGCGCGTGCCTTGAAGCGTCGCGGCGGCTCGGCATCGCGGCGGAGAGCGGATATGCCGCGGCATACGGGCTTCTTTCGTCCGTAAACTTTCCGTCCGTAAGCTCAAAAAAGGTAAGCGGGGCCGCGGCGGATGTTCACGCAGAGCTGAAGGATACGAAAGCCGATCTCAAAGACGAGCTTGACAGCCTGAAAAAGCTCATATCGGCGCCCCCCGAGGAGATAAAAGATATTTCTCTCGCGAGCGCGGAGCTTTTGGAAACGCTTGCCGATACCGTTGACTGCTTTGACAGCCTGTACTCGTCGGCGAAAAGAAAGCGCGGCGCCATAGATTTCAACGATATGGAACAGTTTGCGCTAAAGCTTTTCGTCTCTCCCGACGGCACCCCCACGCCGGAGGCAAAAGCCGTCGGAGAAAAATACGACTATGTGTTCATAGACGAATATCAGGACACAAACGAGCTTCAGGACAGGATATTCTCCGCCATTGCATCGGCGGGTACGCGGTTCATGGTCGGTGACGTAAAGCAGTCCATATACGGCTTTCGCGGCGCGAGACCCGAGATATTTACCGATTACCGCCGCCGCTGGTCAAACGGCGAGGGCGGCGGGCGCGCCGTGTTCATGAGCGAAAACTTCAGAAGCAGCGCCGCCGTTATAGATTTTTCAAACCTTGTGTCACGCTATATTTTCGCCACGGGAGCCACTCCCTTTGAAAAAGAAGACGAGCTTATCTGCTCAAAAATAAGTCCCGGCGGCGCAGAATACCGCCCCGTGACGCTGTGCCTTGTGGAAAAGGACTTCGAGACGGCGGATGACGGCGCGAAAAAAGCGAAAAAATCGGCGGACAAGACAAACCCCGAGGCGGAGTATGCGGCGGATGCCATAGCAAAGCTTCTTAAAAGCGGCACACTTGAGGACGGCTCCCCCGTGCACCCGGGGGATATTGCGATCCTTCTGCGCGGCGGCACTCATGCCGAGGACTACGCCGCATCCCTTGCGGCGAGAGGAATACCCGCCGACAACGAGATCAGCGAAAACTTTTTCGCGTACGGCGAAGTGCTTCTGATGATCTGCCTGCTTCGCGCGGCGGACAATCCCGTACGCGACATATATCTTGCGGGAGCTATGAAAAGTCCCGTTTTCGGCTTTACTCTTGAAGAGCTTGTCAGCATACACGCAGGCGAGAAAACGCCTCTGTGGTATTCCGTACGCACATATGCGGCGCAGGGCGAGGACGCGGCGCTTCGCCTAAAGTGCACGGAGCTTTGCGACAGGATTTCAAAGTGGCAGAACGCCGCATCCGAAATGTATGCCGATGAGATACTGCGGCTTGTTACGGATGATTCCGACATAAGAAATTACGGTGGAGACGCGGACAGAAGCCCCGCGGACATTGCCCGATCGCTTAAAATAATGGAAGATCACGCGGCGTCCGTCGCGCGGCGCGGCGGAGGTCTGCACGACCTTGTAAGGCATCTTGAGGCAATAACCGGAGAAAAGGATTCGGGCAGCGCGCCG
Source organism: uncultured Eubacteriales bacterium (assembly GCA_959601495.1). Classification (GTDB taxonomy): domain Bacteria; phylum Bacillota; class Clostridia; order Oscillospirales; family CAG-272; genus Avispirillum. The sequence continues at coordinate 7,447 of CAUGPT010000056.1, forward strand.
AAGTCCGCGGACAGCGTAAAGATAATAACGATCCACCATTCAAAGGGACTGGAGTTCCCCGTATGTTTTCTGTGCGAGACCGACTCCGCATTTTCGGCGAAGTCCTCGTCGGCAAAGCTTGTTATGAAAAACGGCTGCGCCGCCATCGACCCGTATGACAAAACGGGAACGAGGCAGCCCGTCTCCCCGCTGAAAGCGACGCTTTGCGCGTCGGTAAGGCTCGGCGAGACCGAGGAGGAGGCGCGGGTATTGTACGTTGCGCTCACACGTGCGCGCGAGAGACTTATCGTAATGTGCAAAACGGACGACGCCGAAAAAACTCTTTCCGCGGCGGCCCGCCGCGCTGCGCATCCCGTCAGCGAATACGAAATATTCACCGCAAAAAGTCTCGCGCAGTGGATGATCGACGCCGCCGTAAGGTCTCCCGATAAATGCGTCAATATCGAAACGGTAAAGGCGGCAGACATCGGCAAGGTGACGCCTGTCTTTGCGGGCGAGCGCGGTGAGAAGGGTGCGGATATGTCGGCGTACTTTGCCGACAGCGGGAATTTCGTATATGAAAATGACTATCTCAGCCGTATACCGTCAAAACTTACGGTGTCGGTGCTTGCACCGGATACGCTGAACGCTTCAGACGGCGCAAGCGTTGAACCCACGCGCATTTTTGCGAAAAAAATGCCCGCAGAAGCACCGAAACCGAGATTTCTGTCATCGGAGCGGCACACTGCGTCCGAGGCGGGAATCGCAACGCACATATTCATGCAGTTCTGCGACTGGAAAAATCTCTTCGAAAACGGAGCGGCGGCAGAGCTTGAGCGCCTTTCGGAGAAGAAGTTCATATCAACCGAGAACGCTTCTCTTGTGCGGCTTGACGAGATCGAGCTGTTCAGGAAAAGCGGACTTATGCGCCGCCTTTTGGGGGCGAGAGAGGTACTGCGCGAGAAGCGCTTCAACACCGTGCTTCCCGCGGAGCGATTTACCACCGACCCGCAGCTCAGAAAAAAGCTGCGCGACGGCAATGTGACCGTGACCGTGCAGGGCGTTGTGGACTGTATGTTTACCGACGCGGACGGGCGCAGTGTGCTTGTGGACTACAAAACGGACAGACTGTCGAAAAGCGAACTCGACGACCCGTCGCTTGCCGCGGCAAAGCTTACGGCGCGGCACAGCCGCCAGCTGGGGCTGTACAGCGAAATATGCAAAGGTATGCTGGGGCATCCCTTCGACGAGGTATATATATACTCGCTGCCTCTCGGGGATGTCATACCGGTAAAATTATAATAAAAGGAACGTGATGATCATGTACGAAGAAATAAGAAACGAGGCCGCAAAAACGGCAAAGGAGCTGTGCGAAGCGGCGAAACTGCACGCGGGGCAGATAGTTGTCGTAGGCTGTTCGACCAGTGAGGTATGCGGGCAGAAAATAGGAACGGCAAGCGTACCGGAGGTCGCCGAGGCGCTGTATGCGGGGCTGCGCGAGGTATTTGACCCCATGGGCGTATACATCGCAGCACAGTGCTGCGAGCATCTGAACAGGGCGATAGTGATAGAGCGCGCGGCAGCGGGCGGCGCGGACGCGGTCAACGTCGTGCCGCAGCCGAAGGCGGGCGGATCATTTGCGACCGCCGCATACAAAAACGCGAAGGACCCCGTCGTGCTCGAAGAGATCCGCGCTGACGCGGGACTTGACATCGGCAGAACGCTTATAGGTATGCACCTTAAGAAAGTGGCAGTGCCTCTGCGCCTTGCAAACGACCGCATAGGAGAGGCGATAGTGACGGCGGCGCGGGTACGCCCGAAGTTCATCGGCGGCGCGCGCGCCGTGTACGACGAAAACCTGCTCTGATAACTACGGCGCGGGTAACGGTTTTCGCGAGGCTTCGCGCCCCGCAGGGAGAACGATTTTGCGGGGCACCGCTCCCCGCACCCCGACATGGGGGACGATTTTTATGGGGCTTCGCCCCATGCCCCACTTAGGGAGCTTTTTTGGGAAAAAGCTCCCTAAGAACCCGAAAAAACCGGACTGGGTAAGGTAAAATCTATCAAGCAGAGATAGCGAGCAAGGCTGCCGTCGGCAGCCTTGCTTTTTTGCTCGGCGCAGACAGCACGGCACCGCAAGCGCCCCGCCCGTCTTCGCGCCGAAGCTTTGAAACTGCAGGCTTTCAGTTTTTTGCAAAGCATTTCAAACTCTATCGTCAGCTTGCCGAACTTATGTAAAAGATGTGAGGGGCTACTGTCCCGGCAGTAGCCGCGAACGGGCGCCGGCTTTCGGCTTTCCGAAATTGGAAAAGCGTTTCAAACTTTGTGGTCAGCTTGCCGAACGTAAGTGAAAAAAACGTGAAGGGACTGCTTTTCCGTAAGCAGCCACGGACGGGCGCCTGCTTTCGGCTTTCCGAAATTGGAA
>CAUGPT010000057.1:0-9634 GCA_959601495.1 uncultured Eubacteriales bacterium
CGCTGCCGCCTTGCGGTGCCCGAAATTTCTTTGCTCGCTGCCGCTTCGCGAAATTTCGACCGCTGCACGTTTCACGCCTTGCCTTCTTCCGCCACCGGCGGCGGCAAGGCGCAAAACCCCGTTCGAATCCCCTTCATATCAAAAGAGAAAAGCACTTCTATGAAGTGCTTCTCTCTTTTGGCAGCCGAATAGGGATTCGAACCCCAACATACAGAGTCAGAGTCTGCTGTGCTACCGTTACACAATTCGGCTGTATTTGCTTTTAGCAGAAAATAGTATATCAGTTTGCTCGCCCGTTGTCAATAGTTTTTTGCAATTTGGTAAAAATTATGCATGATGCGTCGGTTTTATTTCCGACTTCTATTTACTGCCGGCGTTTTTAATGCTACAATGTAAAAAACAATATGCACGAAAGGATCTTTACCGTCATGCTTTGCAAAACCGTTTATCTCCGCGAGGCCGAGGGAGATATGTCCGTTCATCTCGAGACCTACATAAGCCGCACCGAGGGCGATATGAACTGCGCCCCCCGTGATGCCATGCTTGTTCTGCCCGGCGGCGCGTACGCGTTTCTCGCCGAACGTGAGAGCGAGCCCTGCGCAAAGGCGTTTCTTGCCGCAGGCTTCAACGTTTTCACCCTTTACTATTCACTGAACGAAAAGGCTGCTTTTCCCCGTCCGCTCGTTGATGTTTCCATGGCGATCGCGCACATCCGCGCCCATGCAGAAGAATACAACATTGACCCCGACCGAATTTTCGTTTGCGGTTTCTCCGCAGGCGGTCATCTCTGCGGCTCTATCGGAACTTTCTGGAACCGCGACTTTGCGGCTTTCCCCGGAATGAAAAAGGGCGACAACCGTCCCCGCGGCGTTATACTTTCATACCCCGCGGCGTCCCTCATGCCCGGGCTTCGCCACGATCTGTGCACGGAGCTTATTCTCGGCAAAAAGGATTACACCGACGAGGAGTGCGCGGCGTACTCTCTTGAGAAGCAGGTGACCGAGGACACAGTGCCCCACTTTATCTGGCAGACGGAGGAGGACAACTGCGTTTGTGTTGAAAACTCTCTCGTGCTTGCCGAGGCGCTTATCGCAAAGCGCATTCCCACAGAGCTGCACATATATCCCAAGGGTCCCCACGGTATGTCCGTTGCCACAAAAGAGGTCTACTGCAACACGCCCGAGAACATCGACCCCCATGTAGGCTCATGGGTAAAGGCTGCCGTTGAGTGGACTCGGCTTATCTAACAAAAGGCGAAAATCATTATGAGAAGCTGCCGTTTTAACGGCAGCGCAAAAAATCCGAAGAATATTCTCACGATATCTTTAACTGTGAGATATGCGCAGGATGCAGCCGGAAGGAAATAAAACCTTCCGGCTATTGCTGTTTTTGCAGCCTTTTATGCGTTTTACGCTTGCGTATTTCACAGCTTTTTTGATTTGCGACAAATTCGCATATTGACAAATATGCAAAGTCGGTGTATAATGATTTGCGAACAAGTTGCAAATCGGAGGTGCAGCCGATGGCAAAGTATCTGACACGGCAGCGCAAGCGGCTTCTTACATATCTTTCAGAGCATACAGACGAACAGATGACCGCACGGCAGATAGCCGACGCGCTGACGGCAGATAACATCAGCATCAGTGCCGTTTATCGCAATCTATCCGCTTTGGAGGAGGAAGGGCTTCTCAAACGCAGCGTTCGTGAAGGAACGCGGGAGGTCTTTTATCAGTATATCGCCGCAGCGAAATGCAAAGACAGTCTGCATCTTTCCTGCCGGGTCTGCGGAAAAAGTATCCACTTGGATGAAGCAGACACAACACAACTGATTCAAAACACTTTGAGAAACACGGGTTTTCAGATTGAAAAGACCGAAACAATCCTCTACGGCATTTGTGAGGGCTGCAGAAAATAGCAGGAGGTGAGCATGATGACAAAGAGAAAACGCATTATATCCTTGGTGGTCGCTGCTGCGGTCTTATTCGTCATGCTTTATTCCGCTCTCTATATTGCGGCAGAAGCAAACCACGACTGCGTGGGCGAGAACTGCCCTATCTGCTATCAGATCAATGTTTGCCAGAACGCTCTGAAAAACCTTTCGCTTGCTGTATGCGCCGTGGCTTTTGCCGCAGTGTTTACATATACTTTGTGCAGGCGCATTTCCGCCTGTGCAGATTTTACTCCAAGCTATACTTTGGTTTCCCTTAAGGTTAAACTGACAGATTAAAGAATAAGAGCTTTTTACAAGGGCGAAGTCTATCTATTATTGCGGATAGGCTTTTGCGGCGCTGCCGTTACCCTTGTATTTTTGCGCCCATTTTTAAGTTCTTATCATAATCCGGAGGTAACAAACCGTATGAAAAAAACAACCGCGCTGCTGCTTGCGCTTTTAATGCTCGTCGGCTTTCTTGCCGGCTGCGGAAAGCAGAACGATACCAACAAAACTGACAAACTGAGCATTGTCACCACGATCTTCCCCGAATATGACTGGGTTAAGGAAATCCTCGGTGACAAAGCTGACAACGCAGAAATCACAATGCTGCTTGACAACGGCGTTGACCTGCACAGCTATCAGCCCACCGCTGATGATCTTGTCAGGATCTCCGACTGCGACCTGTTCATCTATGTGGGCGGCGAGTCCGACGGCTGGGTGGACAATGCTCTGAATAATGCTGGAAACAAAAATATGAAGGTCATCAACCTGCTGGAAGTGTTGGGAGATTCCGTGAAAACGGAAGAAACCGTTGAGGGTATGCAGGAGGAAGAACACGACCATGACCACGGTCACGATGAAGAAATCACAAAGGATGACATCAAGGACCGTACCCTCTCGGACTTCGCCGGTGAGTGGAAGTCCCTGTACCCTTATCTGTTGAACGGTGATTTGGACGAATACTGCGAACATAAGGCGGAAGAGGATGAGGACAGCTCAACCACAAAAGACACCTATTTGGAAAAGTATAAGGCTTCGTGGCAGTGTGACGCCAACGAAATTACAATTAACGGGAACAAAATCACTTTCACTTATACAGACGGAAAATCCGTTTCTGCCGAATACACCTATGCCGGATATCAGCTGAAGCTGAATGACGAGGGTAAGATCAGCAGCGTCCGCTATCAGTTTGAAACGACCAATACGGATGCCCCTAAATATGTGCAGTTCAACGACCACGGCCATGAGCCGGGCGAAGCCGAGCATTTCCATATCTACTTCGGCAACGACAGCTTTGACGCATTGATGGATTCTAAGACCAATCCGTTCTTTGTGAAGGATGCGCTTACCGTGGATGAAATCCTTGATGAACTGATGGGTCATGAGCACGAGGAAGAAAAGGACGAGCATGTTTGGCTGTCTTTGAAGAACGCCGAGGTGCTTGTCAATGCTATTTCCAAGTCTTTGCAGGAGCTTGACCCAGACAACAAGGACACCTATGCCGCCAATTCCGATGCGTATTTGAAAAAGCTGTCCGCTCTTGACGCAGACTATAAGGCTGCCGTGGACGCTTCGACCTATAAAACCGTTCTGTTCGGCGACCGTTTTCCGTTCCGTTATATGGCGGACGATTACGGTCTGAGCTACTATGCCGCCTTTGCGGGCTGCTCCGCCGAAACCGAAGCCAGCTTTGAGACGATTTCCTTCCTTGCCAAGAAGGTGGACGAGCTGAAGCTGCCCTGTGTTCTGACCATTGAGGGCACACAGCATAAAATTGCCGAGACCATCGTGCAGAATACTGCCGAAAAGAACCAAAAGGTGCTGACTATGGATTCCATGCAGTCCACTACTTCTAAAGATGTGGCAAACGTCACGACTTACCTCTCCGTGATGGAGAAAAATCTCTCCGTGCTGAAAGAAGCATTGGGATAAGGAGGTAGGATAATGGCTCAGCTCACTTGTCAAAATCTCTGCGTCGGCTATGATGGAAAGTCCGTTCTGCAAGACCTGGGTTTTGAGGTCTTTGCAGGCGACTACCTCTGCATCGTAGGGGAAAACGGCTCCGGCAAGAGCACACTTATGAAAACAATTCTCGGCCTGCAGACGCCTATCAGCGGCAGAATTTTGACGGGTGACGGGCTGAGAAAAAACGAGATCGGTTTTCTGCCGCAGCAAACACAGGTACAAAAGGACTTCCCGGCATCCGTGAGAGAGATCGTTCTCTCCGGGTGTCAGGGACGCTGCGGCAGCCGTCCCTTTTATAACAAAGAAGAAAAACAGCTTGCACTTGATGCAATGGACAAAATGCAAATCACACAGCTTGCAAGGCGCTGTTATCGGGAGCTGTCCGGCGGACAGCAGCAGCGGGTTCTCCTTGCCCGCGCGCTGTGTGCCACACAAAAAATGCTGCTTTTGGACGAGCCTGTTTCCGGGCTTGACCCCAAGGTGACGGCGGAAATGTATGCGCTCATCGAAAAGCTCAACCGCGAGGACGGTATCACCGTTATTATGATTTCTCACGATATTGCCGCCGCAGTCAAATACGCCAGCCACATTCTGCATATCGGCGACACCGTTTTCTTCGGGACAAAGGCGGACTATCTCGAAAGCCCGCAAGGACGGCTGTTTGCCGCAGAGAAAGGCGGTGATGACCAATGACCGCTATCCCGGAAAAGCTGTCCCTCTACCTGGCATATCCCTTTGTCCGATATGCACTCATTGTCGGTGTGCTGATTGCACTTTGTTCCTCTTTATTGGGCATAACGCTGGTGCTGAAGCGGTTTTCGTTCATCGGCGACGGACTTTCCCATGTGGCGTTCGGGGCAATGGCGATTGCTGCTGTTTTGCAGATTACAAACGGAATGCCGCTTGTGATGGTCATTACAATTATCAGTGCGGTATTGCTTCTGCGTACAGGGCAGAATACAAAAATCAAAGGCGATGCCGCTATTGCAATGATTTCCGTCGGTTCATTGGCTGTAGGCTATTTGTTAATGAATATTTTCTCATCGTCCTCCAATCTTTCAGGCGATGTGTGCAGTACGCTGTTCGGCTCGACCTCCATCTTAACACTGTCCCCCGCAGAGGTGTGGCTTTGCGTGGGAATGTCGGTGCTCGTCGTGGCAATATTTGTTTTATTCTACAACAAAATATTCGCCGTTACCTTTGACGAGGACTTTGCAAGGGCAACCGGAACGAAGGCCGGACTTTACAATCTTTTGATTGCCGTCATCGTTGCAGTTATCATTGTGCTGGCCATGAACCTTGTGGGTTCGCTGCTGATCTCCGCACTGGTGATCTTTCCGGCGCTGTCCGCTATGCGAATATTCAAGAGCTTCCGCGGCGTGACCGTTTGTGCGGCAGTCCTTTCGGTTTTCTGTGCGCTGATCGGCATTTTGGTGTCCATTCTCGCCGGTACGCCGGTAGGCTCGACCATTGTCGCCGTTCAGATCGGTGCATTCGGCTTGACGTGGATCATCGGCACAATTATTGGAGGTGTCGGAAAATGAAAAAACTGTTTTGCATACTCATTGTTGTCCTTGCCCTTGTATCTTTTGCCGCCTGCGGAAGTAAAAAAGATAAAGCGACAACCGATAACCAAACATCAAATTCATCCGTTTCACAAAATCAAGCGACGGAAAAGGCTTCGGAGTCTGCACCAACAACCTCCGGGCCCGCGCAAAACACGGACGGTATTGATGTTGACCTGACAAAGCTCAGCAGCACGATGGTCTATTCCGAGGTTTACAACATGATGTATACCCCTGATGACTACATTGGAAAAACAGTTAAAATGAAGGGGCAATTTGCATATTACGAAGACCCCGATACAAAAGCCTTATACTTTGCCTGTGTCATTGCGGACGCGACAGCCTGCTGCTCACAGGGATTGGAGTTTGTTCTGAGAGGCGAGAATACCTATCCTGACGATTACCCCGAAATCGGCAGTGAGATTACGGTTTCCGGTACTTTTGAGGTTTATGAGGAAAACGGCTGTAAGTATTGCCGGCTTGCAGATGCTGCTGTTGCAGAATAACGCTGTCTGATTGTAACGATTATACTTACAAAGGCGACAACACCCTTTCGGGGTCTGTCGCCTTTTCTCTTATTTTGCCGGCTATATGCATATAATGCGAAGATCTGCGGCTCACTGCGCCAGATTCACAAGCACGTCGCGCATTGTATCAAGGGCGTCGGCAGGTATAAACTCGTAAACGCTGTGGAAATTCACGCCGCCCGTGGAAAGATTGGGGCAGGGAACGTTGCCCTCCCACGAAAGGCGTGCGCCGTCCGTACCGCCGCGTATGGGCACTATCAGCGGCTCGGCTCCCGCCTGTTTCATAGCTTCTTTCGCACGCTCGATAAGCTCCATATGAGGTGCGATCTTTTCTTTCATATTATAGTAGCTGTCGCTCACAAACGCCTCAAATGTGCCGTCGCCGTACACGCCGTTCAGGTATTCGCACAGGTTTTTCACAAAAGCCTTGCGCTTTTCAAACTTTTCTCTGTCGTGATCTCGTATTATCATGGAAATCACTGCCTCTGTTTCGTTTGCGCATATGTCGCTCACATGATAAAAGCCCTCGTAGCCCTCGGTGTGTGCGGGGGTCTCCGCTGCCGGCAGGCGGTTTATGAATTCTGCCGCTAGAAGAGCCGCGTTTTTCATTTTATTCTTCGCGCTGCCGGGATGGATATTGATACCGTGCACCTTGACAACGGCTGCGGCAGCATTGAAGTTTTCGTATTCTATCTCGCCCAGCTCCCCGCCGTCAACGGTGTAGGCGACCTTTGCGCCGAAGCGGTTATAGTCGAAATGATCCGCGCCCCTGCCTATCTCCTCGTCGGGAGTAAAGCAGATATAAACCGTGCGGTGCGCAGCCTCGGGATGGGTGACAAAGTACTCGCACATTCCGACGATTTCGGCGATTCCCGCCTTATCGTCCGCACCGAGCAGGGTCGAGCCGTCGGTGACGATAAGCTCTCTGCCCTCGTATTTTGAAAGTACGGGAAAATCGGAAAAGCGCATGACGCGCTCGCCCAGATCAATATCGCCACCGCGATAGAGAATTTTTTTGGCTTTTATATTTTCTCCGGGCGCGTCGGGAGAGGTGTCCATATGAGAGACAAAGCCGATGGGCTCGGCGTTCTCCATGCCCGGCGTTGCGGGCAGAACGGCGTATACATAGCCGCAGCCGTCAACGCCCGCGTCGGAAAGCCCCATTGCGGAAAGCTCGTCCGCAATAAAGCGTGCAAGTACCGTCTGTCGCTCCGTCGAGGGCACGGTTTCGCTGTCCTCGCACGATGCCGTGGGAAAGGATACGTATTTCAGAAATCTGTCAAGAACGTTCATTATTTATTATCTCCGTTTTTAAGAATAAGGCTCGCAAAGCTTTCGCCCTCGCCTGAGGCGTCAATGCCCAAAAGCTCCTCGCACGTTCTGCCGAGGTCGGCAAACGTTGTGCGCACCCCGATGCAGACGGGAGCGATGCGCTTGCCGAAAATGAGAACGGGCACATATTCTCTTGTGTGGTCCGTTCCTATGTGAGCGGGGTCGCAGCCGTGATCGGCGGTGAGTATCATGCAGTCGTCCTCGCCGAGTTTTTCACAGAAGCCGGAAAGAAACGCGTCCATTTCTTCGACCGCGGCGGCATATCCCGCGATGTCGCGGCGATGACCGTATTTCATATCGAAATCCACAAGATTTACAAAGCAAAGGCCGTTGAAGCTGCGTGCGGCGATCTCCGCGGTCTTCTCCATCCCGTCAGCGTTGCTTACGGTGTGGATCTCCTCGGTGATACCGCGGTGCGCGAATATATCGCCGATCTTGCCCACGCCGATAACGTCAAATCCCGCTTTTGCCAGCGTATCGCAGACGGTGTCCTTCGGCGCGCTGAGCGCGTAGTCGCGGCGGCGGGGCGTGCGGGTGAAGGGATACTCTCCGCTGAACGGACGGGCGATGACTCTGCCCACTGCGAGAGGACCGCAAAGCTCCTCGCGCGCGATCTCGCAATAGCGGTAAAGCTCCTTGGGAGGGACGATATCCTCATGCGCAGCTATCTGAAAAACGCTGTCCGCCGAGGTGTAAACGATGAGCTTTCCTGTTTTCAGGTGCTCATCGCCGTAGTCTTTTATCACTTCCGTACCGGAATATGGCTTGTTGCACAGCCAGCCTCTGTCCCAGCGGCGGGTCAGCGTGTCGAGAAGCTCATCGGGAAATCCGTCGGGAAACGTGGGCATTGCGCGATCGGAGCTTACCCCCGCGATCTCCCAGTGCCCCGTAACAGTGTCTTTGCCCGCGGATCTTTCGTGCATTTTACCGTATGCGCCGACGGGAGCGGCGCAGCTCGGGTAGTCGGGGGCGACGCCGGGTATGTTTCCGATGCCGAGGGACGTTAAGAAGGGTGCGGAAAAGCCCTTGCTGCGGCACAGGGCGCCGTAGGTGTCGGCACCGACATCGGTACCGTCGCCGTTAAAGAAATCCTTTGCGTCGGGAGCCGCGCCGACGCCCATGCTGTCGGCAACTATAAGAAATATTCTTTTTAGATTTTTCATAAGTTCCTCCTCAAAGTGCCTTTCTGAAATCATTGTATCACCGCATGCCGATAAAGTCAAGACACGGCGGCAGTGTATCGACGCGGCGCATCGGCGCTAACTCCGGCGTGCCCGCCGCAAGGCTCGCGCCCGCCGCTCACACATCGCCCACAGCTCACCCGCCGCAAGGCTCGCGCCCCACTCGCCCGCATACGCCGCACACGCATTACCCGCGCTGTCCCACGCCCGCCGCGCCCACTCGCGCACACCGTCCCTCGTCCGCCGTTTCTCCCGCGCCGTTCCTCTCGCGCCTTCGCACCTGCACCCACCGTCCCTTGTCCCGCCGTTTCTCCCGCGCCGTTCCTCTCGCGCCTTCGCACCTGCACCCACCGTCCCTTGTCCCGCCGTTTCTCCCGCACCTGCGCCCTCACCGCGCGCACGGTGCTACACCGCATGACCGACCCGATGCCCCGCTCTCCCGCCGTTCACCCGCACCGCGCGCACGCCGCGCATCGCCCACGCCGCACCGTCCGCGCTCGCCGCACTGTCCGAAACCGCTCGTCTCCCCGCCGAAGTCTTGAAACTGCAGGCTTTCAGTTTTTTGCAAAGCATTTCAAACTCTACCGTCAGTTTTCCGAGCTTAAGTAAAAAAGACGTGAAGGGACTGCTTTCCCGTAAGCAGCCGCGGACGGGCGGCGGATTTCGGCTTCTCGAAATTGGCAAAGCAATTCAAACCATATCGTCAGCTTACCGAACGTAAGTAAGAAAGACGTGAAGGGACTACTTTTCCGTAAGTAGCCCCTTCACACATCCCCGAATCGGTCTAAGAAAGGAGAGGCAGGTGTTTCCCGCCTCTCCTCTCTTAGAAATCTCACCTCACCACCTCGGCGGTTGGAGCGAGTGCAAGGTCAAAATGAGTGCTCCAAGCCCGAGAGGTTCGACGAATTGACTTTAGAGTGGTTTATAGACACGATTGACGTTTTGGCTGAGGAAATATGCAACGCCGCTACGTCAGATAGCAGAAGCAAGCTCGAAGGACGAGCTTGCTTCGTTTTGTTTCGTTGTTGAATTGATATGGTTCAAAACAAGAGTTATTTAACTCTTATCAGCACGGGAAATTAACTGTATCTTTGAATCAGAGAGTTTTTAGACTGAACTTCACAAAGCAAG
>CAUGPT010000058.1:0-9320 GCA_959601495.1 uncultured Eubacteriales bacterium
AAAGCAAAGCTTTTCTCATTTCTGTAGATAAACGTAATGGATAGCTAAAAGTTTAACTGAAGTCAATTTTCCGAATCTCTCGGGCTTGGAGCACTCGCTCTGCTTTTCAACTCACGGACACAATCGGGGTGGTGAGGTGAGATTTCTAAGAGAGGAGAGGCGGGAATCCCCTGCCTCTCCTTTCTTGGACCGATTCGGGGATGTGTGAAGGGGCTACTTACGGAAAAGTAGTCCCTTCACGTCCTTCTCACTTAAGTTCGTTAAGCTGACGACAAAGTTTGAAATGCTTTGCAAAGAAACTGGGAAATCGCAGTCCCAGAGCTTCAGCGTGGAGACGGATGGATGCGGGCACGGGCGATGTGAGCGCGGCGAGGGTGTAGAACGGTGCGGGCGAGTAGGGCGGCGGATGCGGCGGTGCGCGGCGGGTGCGCGGGGCGGCTGCGGTGCCGCTCTGTGTGCGCCGAACACAAAACAAGGCTGCCGTCGGCAGCCTTGCTTGCTATCTATGCTTGATAGCCCAAAACCTATTCAGTTCGTTTTTTTCGGTTCCCGGGGACTTTTTCCCAAAAAAGTCCCGAGCGGAGCGCGAGGCGAAGCCTCGCATATATTCCTTTTCCCATGGTCGGGGCGTGGGGCAGCGCCCCACATATATACCCCTCATGTCGGGGTGCGGTACCCCATAAAACCATCCCCCTACAGGGTGCGTTTGCTGTTATTTTTCCGGTTTGTACAAACCGACGAGCATTCTCCTCATGAGGTTTAGATCGATCGCGTTTACATTGTCGTCCGCATTTATGTCGATAACAGAAGTATTTGCCTTGTACAGACCGACGAGATGTCTTCTCATAAGATTTAAGTCGATTGCGTTTACTTCGCCGTCTCCGCTCGCATCACCGACAACAATATACTCCGACTCAAGGGTGAGATCTCTTTTCGGCATGGTAAACTCGCCTGTACCGTCGGTCGCATCCGCAAGCACATCCGTATCCCCGTGCCATCTGATAAACCTGAACGCCCGTGTCCCTTCGGTGTAGAACATTCCGCTCAGCGCAACAGTGTCCCCGGGGGAATATAGGCTTTCTTTGCCGTCGATACTCACAGTGTGCGCGTCGGGGTCGGTTGCGCCGCAGTTTGCGCATTTTCCTCTTGTGTAAGCATGCGCGCCGAGATCGCTTTTACCTATAATATCTATTACGACAGGGTCGCGGTCTATCACTGCATTGTTCTCTTCGTCCCAGTCCACAAACGACTTAGTATTCTTTTTGAAATGTATATTCGCATCGGCTTTGTCGTCCGTTATATTGAAAACAACAGTAAAGCACAAGCCGTTTGCGGTATTGCTCTCAGAGTCAGCCGATTCCGTGTAAAGCGTTATATGATCCTTGCTGTCATCCCATGTGAGCCCGCTGACATATTCATCATCGCTCCATATTTTGCCGCTGTTCTGCACAGACTCGATCTTCAGGGCAGAGTTGTTGTAGATCAGTATCATCTGCGCACTGGCAAGTCCCTTATTGTTGCAATAATAGCACCTTACGGTTATTTTCCCGGCACTGCGCTCGCTTGTAGCCAGAATATACATTCCGTCCGGCTCGGTGTACTCGTCCGCATATACGGTATAGCTGTCGCCGCAAAGAGAGCAGGTGTAAACCGTGCGCGCTTTGTTTCTGCAGTCGGCAGCAAAGTCCTCGGCGGTGTAACTGTGTTTGCAGCCCGCGGCAGTCACTGACAAGACCGCACCGACAAGCATTATGCAAACGATCATTACAGACAGTGCTTTTTTCATATATCGCTCCCTCCGATCCATACATACTGTATAACAATTGTAACACGATTACGGCAACGCGTCAAGTGCCTTCGCGTTAAAAGTCTCCGACATCGGCGCCCCGCATTGCCGCGGCACAGCCGACGGCGGGGAGCGCCGCCGGGCCCCGACTTTTTGTGATGAACAGCCGCTTGAAAAATGCAGATGAAAAAGTTGCAACTTCGTCTGATATAGTATATAATAAATTTGAGTTCGACAGTATGCCCGTTTTCAGGCAGGCGACACCGCCTACGTATACTACTATAACATTCCCTCACCGCGAAATCTATCGGATCCCGGCTTCGGATCATAAAAAGCAAAAATGTTATAACGTTTGCAAAGCATACACTCGGCAAAGAGGAGCTATAATATATGGATACAATGCTTACAGTGTTTACTCCTACCTACAACAGAAAAGAAAAGCTCGGCAGCGTATACTCAAGCCTTATCGATCAGACCGATAAGGATTTTATCTGGATGATCGTGGACGACGGCTCCGACGACGGCACGCGCGATGCGGTGCAGGGCTGGATAGCCGAAAACAGGATACGCATTACTTATCATACAAAGGAAAACGGCGGCAAACACACGGCGTATAATCTTGCCGTTGACAACTGCGCGACCGATTATATGTTCGTGGCCCTTGACTCCGACGACTTTATGCCGCGGGACGCCGTCTCCGAAATAAACGGGCTGCTGCGCTCAAATCCCGGCTGCTGCGGCATTGTGGGACTGGCAGTCTGCGACAACGGAAGAAAGCCGGACGACATTGAAAAATTCAACATGAGATCAATGTATGATGTGCTGAGCACATACGATTTCTCCGCCGAAACGGGACTTGTGATCCGAACCGAATATCTGAAGAAATTCAAATATCCCGTTATTGAAGGCGAGAAATTCTTTACGGAAGCATATACATACTATCAGATGACGGAGCCGTTTATCTGGACGAACAAGGTTTTCAGAACGAGCACTTACTGCAGCGACGGACTGACGAAAAACATATACAGGCTGTATGCCGCAAACCCAAAAAGCTTTTATATGTATCAGAAAATGCGAAGCGAAATAACGGTCAACTTTAAAAAGAAGCTAAAAAGCGTAATTTCGGCAGACGCGTTTTATATCATGTCGGGGCAAAGTGAAAAGAAAAGCGCGCTCGCGCGGCTTTTCATGCCATTGGGATTTCTGTATTATAAATATATCATGCACAAAAACAGAACATAAGCGAAACGGCGCCGTGCACGTTTGTAAAGCAATGCAGCGGCGCGATGCGGGATGTCTGTCAGAGCAAAGACGCCGCCTTTCCCGCTCACGTGGCGGGACGCGGCAGGATACAGCGCTTT
The DNA here is from genome assembly GCA_959601495.1 of uncultured Eubacteriales bacterium. Classification (GTDB taxonomy): domain Bacteria; phylum Bacillota; class Clostridia; order Oscillospirales; family CAG-272; genus Avispirillum. The sequence goes on from CAUGPT010000058.1 coordinate 3,148, forward strand.
TTTGCCACGGCGCGCAAAAAATACGGCTCGGTACGGGCCTGTTTATGTTGACACGCCGCTATATATATGGTAAAATTGCTTTATTATAATAAAATGCAGCGGAGGTTGCTATGTCACAGAAGAAAAAGGTCGGAATTATCGGTGCAACGGGTATGGTCGGTCAGCGTTTTATAACGCTTTTGCAGGATCATCCCTATTTTGAGATCACAGCTCTCGCCGCAAGCGGGAGAAGCGCCGGTATGACGTACGCCGAAGCTGTGGGCGGAAGATGGAAAATGGACTGCGATATCCCGAAAAGCGTTGCCGACATGAAGGTCATCGACGCCGAAGATATCGACGCGGTGAAAGAAGCGGCGGATTTCGTTTTCTGCGCCGTCAATATGCCGAAAGAGGACGTTCTCAAAATGGAGGAGGCATACGCAAAAGCCGAGCTTCCCGTTATCTCCAACAACAGCGCGAACCGCTGGACTCCCGACGTGCCCATGGTCGTGCCGGAGATAAACAGCGATCACTTTAAGGTCATAGATGATCAGCGACGCCGCCTCGGTACAAAGCGCGGATTTATCGCAGTGAAACCCAACTGCTCCATACAAAGCTATGTGCCTATGCTGACCCCTCTCAGAAAATACGGCATAAAGCAGGTAGTCGTCAGCACATATCAGGCTATAAGCGGCGCGGGCAAAACCTTTCGCGAGTGGCCCGAAATGCTTGACAACGTGATACCCTATATCGGCGGAGAAGAGGAAAAAAGCGAGAAAGAGCCGCTGAGAGTCTGGGGCAGATACGAAAACGGGACGATAGTTCCCGCAGATGATACTGTAATTACAAGCCAGTGCATCAGAGTGCCCGTAACGGACGGGCACACGGCGACCGTGTTTGTAAACTTTGAAAACAAGCCCACAAAAGAGCAGATACTGAATGATTGGAAAAACTTCAGCGGGCTTCCGCAGGAGCTGGGACTTCCCCATGCGCCGGAGCATTTTATCACATATTTTGAAGAAAACGACCGTCCGCAGGCTCACATTGACCGCAACATCTACGGCGGTATGGGCGTTTGCGCGGGCAGACTGCGCGAGGATGCCATATTTGACTGGAAGTTCGTAGGGCTTTCGCATAATACGCTGAGAGGCGCCGCAGGCGGCGGACTTCTCACGGCAGAGCTTTTGTACAGGCTCGGATATCTTGACTGAGTCGCTCCTTTGCCGAAAAAGCACAGTAGAAAAATCACCGACGGCTGTCGGTGATTTTTTTGTATTATTCATTTGCCGCGTATCGGATGCTCGGAAGCCGTACACATCGCAGGGACGTGCGCCGTGCTGCCGCGGGGGGCGGAGCTGAGCCGCGCACTTTTCCGCAACGTCGGAGCGGACGGCTTAAATATCTATCCGTGCCGCCTTCGGGAGCTGCGCCGCCCTCTCTTTGCCGTGCCGCGCCGCAGTGCCGTCGGGCGTCAGTCCCTCTCCCTTTTGCCGCACTCCGTGTAGAATATAATATCCGCTTTTTCCTCCTGGCTTGTGTGGCGGTAGACGTTTGAGTCGAACCCGCCGATACAGAAGCCGACTTTGATATAAAACAGGCAGGCGGCAAGGTTATTGTCCTGCCCCTGAGTGTAAAGTCCGAAGTATCCGAGGCGCGCCGCCGTCTCCTTTGCCGCATCAATAAGCATTTTCCCTATGTGCCGCCCGCGATATGCCCGATCTACTTTCAGATCGTACAGATACATATACTTGAAAAATCCCGGCTGAAGCACCGCGAGCCCCACGCATTTCTCCCCGTCGTACGCGCCGAGAAAAACGCTGTCCGTCATGTCATCAAAACAGTAGTTTTCGTCCGGAAAGCACATTTCCTCCGTCTCCTCGGGAGAAAAACGCAATATATCATAGCCCCATTTGCCGTTTTCAAGGGACGGTATCATTTTTCCGAAAAGCTCAAAAGGCTCGTTTTGTATGTTTATGTCGCCGCTGTGCTGTTTGTCTATCTGTCTTATCTCGATCATCGTTTTATTCCTTTATATCTGAAATGTATTCGTTGGCTGTCGGTGCTATCGGCATATGCCCGGCTTGAAGACGTTTTCCTCCTCTCACGCCGCGGCGCATACGGCACCGCAGATATTGTACCATTTCTTTGCTGCCGGCGCAAGCCGAAAATGTGCCTGACACCCATTTTCCCGCAGGCACATTTCTACGCAAAGCAGCGCGAAAACCGATCAAGCATTTCCGGCACGGCAATATAGAGCGGCAGCCTTTTTCTACAGCAGAACACCCCGCGGGAGATGTGCCCGCGGGGTGCCCTTTTATGCTTTCAGCCTATTTTGAATTTGATATTTCCCGTTGCGGTACTGATCTCGCATTTGCCGCCGTCGGACGTTTTCGGCACATCCACGCTGCCCATGCCGGTGTCGGTGATAAACACCTTATCCGTGAGAAAGCTGCCGGTAACGTCGCCGGTCGACGTCTTTACATATATCTCGGCAGCGTCGCAGCCGTCAAAGCTCACCTCTCCCGTGCTTCTCTCGACCGAGAGCTTTTCGTCGGCAATAACACCGTCAAGAGAGATGTTTCCCGTGCTGCCGTTCGATATAACATTTTTGCACGAAACATTGGTAAGATACACTTTTCCCGTTGACACGCTCACTGCGGCGTCGCCGCCGCAGCTGACGCCCGATACCGTCACCGTGCCCGTTGAGACGCTCAGATCGAGAGAGCCCGCAAAGATATTTTCCGCGCGTATATCTCCCGTAGTCGTTTTGATCTTCACCTGCCCCGCGGCGGACGCGCAAAAGTCAACATTGCCCGTGCTGAGTGAAATATCGACGCCGTCAAACGCAAATCCCTTCGGAATTCCGACCTTTCCGACGCTGCCGCTGACGGTCAGCGTGCCGTACTCGGACTCGGGCAGATAGACTGTTATCCTCGGCGTGCCGAAGTAAAATCCGATATAGTCGTACCATGCTCTCCGCTCCTGCGCCGTAACGCTGAGCACGCCGCCGTCGGCGGTGACCGTATGCTTTGCGTTTTCCTCCTCATAGCATTCCACACGGCATTTTCCGTCATTCGACAGAGCAAATACGATATCCGCCGTGTCGGTCTTGAGAGATATATCGCCGAATTCTATATCGACTTCGTAAGTGTTTGTTACATAGTTTACAGTCGAGAGCTTTTCAAAGTTCCATCCGAGCTTTGTCATGACCCCCGCAAAAAGAGCTCCTCCGACAAAAACAAGAGACGCCGCCGCGATGAGCCATATTTTCGCTGCCTTTTTCATTTTGCGGCCTCCTTTCCCTTAAAGCAATTCTTTATCCATATCGCAAATTTCTTTGTAAGAGACATAATGCCCACAGTCGCCTTTTTGCAGCCGAAAAACATGAATACGGAAAGTCCGGCGCAGACAAGTCCGCCGCCGAGAAGGGCAAGACCGGACGCAACGCTGCCGCCCGCGGCAAAAATTATGCACCCGGGCACACTGCCGACGGCACAGACCGCAAGCGCGCCGAAAACCGCCCACAGAGCAATGATCAGGGCCCACATAGCGGCATAAACCGCAAAAACTGCGGCGGCGGCTGCGATGCCGAGCGAAAGCCATACGGGAGAGCCGAGCACTAAGAGCACCGTCTCCCACGCCCTCAGGCGTCTTTTGGGCCGTATTCTCTCTTTCGCGATCTTTGCGAGAGGAATATAGGCAACGGTCTGTCTGACTATCTCGTCTACCGGACCCGCCGCCGATACCGCCTCTTCCTCCGTAAGTCCTTCTTCCATCCTGTCGTCAAGCATTTCGCCGTAAAAGCTCAGACGCTCTTCAATATCGTCCCGCGGCAAACCGGACAGTCCCCGGCGCAGCTCGGCGAGAAATTCTTGTTTATTCATTGCCGTCTTCCTCCTTGGTTACAAATTGATAAATTGATAAAATTTCCTTCCACTCGTCCCTGAACTCCCCGATACGCCGAAGCCCCGCCTCAGTGATATGATAATATTTCCGAAGCCTGCCGCCGTGCTCCGCGGTGTGCACCGTCAGCATTTCGGCTGCCTCCAGGCGCTTCAGAATAGTATACAGGGTCGATTCGGACAGCTCTATATACGGCTTCATGTCCTTTATTATTTTATAGCCGTATGAATCCTCGCTTTTGATAGCCGCCAGAACGCAGACATCCAAAAGTCCTCTTTTCAACTGACCGTCCATGCTATACCTCCTTTTGTGTAATACATCGTATCACGAAGTATTGGTTTGTCAACAGTTTTTTGCAAAAAATATGAAAATGCCGCGGAGAGTATAAGCATTATTCAGCATAACCGCCCGATTTGCGAGCCGACCGTCCCTTACCCGGGCGGATATATTGAACCGTCGGAGCACCGAAGCCAAAAGCGATACACCCCCTTTGCGGTATACAGTGCGGGGCAGTCAGCCGACAGGGTCACCCCTTTGCGGTATACAGTGCGGGGCAGCCGTCCACAAGTCCACAGCCGACCAAGGTACCCCCTTTACGGTTATATGGTGTAGGTCAGCCGTCCCAAGACCCTTGCCCCTTTGCGGTTGGCTTTGCCCTGCAAAACTTAATTTCAAGACAAAAGAAACGGAGTGATGTTATGTTTGTTGTTCGAAAGGAACAATGCGTTGAGTGCGGCGCGGCTTTCTCAATTTCATTGGAGGAGTTTATTTATAAACCCGATAACGGCATGAAACTGCCCAAGCGATGTAAAGACTGCCGCAGAAAAACCGTGATCACGCAAACCCTTACCGCGGAATACGTCAGATCATGCGCCAATACCCCGCCACAAAAGGACACCGCCGCAAAGTACACGGCGGTGCCCTTTAATATTGAAAGGAGATCATTATGAACGAACAGGAAAACTTTGACTGCGAAAACGTACTTGACGAGCTGGCGGATCTCATAAGCTCACTGCCGAAGCCGACGCTAAAGCTTCTTGATTTCAAACGGTACTGTGAAATGCTGCAATGCGCGTGCGATCTGCGGCATTCGGCGGAGGAAGCGCTTTCCGATAAGAGCATAGCTGTGGAAATTGATCAGTATTTTAATTTAGGGTATATTTCCGTTGATATTCCCGATCTGTGTGTGATGCAGCCGCAAAAGTTCGCCGCTGCCGTAAGTAAAGCCGATAATTTTGAGATCTATCCGCTGACGAACGGCAATTTACGGCTTGATATAACCTTTCATAATGTCATGCAATGCTATTACGGAGAGGAGTATCAATAAATGGACTTTTTCTTTGCTTTCTTAGGACTCATTTGGCTGACATACCGCCTTGGAAAAGAGGACGGAAAATGGGGGTGCTTCACGTTTTTGATGATCATCATTCTGATCGCGGTAATATATACGGCACTCAACTGAACCGTCTGCTGCGGCGTTGCAGCAAAGCAGCCGTATTCAAAGGCGGAACGGCACGAATAAAGAAAAATCCACCGTAATTATATAAAAATTACGGTGGATTTTGTGGCGGAGAAGAAGAGATTCGAACTCTTGAGACCCGTTAAGGCCTACGCGATTTCCAATCGCGCGCGCTCGACCAACTACGCGACTTCTCCAAGGTCGTATTTGGTGCTGTCTCGGACAGCTTAGATATTATACCACAGTATTTTTATAAAATCAATACCAAAATTGATTTTTTTGAAAATCGGTGAGATTTGCGATTTATAGCGAAAGAGAGCAGCGCCGCCGAGACGATCGGCAAACAATGGATGGCGGACAAGTGCGGATACCGAGACGGCGTGCGGAATATGAATACAGATGTCGGAGCAGAACTGCGCTCTCGCCTGCGGGCTCGGTCAGGGTCGGCTACGGGCTGCCATCGGCAGGTCATTCACTACCGTCCGCCTTGCGGTGCCCGAAATTTTTTGCTCGCTGCCGCTTCGCAAAATTTCGACCGCTGCACGTTTCGCGCCCTGCCTTCTTCCGCTACCGGCGGCGGACGTTTGTCGGAACGTTATTTACATCAATTTCGTCTTGCGGCATCCGATGTATCGGCTCGCTGCCGCCTTGCGGTGCCCGAAATTTCTTTGCTCGCTGCCGCTTCGCGAAATTCCGACCGCTGCACGTTTCGCGCCCAGCCTTCTTCCGCCGCAGGCGGCGGACGTTTGTCAGACTGTCATTTACATAAATCTCGTATTGCGGCATCCGATGTATCGGCTCGCTGCCGCCTTGCGGTGCCCGAAATTTCTTT
>CAUGPT010000059.1:0-8971 GCA_959601495.1 uncultured Eubacteriales bacterium
CAAAACAAGAGTTATTAAACTCTTATCAGCACGGAAAATTAACTGTATCTTTGAATCAGAGAGTTTTTAGACTGAACTTCACAAAGCAAGGCTGTTCTTTCAGCCTTGCTTTCAGTAGCTTGCGCTGACGCTTTTCTTGTTTCTGTAGATACACGTAATGGATAGCTATAAACTGCGCTGAAGCCAATTCGTCGAATTTCTCGGGCTTGGAGCAGTCGTTTTGACCCTGCACTCACGAGCACAATCAAGAAAAGGAGAGAGATTCTCAAGAGAGAGGAAAAGAGCCCGTCTTTTCCTTTCTCTTGAGCCGGTCGGGGGAGTGTGAGGGCGGCTACTGCCGGGACAGTAGCCCCCTCACATCTTTTACTTAAGTTTGGCAAGCTGACGAAAAAGTTTGAAATGCTTTGCAAAAAACTGAAAGCAAGCAGTTTCAAAGCCTCGGTGGGGAGACGGCGGCGCGGACGATGGGTGCAGGTGCGGGCGGCGATGCGTGCGTGCGGTGAGCGGCGATGCGTGCGTGCGGTGTGCGGCAAGGGCGATGTGTGTGCGGCGTGGGCGATGCGCGGCGTGCGGGCGGTGAGCGCGGGGCACGGAATGAAAGTCTGCAAGTCGGGCAGATGATAGTTAATGAGGCGAGAGCGGTCTGCCCATTTCGGGCGAAGCGGCAAAGCTCAAATTCCGGCAAGCGTGCGTATGCGCCGCACCCCGCTCCGGCGCGATGTGTAAATTTTGTGTTACACGTCCCAATAGTGCCGTAATCGGTTGATTTTTTGAAAAAAATATAGTATAATAAATAGTCAAATATTTTCGATTTTCCGGAGGAAACATATGGTTGAACTTATAAAAAAAGGCGTATTTTACAGAAACGGCAGATTTGAGTCCGAGGGCGACCCCGAAACGGGCAGAAAGGGCACCATTGCATATTCCGTGCTCTCCTCGCACAATGTTTCCTCAAGCGAAAAGGATCTCCGCATTAAATTCGACGCGCTTGCGTCCCACGATATAACCTACGTCGGCATACTTATGACGGCAAGAGCGGGCGGACTCGAAAAGCTTCCCGTTCCCTACGTTCTCACCAACTGCCACAACAGCCTTTGCGCCGTGGGCGGCACCATCAACGAGGACGACCACATGTTCGGTCTTTCCGCCGCAAAGAAATACGGCGCGATATATGTGCCCGCGCACATGGCGGTCATCCACGCGTTCATGCGCGAAATGATGAGCGGCTGCGGTAAAATGATACTTGGCAGCGACAGCCACACAAGATACGGCGCGCTGGGTACAATGGCTGTCGGCGAGGGCGGTCCCGAGCTTGTAAAGCAGATACTTGGACGCACCTATGACGTTGCGTACCCCGAGGTCATCGCGGTGCATCTCACAGGCAAGCCCCGTCCGGGCGTCGGTCCGCAGGACGTTGCCCTCGCGCTCATACAGGCGACGTTTTCGTCGAAATTCGTCAAGAACAAGGTGCTTGAGTTTGTGGGCGACGGCATTGCGAATCTGCCTATCGAATTCCGCAACGGCATCGACGTTATGACCACCGAGACCACCTGTCTTTCTTCCATTTGGGAGACCGACGGCGAAACGGAGAGATATTTCAGGATCCATTCCCGCCCCGAGGCGTACAAGAAGCTCAGCCCCGCAGAGGGCGCGTACTACGACGGCGCGGTGGAGATCGATCTTTCGACGATCGAGCCCATGATAGCGCTGCCTTTCCACCCCTCGAACGCCGTGAGCGTGCGCGAGCTGAACGCAAACGCCGCGGACATACTGCGCGAGGTAGAGAAGCGCGGCGCGGCGCAGCTCGGTCTTGAGGACGGCGTTCTGCATCTGTGCGACAAGATCGACAAAGCCACGGGCAGAGTGCGCGTGGATCAGGGAGTCATCGCAGGCTGCGCGGGCGGCACATACGACAACATCTGCGCCGCGGCGGATATTCTTCGCGGTGCATCCGTCGGCGCGGATCGCTTCGCTCTCTCCGTTTACCCCGCGAGCCAGCCCGCGTTTGTAAGACTGCTCGACACCGGACGCGCGGCAGACCTTATGCGTGCGGGCGCGACACTGCGCACCGCCTTCTGCGGTCCCTGCTTCGGCGCGGGCGACGTTCCCGCAAACGGCGGTCTCAGCATTCGCCATTCCACGAGAAACTTCCCCAACAGAGAAGGCTCGAAGCCCGGCGAGGGACAGTTTGCGTCCGTTGCGCTTATGGACGCGCGCTCCATTGCTGCAACGGCGGCAAACGGCGGACTTCTTACCGCGGCGGACGAACTGGATGTTGAATACAACACCCCCGAGTACGTTTTCGACAAGAGCATATACGAAAAGAGAGTATGGTTCGGCTACAACAAGGCCGATCCGTCACAGAGCCTCAGCTTCGGCCCCAACATCAAGGACTGGCCCCGCATGAAGGCGCTGCACGATAACCTTGTTCTGGGCGTTGCCTCCGTTATCGACGACGACGTTACCACCACCGACGAGCTTATCCCCTCGGGCGAGTCCTCGTCGTACCGTTCCAATCCTTACCGTCTGTCAAGGCTCACTCTCTCCCGCCGCGACCCCGCGTATGTGGGACGCGCCGACGTTATCGCCGCTCTCGCGCATAAGCTCTGCGGCGAAGAGTACGACGCAGCCGTTGATATTTCCACGGCAGAGAGAACAATGACAGCCGCTGTTGAAGCATACGAAGCAAAATACGGCAAGCTTGAAGGCTCGCTGGGTGTCGGCAGCCTGGTGTGCGCGGTGCGTCCCGGAGACGGCAGCGCCCGCGAGCAGGCAGCCTCCTGCCAGAGAGTTCTCGGCGGCAGCGCGAACATCGCCAGAGACTACGCCACAAAGCGCTACCGTTCAAACCTTATCAACTGGGGCATGCTCCCTCTCACCTGCGGCGAGATGAACATCGGTAAAAACGCAGGCACGGCGGACGACGAGATCCGCTGCGGACAGTGGGTGATACTCCCCGGCATACGTGCGGCCGTTGCAGGCGGCGCGGAGAGCGTTGAGGGATACCTCTGCACGGCGGAGGGCGAAGTGTTCCGCCACCGTTTCGATCTCGGCAGCCTTACTGAAGACGAGCGCCGCATCATCCTTGCCGGCAGTCTTACCGGCAGAGCCCTTGAGGAAAAAGAGGGAAAATAATCAAAGTCATCTGTCCCGCTGCGCCGATATAGGCGCAGCGGGCAAACATTCCCGTGAGATGTGAAAGCAGAAATGCGCCCGCGCTTTTGACCGCTCCCGGCGGATGATATTCGCGCCGCAAGGCGCATAATAAACATAATAAAAATGCAGGCAGGCTCCGCCGCGCTTGTGTGCAATTACGGGATATTCGCGCCGCGAGGCGCATAGCAGAAAGACCAAAGCAAAACTTATAAGGCCGACCGCGGCTGCGGCGAGCCTTGTTTATTCGGAGTGTAAAATGCCAAAATACCTGACGGCGCGCGGAGTACGCGTAAACAATCTGAAAAATATAGATATAACCATTCCCCGTGACGAGCTTGTAGTTTTCACGGGACTTTCGGGCAGCGGAAAATCCTCGCTTGCCTTTGATACCATATATGCCGAGGGACACAGGCGATTTGTGGAAAGCCTTTCGTCGTATGCCCGTATGTTTCTCGGTCAGATGGACAAGCCGGATATCGACTCCATAGAGGGGCTTTCTCCCGCCATATCCATCGACCAGAAGACCACATCCAAAAACCCCCGCTCCACCGTGGGCACGGTAACGGAGATATACGACTATCTCCGCCTTCTGTACGCGCGCCTCGGCGTGCCGCACTGTCCCATATGCGGAAAGGAGATACGCCAGCAGACGACGGATCAGATACTCGACCGCATTACGGAGCTGCCCGAGGGCGAGCGTTTTATGCTGCTTGCGCCCGTTGTCCGCGGCAAGAAGGGCAGACACGAAAAGGTCTTTGAGGCCGCCAAGAAAAGCGGATTTTCAAGAGTCCGCTGCGACGGCATCATCTATGATCTTTCCGAAATATTCGAGCTTGAAAAAAATCAGAAACACAATATAGAGATCGTTGTGGACAGGCTTGTGATGAAGCCCGATCTGCGCACGCGCCTGACCGACAGCGTTGAGACAGCCCTCAGAGAGGGCGGCGGCAGGCTGATCGTGCTCACCGTCCCCCGTGACGGCGGCGAGGAAAAGGAATATCAGTTTTCCACAAACTATGCCTGCGACGAGCACGGCATAAGCCTCGGCGAGCTTGAGCCGAGAATGTTTTCGTTCAACAATCCCTTCGGCGCGTGCAAGGCTTGCTCGGGCCTTGGAGTTACGCAGCGCATCTCCATCGACCGCATCATGCCCGACCGCTCGCTTTCGCTGCTTGATTCGGGAATTGCGGTTAACGGCTTCAAAACTCTGGGACCCGATACATGGATGGGTCCGCTGTTCGCGGAGGTGGGACGGCACCACGGCTTTACCATGGATCAGCCTCTTTCCTCCTTCTCCGACTCTGCCATGAAAGCTCTGCTGTACGGCACAGGCGACGAGATATATGACATCAGCCGCGGCTTCGGCGGCTATGTGCGCCGCCAGAAGGTCAAGTACGACGGCATTGTGAAAATGATCTCCGCACGCATGGCGCAGGGTGGTGCGGAACAGGACTACTACGATCAGTTTCTTGAGGAGCTGCCCTGCCCCGAGTGCGGCGGCAGCAGACTTTCCCCCGCGTCCCTCGCGGTGACGGTGGGCGGCAAGAATATCGACGAGTTCTGCTCCATGTCCGTTGCCGACTCTCTCAAATTCGTAAACTCTCTCGAGTTTACCGAAACGGAAATGCAGATTGCCCGCGAGATCATCAAAGAGCTGCGCTCGCGCCTGGGCTTTCTTGTCTCCGTGGGACTTGATTATCTGACCCTTTCGCGCCGCAGCGGAACGCTCTCCGGCGGAGAAGCGCAGCGCATACGCCTTGCGACGCAGATAGGCTCTTCTCTGGCAGGCGTGCTTTATATACTGGACGAGCCCAGCATCGGTCTGCATCAGCGGGACAACACAAAGCTCATTTCCACGCTGAAAAGTCTGAGAGACCTGGGCAACAGCGTTATCGTCGTCGAGCACGACGAGGAGACGATGGAGGCGGCGGACTATATCGTCGATATAGGTCCCGGCGCGGGCGTGCACGGCGGAGAAGTCGTTTTCGCAGGAACGCCGGAGGAGATCAAAAAGGACGAAAAGTCAATAACCGGCGCGTTTCTCTCCGGCAGGAGAAAGATCGCTGTGCCCAAAACGCGGCGCAGCGGCAACGGCAGCTTTCTCACCGTTGTGGGCGCCTGCGAAAACAACCTTAAAAACATTGACGTAAGTATCCCGCTCGGATGCTTTGTATGCGTGACGGGCGTTTCAGGCAGCGGAAAATCCTCTCTTGTAAACTCAATTATTTACCGTTCTCTTGCGGCAAAGCTCAACCGCGCCGTCACATATCCGGGCAAACACAAGGATATCCTCGGTACCGAGGCGCTCGACAAGATCATCAACATCGACCAGAGTCCCATAGGCAGGACTCCGCGCTCAAACCCCGCGACCTATACGGGACTTTTCGCCGATATACGCGAGCTTTTCGCAAAAACTCCCGCCGCGAACCTGCGCGGATACAAATCGGGCAGATTTTCGTTCAACGTCCGCGGCGGCCGCTGCGAAGCCTGCGAGGGCGACGGCGTGAAGAAGATAGAAATGCACTTTCTGCCCGATGTGTACGTCACCTGCGACGTCTGCCACGGCAAACGGTACAACAGAGAGACCCTTGAAGTCAAGTACAAAGGGCGCAGTATTGCCGACGTGCTTGAAATGACAGCCGAAGAGGGAGCGGATTTCTTTGCGGACATCCCCCGCATCTCCTCAAGGCTGCGTACTCTGTGCGACGTAGGTCTGGGATATGTAAAGATAGGTCAGTCGTCCACAACGCTTTCCGGCGGAGAAGCGCAGCGGGTAAAGCTTGCGACGGAGCTTTCAAAGCGCAGCACGGGCAGGACAATATATGTGCTTGACGAACCCACGACGGGACTGCATTCCGCAGACGTCGAAAAGCTCATCGAGGTGCTGCAGCGCCTTGTGGATCAGGGCAACACCGTGCTTGTCATAGAGCACAACCTTGATATTATCAAAACCGCGGACTATATTATAGATCTCGGGCCCGAGGGCGGAGACGGCGGCGGGCAGATAGTCTGCTGCGGCACGCCGGAAAAGGTCGCAAAGTGCAAAAAGTCTTATACGGGGCAGTATCTTAAGGATAAGCTTCGCGGCTGAGACGGCTGCGCTTTGTGTTGACAAGGCGCGCGCCGTTTGGTATAATTGCTGTAAGCAAAGCCACGGCAAATATTTCTGCATATAACGGAGATGCTTTATGAAAAAACTCGCTTCTGTAATACTTGCGTCCGTTTGCGTCTGCCTTATGCTGGCGGCATGCGGCGCGAAGATCGAATTCACTCCTCTCGACGAGGGCGGCGTTACTAAAGTATACCTGACATCTACCGGCGAAGAGCTTGACGCCGAAGCCTACAGAAAGGCTTACAACGAGAGCACCGTGGGCGAGGAGGCAAGTCCCAGCGACGTCAGCGGCAGCACGGATATGATACTGTTTATCCTCAGCGACGGCAAGACCGTTCCCGTATACGTTATGGGAGAAAATGAATTTATCATAGGCGGCAGCGGCGACGCGGTCTATTATACCGTGACCAACAGCAGCCTGTACGATCTTGTGAACGCTCAGAAATAAAAGAAAAAGCGGGGGAGGGCGCCTAAGCCCTCCCCGACCGATATAATATGAATTTTGATCTATCCCGATGCGAAATGTGCCCCCGCAGGTGCGGCGCAAACAGATATCGCGCGGCGGGCGCCTGCGGCGAGGGCGCCGAGGTTCGCGTCGCAAAAGTCATGCTTCACCGCTGGGAGGAGCCGTGCATAAGCGGCAGCGACGGTTGCCGCGGCAGCGGAGCCGTGTTTTTCTCCGGCTGTCCGCTCAGGTGCGTTTTCTGCCAGAACCGCGATATCAGTCGAGGCGGCGCGGGCGAGACCGTGTCCCCCGAGCGGCTTGCCGAAATATTTGAAAAGCTTGAGGCGGCAGGCGCATACAATATAAATCTTGTATCGCCCACGCAGTTTGCCTGTCAGATCACAAAGGCGCTTGATTTGTTCCGCCCGACTGTGCCCGTCGTGTTCAATACCGGCGGATACGAGCGCGGAGAGGCGATTCGCGCTCTCAAGGGCTACGCAGACATTTATCTTACGGATTTCAAGTACGGCACGAACTCCGTCGGCGCGAAATACAGCGCCTGCCCCGATTATACGGACGCGGCGCTGCTGGCGCTGCGCGCCATGGTCGAGACCGTGGGCACCCCCGTTTTTTCTGGCGGCGGTATGCTGCGCAGCGGGGTCATAGTGCGCCATCTGGTGCTGCCCGGGCAGCGGCACGATTCTCTGAAGGTTCTTGAAAAGATCGCCGACGCCGTCGGCACAAAAAATATTATACTGAGCCTTATGAGCCAGTACACGCCGGATTTTGCTCCGCCGGATATGCCGGAGATACGGCGCAGGGTCACGACGTTTGAGTACGAAAGCGTCAGAAACGCGGCGCTTGAAATGGGCTTTGAGGGCTATTCGCAGGACGCTTCAAGCTCCGACTGCCGATATACGCCCGATTTTTCAAGGGCGGCGGGCGGCAGAGAACATTCCGACATCGAAAACGGGAGAATTTCATGAAAAACTACGATTATCTCATAGTGGGCGCGGGGCTGTACGGCGCCGTATTTGCCAGGCAGATGACCGACGCGGGCAAAAAATGCCTTGTTATAGACAAGCGCTCTCATATAGGCGGCAACGTCTATACCGAAGAGGTGGAGGGCATAAACGTCCACCGCTACGGCGCGCATATTTTCCACACGGACAGTGACGAGGTGTGGAATTACGTAAACCGCTTTGCCCGTTTCAACAGATACACGAACAGCCCGATCGCGGTGTACGGCGACGAGGTCTACAACCTGCCGTTCAACATGAACACGTTTTCAAAGCTCTGGGGCGTGCGCACCCCCGGCGAGGCCATGGCGGAAATTGAGCGTCAGAAGCGTGACGGCGCCTGCGAAAGCGCCGAAAATCTTGAGCAGCAGGCCATAAGTCTTGTGGGCAGGGATATATATGAAAAGCTGGTAAAGGGCTACACCGAAAAGCAGTGGGGCAGACCCTGCAGCGAGCTGCCGGCGTTTATAATCCGCCGTCTGCCCGTCAGATTTACATATGACAACAACTATTTCAACGACAGATATCAGGGCATACCCGAGGGCGGATACACCCCCATGCTGCAAAAGCTTCTTTCGGGGATCGACGTCCGCACGGATACGGATTTTCACGGCGATCGGGAAAATCTTTCAAACGAGGCGGAAAAGATACTGTACACCGGCATGATAGACGAGTATTTCGGCTATCGGCTCGGCGAGCTTGAATACAGAAGCCTGCGCTTTGAAACGTCGGTGCTTGATACGGAGAATTTCCAGGGTTGCGCCGTTGTCAACTACACGGACTACAAGGTGCCGTACACGAGAATAATCGAGCACAAGCATTTTGAATTCGGCAGACAGCCGAAAACGGTAATAACCAGGGAGTACCCGGCAAAGTGGGAGCGCGGCTGCGAGCCGTACTATCCCATGAACGACGAGCGAAACAACGGGCTGCATAAGCGCTATGCCGCTCTCGCCGAAGGCGAGAAGAACGTGATATTCGGCGGCAGGCTGGGGCTTTACCGCTATCTTGATATGGACGACGTTGTGGAAGCCGCTCTTGCTGCGGCGGCCCGCGAGTCGGAAGGGTAAACGTAAGAACAAGGCTGCCGTACGGCAGCCTTGTTCTTACGTTTGGAGTGAACTTCACCGCTCCGTATAACCACCCGATGCCCCACTCGTCCGCGTGCCCGCCGCGCTTACCGCACCGCACGCGCCCGCAACCACCGCTCGTCTTCCCGCCGAAGTTCTGAAACTGCAG
>CAUGPT010000060.1:0-8607 GCA_959601495.1 uncultured Eubacteriales bacterium
CTTGCGCTGACGCTTTTCTTAATTCCGTAGATACACGTAATGGATAGCTAAAAGCCACGCTAAAGCCAATTCTCCGAATCTCTCGGGCTTGGAGCAGTCGTTTTGATCTTACACTCACTGGCACCATCAAGAAAAGGAGAGAGATTCTCAAGAGAGAGGAAAAGAGCCCGTCTTTTCCTTTCTCTTGAGCCGATTCGGGGATGTGTGAAGGGGCTACTTACGGAAAAGTAGTCCCTTCACGTCTTTCTCACTCCCGTTCGGTAAGCTGACCACAAAGTTTGAAATGCTTTGCCAAACGTAAAAAACAAGGCCGCCGACGGCAGCCTTGTTCGCTATCTATGCTTGATAGTATAAAACCTATTCAGTCCGGTTTTTTCGGGTTCTTAGGGTTCTTTTTCCAAAAATAAGAACGCGAGGTGGGATTTATCCCACCTCGGTTGGGGTATGGGGCGAAGCCCCATATATAATGATTCACGAGCGGAGCCTCGCATATATTCCTTTTCCCTCATGTCGGGGCATGGGGCGAAGCCCCATATACAATCACCGCACGGTCGGAGCGCGAGGCAGAGCCTCGCATATATCCGTGTCCAAGCGGGCGGAGCAGCTTGGATCAATAAAACGTTGCGACAGGCTCATCCGGCTTTTCGGCGGCCTCCACCTTTTCAGCCATAAGCACGGGACCTACGTCCTCATACGCCTTGTGGCGGCGTATATCAATAGTACCCTCGACCGTCACCCAATCGTAGCTTTTCCAGTCGCCGCTTCTGCCCCACTTGCAGACCATGGCAGTGTATCTTATATCCTCTGCGCAGCAGGTCATAACGTGACGTCCCACAAACATGGTGCCCGTGCCGAGAGATTTGTCCGATGCCACCATCGCCTTGAAGCGCACGCGCTTTCCGCGATAGTCCTCAAGATTTTCCGCCAGATCGCGGTAGAACAGGGCGTAGTCTTTGTCCTCTATGACGATGACCGGCGCCTCCTTGTCAAAGGGCAGCGGATCTTCTATCTCGTCGTATGCTATCTCGCCCGTGGCTTTTTCGTAGATGATCGCCGCGCTGCGCGACAGCGCGCGCACCAGCTTGTGGAACTCCATGGTGTCGTCGGAATCCTTTATCCTGTTGAACACGATAAGGTCGGCGTTCTGAATTTTGTCCACAACAAGACTGCGCATATTCGCGTTGTAGCTCTTGACCGTCGCGGCGTCGAAAAACAGTATCTCTTGACCGATCACCCAGTTTTCGGGCGCGGCCTCATACAGATCGCCCAGCTGCCACATACCGTTATACTCAACGAGTATCTTCGTGGCGCTGTGCTTTTTCTGCAGTTTTATAAACATTTCCGGCGACATGTCTTCGCTGTCCTCAATGACCTCGAGCGCCACATTGTCGCCGCCGAAAAGCGTGGGGTCAAGCTCGACCTCGCCCTCCTCGCAGGCAATGACGAGTATATTGTCACCCTCACAGAACTTTTTATCCTGCAGGGTGTCCTGAATAAACGTGGTTTTGCCGGATTCAAGAAATCCGGTCACAAGATATACAGGGGTATCGTTCATTATTTGTCATATCCTTTCGGGTTTTGAGAGAGCCGCCCGAGCGGGCGGCTCAGCTGCCGTATTTCTCAGGCGAAAAGCTCTCCGAGCTTGTCCTCTTTTATCTTGCTGCCTATAACGCAAAGTCTGCCCGTGGTGGACGCGGTGCCCGTGCGTATATCGGCGTCTCCGGGTGTGTAGTCGAAATGATACCACAGATCCCCGTCGCCCGCGACTATGCCCTTTGCGCGCAGCACCATGCCGTATTCCTGCTCGTTCTCAAGAGCGCGCAGCGCGTTTTCAAGCTCTTCTCTTGTGTATGCGTGGGCGGTTTCCTTGCCCCAGCTTGTAAACACTTCGTCCGCGTGATGATGGTGATGATCATGATCGTGGCAACCGCAGGTGCAGCCCTCGCCGTGCTCATGCTCGTGCTCATGCTCATGCTCATGCTCATGCTCGTGCTCGTGCTCGTGCTCGTGCTCGTGGTCATGCTCATGCTCATGTTCATGCTCGTGCTCATGATCGTGCTCATGATGATGCCCGCAGACGGGGCAGCTTTCCTCTTCGAGAGCGTGAAGCTCATCAGCCAGAGTAGCGCTCTTTTCCATTGCGGCAAGTATCTGGCTGCCGTCAAGAAGGTCCCAGTCCGTCGTGACGATCTCGCACTCGCCGTTAACGGAGCGAATGAGCTCGACGGCTTTCGCAAGCTTTGCTTCGCTTATGCCCTTGGTGTGGCTGAGCACTACGGTGCCCGCGCTTTCTATCTGATCGTTGAAAAACTCGCCGAAGTTTTTCATATACATTTTGCATTTGCCCGCGTCAACGACGGTGGTAAAGCTGTTCAGCTCAAGCCCGGGCACGTCCGCGCGGCGAACCGCCTTTATAACGTCGGAAAGCTTGCCGACGCCGGAGGGCTCTATGAGAATACGCTCGGGAGCGTACTGCTCAACGACCTTTTTGAGCGCCTCGGCAAAATCGCCGACGAGAGAGCAGCATATGCATCCGGAGTTCATTTCGGTTATCTCGACGCCTGCGTCTTTAAGAAAGCCGCCGTCAATGCCGATGTCGCCGAATTCATTTTCGATAATGACCAGCTTTTCGCCTTTATAGGCCTCGGCAATGAGCTTTTTTATAAGCGTTGTTTTGCCTGCGCCCAGAAAACCCGAAAAAATGTCTGTCTTAGTCAATTTGAAAACCTCTTTTATATTGAAATGAATGAAAAACGTGATTTACTTCTGCCGCGGGTTTTTCCACGGCGGATTTCTGCGCAGCTCCTCATACATGGCGCAGTAGCTTTCGTGGCGGCTTTTCGGTATCGTGCCGCTTTCAACCTCTGCAAGCACCGCGCAGCCCTCCTCCGAGGTGTGAGTGCATTTCGTGTATCTGCAGCTGCCCATAAGTGGGGCAAACTCGCGAAAGGCATAAGCAAGCTGAGCGGGCTCCGTACAGCCCGAGAGGGAAAAATCCATAACGGAAAAACCCGGCGTGTCGGCGATAAAGCAAACGGCGCCGCTTATATCTATGGGGTAAAGCTCGGCATGGCGCGTTGTGTGCCGCCCGCGCTGTATTTTTTTGCTCAGCTCTCCCGTTTTCAGAGAAAGTGAGGGGAATATGCGTGACATGAGCGTGGATTTACCCGCGCCGGAAACTCCGGCAAAGGCGGCGCACATAAGTCCGCTTTCCGCCTCGGCTGCCATGTAGCCTGTGAGCTCACCGTCACGGCTGCCGTCGCCGCAAAGGGCAAAAACGGCAAAGCCGGATCTTTTGTATATATCTTCGATACGGCGGGAGCTGTCCGGGTCAAGCTCTGATTTCGTTATAACGATAACAGGCTCGATGCCGGCGTTGTCCGCCGCGCATATGAGCTTGTCCGCGCCGAGAAGCACAGGTGCGGGACGCGCCGCGGGGATCACCGCAAACAAATGCGTAAGATTTGCAAGAGCGGGACGCACAAGAGAAGTTCGCCGCGGGTATATGTCATCTATAACGCCGTGCTTTGGCGCTTCCGGGGTGTCGTTATCGTCGTCGCAGATGACTTTCACGGCATCGCCCGGCAGGGGAGAAATACCCTCGTGGCGAAAAGCGCCGCGGGCACGGCAGAGGATAGGATCCGCGCCTGAGGCTGAATCTGCGTGCTTGCCGGCGCCGTTTTCTGCGGCGGCCTTTGCTTTGTCCGCTGCACTATCGCCGTCCTGCACCGACAAGTCATCTCCGGCATACGGGCGAACGCCGTAAAGTCCGCCCACGCCCCAAAGTATAATACCCTTTGTTTGTTTTTGAGTTTCAGTCATACAGCCTGTCCGCCTCAGGTGTCGGCGGCAGTAGTGTCTGTGCCGCTGTCCGACTTTGTGTCGTTGCCGTCGGTTTCCGTCGTTTCCGGCTTCGTGGGCTCCGGCTCGGTAGTGGTCGCGGTCGTTTCGGGTTTAGTGGTTTCGGGCTTCGTGGTCTCCGGCTCGGTCGTTTCCGGCTTTGTCGCGTCGGGATTGTTCGGGTCAAAGTCCGGCCCGCCGCTCACGGTCAGATTGATCTTTGTATGAGCCGCGACCTTTGTATCCTCTTCAATTCCCTGAGAAATTACGGTGCCGCGTTCCGCTTTATCCTTTACGTATGTGATCTTTCCGGGCACGAGGTCAAGCTTGACAAGCGCGCTGAAGGCTTCCTTTTCGGTCATGCCGATAAAGTCGGGCACCTTGATCTCGCCGTCCTCCGCGCCGCTGCATATATACAGCGTCACGGTCTCGCCGACGCTTATCTTCTCATCCTTTGCAGGCACGGTCTCCATGACCTGTCCCGTTGCATACTCATTGCTCTTTTTGAATTCAACGGTGCATTTCAGACTCAGCTTGCGCAGCTTGAGCTCCGCGCTGCGGCGGTCAAGCCCCGAAAGATCGGGAACGGCAACTTCCTTTTGCCCGCTGCACACCGTGAGGGAAAGCTCGCATTTCTGCTCGCCCTTGACGATCTTTCTGGATGATCCCGCTTTGGGGTCCTGTTCGATTATAAGCCCGGGCTCGTATTCGTCGGAATAAACATATTCCACGTTAACTTTATATTCGTCCGAGTTTTCAAGTGCGTCGGCAAGCTCGTTTGTATACATATTGCCCACGAATTCCTTGACGGTTATGGTCTCGGAGACGTTGGACATGGCGTCCGCCACGCGTCCCAGAACATAGACAGTGCCTATGGAAAACACGATTATAAACGCAAGCGCCACCGCTGCAATGACGGGGAACATGGGTCCGCCGCCCGCAAGCAGAGAGAGAATGCCTTTCTGCTCGTCGTCCTCCCTGTGCTTGGGGATACGGAAAACGATATTGGGGTTTTCCTTGAGCCTTCTCAGCTGGCGCAGCATATCCTCGGCGCTCTGGTACCGGTATTCCGGCTTTTTCTCCATGGCAATGCCGATTATCTGTTCAAGCCCCTTCGGGATATTCTTGTTTATCTCACACGGTGCTTTTGCCGTGTCGTTTATCTGCATCATGGCAACGGAAACGGGACTGTCCGCGGTGAACGGCAGCTCGCCTGTCGCCATTTCGTACATCATTACGCCGAGCGAATATATATCGCTTCTGCGGTCGATGGGCTGCCCGCTTGCCTGCTCGGGGCTGATGTAATAGACCGTGCCGATGGCTTTATCGGTCATGGTTACCGTTTCGGCGTTGGGCAGCTTCGCTATGCCGAAATCCGTCACCTTTACGATGCCGTTTTTTAAAAGCATTATGTTCTGCGGCTTAATGTCGCGGTGCACTATCCCCTTGCTGTGCGCGTGGGAAAGGGCAAGCAGTATCTGCTCGGTGTAGCTGATTATCTCGCGGAGCGTCAGCTGACCGCGCTTTGACATATAGTTGCGCAGCGTTATGCCTTCGATGTATTCCATTACGATGTATTTCACGTCCTCGCGGACGTTTACGTCGTAAATGCTGACGATGTTTCTGTGCGACATCATGGCGACAGCCTTTGACTCGTTCACAAAGCGCTTGACGCTTTCCTCGTCCCCGGCGATCTCATCCTTCAGCATTTTAACGGCAACGGGACGGTCCATAAGCATGTCGTGGGCTTTGTATACCACTGCCATACCGCCTATGCCGATGATCTTTTCTATTTTATATCTTCCGTCAAGAACTGCCCCGACGTATTTTTCATAGCTTTCCACAGTACGTACTCCTTTCGATGCGGCACCTGTCCGCTCAGAGTGTAAATACAACGGCGGTTATATTGTCGGCGCCGCCGCCGTCGTTTGCAAGGTCGATAAGCTTTTCGCACACATGCCCCAGCGCTCTGTCGCTAACGGCGTCAAGCGCTTCACCGGACTCTGCGCACAGCACCTCGGGAGGCACATGGTTCGTCAGCCCGTCGGAGCAGAGTATGCCGATGTACTCGGAGGCGCTGCCGCTTTTCTTTATGCGGGTCACGAACACGTCCGGTTCAATCTCGGCTTCCGTGCCGACGGCTTTTGTGATTATATTTCGGTTCACGGAGCGCTTTGCCTCCTCCGGCGTCATCTTGCCCTGATCCACAAGATACTGCACATAGGAGTGGTCTTTTGTGACCTGACTTATCTTTCCTGAATGGATAAGATACATTCGGCTGTCGCCCACATTCAGCGTGAACAGAACGCCGCAGCAGTGCAGCGCCGCAACAAGAGTCGTGCCCATGCCGTGCAGCTCGGGCTTGGCTTCGGCGCGGCTGTATACGGCGCGGTTTGCGGCGGAGCACGCATCGCACAGCGCCTGCTTTATCTCCCGCTCCTGCGAGCGGGTAAGCGTGTCGTGCTTGCCGAAGGAAGCGGCAAAATCAGCAATGCTGTCCGTAAAATAGCCGCAGGCAAGTCCGCTTGCGAGCCCTCCGCCGGCGGCGCCGCCCATTCCGTCGCACACGACGCAAAGCGTCATCCCGTTGTCAAAGGACTCGCATATAAAACTGTCCTGGTTGAA
The DNA here is from genome assembly GCA_959601495.1 of uncultured Eubacteriales bacterium. Lineage (GTDB taxonomy): Bacteria > Bacillota > Clostridia > Oscillospirales > CAG-272 > Avispirillum. Next base: position 6,466 of record CAUGPT010000060.1, read on the forward strand.
TTTGCGCCGTCTGCCTATGTCGGTGCGCCCGCAGCAAAGCATATTCCGCCCTCCTCGCTTTGAAAAAATGAATAATCATATACTATAATATCATAATTATTGCATTTTGTAAAGAAATCGGAAGGAATTTTCGGCGGATTATCGCAAAGAGGGCAAAGCCGCGGTAAATCATATACACGGACGGCTGTGCGGTGCCCCGATTTGCCGGTTTGCGGGACGCATCCCCGAAGCGTAAACATCTGCCTTCCGACGGATCGGTGTTATATCGGCAATACGGCGCGTACTCAAGCCGCGGCCCCGCCCGACAGGATCCGAACTGCGGCAAACAGCATTCCGAAAGCTGCCGTGGCGGCTGCGCAAAACAGCAGTACGGACAATACAAGCGCCGCCGCGCAGACGGCGCGCCGCGCCGTTTTGCCGTATTTCTCCGCAATTTCGGGAAAGAGAAATTCTCCGATGGTTTTCACTGTGTTCCTCCGTAATTTTATATTCCGTCATTTTGATAATTTGTGTATACGGAGATATATTATTCAGGCGCGGCGCAAAAAGAACCTCCGGGCGGTACCCGTGAGGTTCTTTGTGTGTGACATATTACAGCTCGCTTTCGGCGGGACTTTCCGCAAACGGCGCGGCAGGGCTTACAGCCCGAACATCCGGCGAAGCAGAGGCGCCAGAAAGCGCGGTGATCTTACCACAGTGATTTTCATATAAGTAAACCTTTCGTACAACGTAAATATGTATCTGCCATTGCGCAGCGGGTGCTGCGGTGCGGCGGCAGGGCTCAGAGAAAATCCGGGAGGGACTCCTTTTTGTCCTCAGTGTCATTATACGCCGTCCGCCTTTGTTATGACACAAAGCCTATCGCGCCGCACCTTTGCAGTTCGGACGGAATAATATGGTACGGGAGAGGACGCGATTTTTCGGCTTTTGTGATTAAAACCCTCACCCGAAAGGAAATACTAAGAACACAGAAAAAAGGAAGTTCATAATAACGGAGAGTGATTGATTTGCAAATCAGGCGAGGCGACATATTTTACGCCGATCTCAGTCCCGTGGTCGGCAGCGAGCAGGGGGGACTGCGCCCCGTGCTCATTGTGCAGAACGATGTGGGCAACAGGTACAGCCCTACGGTAATTGCCGCCGCAATAACCTCAAAGCTCAGTAAATCCAAGCTGCCGACGCATATTGATGTCTATGCCGAGCGGGTAGGGCTTCAGCGCGATTCGGTGGTGCTATTGGAGCAGATGAGGACTATTGACAAACAGCGCCTTAAGGAAAAAATGGGACACCTTGACGACGACGCCATGCACGCCGTGGACACGGCAATAAGCGTGAGTCTCGGGCTCGGCGGCGATACCGCCGGCGGAGACGCTATCGGTTAGAGGACGCAAAAATCCGCATGGGCTCCGCGCCATGCAGGAGAACGGTTTTTATGGGGCTTCGCCCCGCAGGGAACGGTATTGGCGGGGCTGGGCGCCCCGCACCCCGACATAAGAGAAGGTATATATGCGGGGTTTCACCCCGCACCCTGACTTAGGGAGCTTTTTTGGGAAAAAGCTCCCTAAGGACCCGAAAAAACCAAACTGAATAGGTTTTAGACTATCAAGTGTAGATAGCGAACAAGGCTGCCGTCGGCAGCCTTGTTTTATGTTTGGTGCACACAGTGCGGCACCGCAACCGCCCCGCTGCCCCACTCGTCTGCCGTTCGTCCCGCATCCGCCGCCCGTCCTCACCCGCCACATACACATCCACCGCGCCCGCCGTTACGCCCGCGCCCGCCGCGCACCGCCACCCGTCCGCACCTGCACCCGTGCCCGCACCGCGCAAAAAATCCGCTCGTCTTCCCGCCGAAGTTCTGAAACTGCAGGACTTTAGTTTTTATCAAAGCATTTCAAACTTTGTGGTCAGCTTACCGAACTTATGTAAAAAGGACGTGAAGGGACTACTTTTCCGTAAGTAGCCGCGGACGGACGGCGGTTTTCGGCTTTCGAAATTGGTAAAGCATTTCAAACTTTGTGGTCAGCTTGACGAACTTATGTTAAAGATGTGAGGGGGCTACTGTCCCGGCAGTAGCCGCCCTCACACTCCCCCGACCACTGGAGCAAAAGCGGTCGAGCTGTCGCCCGCTTTTCTCCGTGCAAT
>CAUGPT010000061.1:0-8193 GCA_959601495.1 uncultured Eubacteriales bacterium
TAACTTATAGCTATCCATTACGTTTATCTACGGAATTGAAAAAAGCTTTACCGTCAGATACTGAAAGCAAGGCTGAAAGAACAGCCTTGCTTTGTAAAGTATAATCTGAGAAACTCTCAGTTTCAAAGATACAGTTAATTTTCCGTGCTGATAAGAGTTTAATAACTCTTGTTTTGAACCATATCAATTCAACAACGAAACAAAACGAAGCAAGCTCGTCTTTCGAGCTTGCTTCTGCTATCTGACGTGGCAGCATTCATCACTTTCGTAAGCCAAACGTCAATCGTGTCTATAAACCACGCTAAAGCCAATTCTCCGAATCTCTCGGGCTTGGAGCAGTCATTTTGATCCTTCACTCGCGAGCATAATCAAGAGAAAGGGTGGGATACACAAGGGAGGGAAAGAGATTTCTTTTTCCCTCCCTTGTGCCGGTCGGGGGAGTGTGAGGGCGGCTACTGCCGGGACAGTAGCCCCCTCACATCTTTTACTTAAGTTCGGCAAGCTAACATTAAAGTTTGAAATGCTTTTCCAATTTCGGAAAGCCGAAAGCCGGCGTCCGTTCGTGGCTACTTACGGGAAAGCAGTCCCTTCACGTCCTTTTTACTTACGTTCGGCAAGCTAACCACAGAGTTTGAATTGCTTTCACAATTTCGGAAAACTGAAAGCCGCCGCCCGCCGCGGCTGCTTACGGAAAAGCAGTCCCTTCACGTCTTTCTCACCCCCGTTCGGTAAGCTAACCACAAAGTTTGAATTGCTTTGCAAAGAAACCCAAAGCCCGCAGTTTCAAAGCTTCGGCGGGGAGACAAGCGAGTGCGGCTGGTGTGGAGACGGGCGACCGGCGAGTGCGCGGGACAGTGCGGACAGCGCGGTGCGCGGTGGGTTTGGACGACGGGCGCATGGGCAGTGTGTGCGCGGTGCGCAAGTCTTGCAGCGGGGTGAGTGACGGGTGCGCGGGGTGCGACGGGTGAGCGGAGCAGGTGCGGGCAAGCGCAAAAGCACCGTGTGCGGCAAAACCGGCAAAGCAATGGCAGCAGCTATACGGATCGATCCTTTTGTATATTCAGAATCATTGCGATCTCGGATCGCAAAGAAAAAGCACCCCGCGGGGTGCTTTAACATTTTGCGGTGTAAATTACTCAGCGCTCTCGGGAGCGGTGGTCTCGTCAGCCGCGGTATCGTCTGCTGCAGAGGTATCGTCTGCCGCGGTAGTGTCGTCTGCGCTTTCCTCAACTCTGTCGTTGCTGCCGAGGACTGTGGACTTAAAGTTGTTCCAGCTGAAGCCGTTGATATCGCCGGTGTCCTGCATTACATATACAGTGCTGACAAGAAGCACAAACACGATGGCAACTACCGTAGTGAGCACGGAGAGCTTTTTATTCATGGTCTGAGCCTTGGATTTGCCGAAAAAGGTTTCCGCACCTCCCGCAATAGTACCGGAAAGGTTATGAGACTTGCCCTGCTGCATAAGAACTGCTATGATAAGGAACACGGCAAATACTATAAGAATAATGCCGATAACGATCTGTGCAGTGGTCATTTTTATTTCTCCTTTATACTGAAAATGCAATTATGTAACAATAAAAAACGGTCTGTTTTTACTGACGCTTAGATATTGTAGCACATCAGCACAAAAAAAGCAATAGTAATTTCTCGATTTTGAAAAAAATTGTGAACTTTCAGGCGCGGAAAGCCTCAGAATTTGTCCGCAAGGCGGGGGATAACCTTTTTTACCATCTCGCAAAGCTCGCCACTACTCATGGTCGTGTTTCTGCCGTTTGCGTACTCCGCGTCCACAAGCTCCTTTATGGCAACGACCTCCGCGCTGCGCTTGCCGAAGCGCTCGTCTATGCCCTTTTCGGTGAGGCGCTCGTTGAGCCAGTGCGCTATTCCCGCAAGGCCGCTGTGCGCGTCCACCGCAACGGAGGCGGGACGGTGCAGAAGCGCTTCCGTATTAAATATATTGTAGATCTCCTCGTCCTTCAGCAGTCCGTCGGCATGGATGCCGGCACGGGTGACGTTGAAGTCGCGCCCTACAAAAGGCGTCATGGGCGGGATACTGTATCCGATCTCCTTTTCAAAGTAATCTGCGATCTCCGTGATGGTGGGCAGGTCCATGCCGTCGCGGGTGCCGCGAAGGGACGCATACTCCATGCACATTGCCTCAAGGGGGCAGTTGCCTGTGCGCTCCCCTATACCGAGCAGCGAGCAGTTTACGCCCGAGGCGCCGTACAGCCACGCGGTGGAGGCGTTTGTCACGACCTTGTAGAAGTCGTTGTGTCCGTGCCACTCAAGCATGGAGGAATCTATGCCGGCATAGTGTATAAGACCGTAGACGATGCCCGGTACGCTTCGCGGCAGCGCCGCGCCCTGGTATGTAACGCCGTAGCCCATGGTGTCGCAGGCGCGTATCTTCACGGGGATGCCGTACTCCTCGCCGAGCTTGCGCAGCTCGGACGCAAAAGGCACGACAAAACCGTAGAAGTCCGCTCTGGTTATATCCTCAAAATGGCAGCGGGGACGTATGCCCATGTCAAGCACGTCCTTGACGACGCCGAGGTACATATCCATCGCCTTTGCTCGGGTAAGCCCCATTTTGTTGTATATATGGTAGTCGGAGCAGGAAACGAGCACGCCCGTTTCCTTTATGCCGAGGCTCTTGACAAGCTCAAAATCCTTTTTCGACGCGCGTATCCAGCTGGTTATCTCGGGAAATTCGTAGCCCAGATCCATGCAGCGCTTGACCGCCTCGCGGTCCTTTTCCGTATATACGAAAAATTCGCTCTGGCGGATTATGCCGCGGGGACCGCCCAGCTTGTGCAGAAGCGAGTACAGGTGCACTATCTGGTCAACGGTGAACGGCGCGCGGGACTGCTGTCCGTCGCGGAAGGTCGTATCGGTTATCCATATCTCGTCCGGCATGTTTACGGGAACAAAGCGGTGGTTGAACGACACGCGGGGGACTGCGTCGTAGCTGTAAAGCTGACGGTACAGATAGGGGGTCTCACGATCCTGCAGCGAGTAGTGGTATACGGACTGCTCTATAAGATTCGTATTTTCCGAAAACTCGACTCTGCCGTCGCGGTCGCCGTTTGCGTCGCTGAACTGTTTTTTCTTTTCTGTGCTCATATATAAACCGCCTTTCACGGGAAAATTCCGTATTTATCGGCAGCCGTCATATCCTGCCGTCTACTATACAGTATATAACCGTTTTTGAATATTGTCAACATAAATAATTCATTTACAGGCATATTATGCCGATTTTTATGCAGTGTTCGCAGTATTTTGCGCTTGATATTTCAAAAATCGTCAAAATGGTGTGCCGTTATAACATGATTACGCAAAACGGTTGATAAAACCGCGGCGTTATGATATACTTGACTTGGTAAAAAATGCGGACGCAGCCTGCTGCTGCCGTCCGCGGCAAAGGAGCTTACCAAGGTGAAGGACACAGATAAAACAGATATAAACGAGGAAGGCGGCGCTTCGGACGAGCCTTTGAGCGGCGAAAGTGCGAATGGCGCGCCGAATGCGGAAGATACCGCGGCAAAAAGCAGCGGGACAGACCCGCGAAGCGGGGAGAATATTGCCCCTGCCGACGAGTCGGGCGGCGGGAAAGGTGCGAGTCCGAGCGGCACCGGCGCATCCGTCAGCGAGAAAGGTGCGAGTCAGAGCGGCACCGACGCATCCGTCAGCGAGAAAGGTCCGCTGCGGAAGAGCACCGCGCCAAAAAAAGAAAAGCGCCGCGGGTACAAGGCGCTTATTATCGTGCTGTCGTCTGTCATCGCGGTGCTTCTGCTCATCTGTGCGGCGGCGTTTGTGTTTATAAGCCGCTATATGAACAAAGTGGGCAGGATAGACAAAAACAGCGTTGAGACAGTGCCGCCGGAGGACGAGGTCTTCGAGTTTGAGGGCTTCGACACCATGCCCGACGGTGCGGACAGCGACGATCTGCCCGAGGATGTGCGTCTGCTCCGCCCCGAGGACATAGAATGGAGCGACATATCGGCACTTGACGACGACAGCCTTATAAACATTCTGCTTGTGGGCAACGACTACCGCGATGGGTACTACACCCGCCGCTCCGACGCGATCATTCTCTGCAGCATAAATCCCGAATCCGGACGCATCGCCCTGATCTCGTTCATGCGGGATATGTATGTGCAGATACCGGGGTACTCGGACAATATTCTCAACGCTTCGTTCATGTTCGGCGGAGTTCCGCTGCTGACACAGACGCTTGCGAAAAATTTCGGCGTCAGCATTGACGGCTGCCTTGAGGTGGGGCTCGAACAGTTCATGGCCGTTATCGACACCGTGGGCGGCGTGGATATACAGATAAACGAAAAGGAAGCGCAAGCCATAAAAGCGCCCGGCAGCGGGCTTGTTCACATGGACGGCGCCATGGCAAAGGAATACGTTTCGCTGAGATATATCGACAGCGACTTTTACCGCACCGAGCGGCAGAGAAAGGTGCTCGGCGCTATATACGACAAGGCGAAGGGGCAAAGCCTTGCCGGACTGCTCGATCTCGCGGATGCGGCTCTTCCGTCCGTTGTCACGGATATGAGCAACACGGAAATACTGCGCATACTTATAAAATGCTACCCGCTCATAGGAGGGACAGAGCCCGAAATGTGCCGCCTGCCCACATACGGTTCGTTTGAAAACGCGGTCATACGGGGAATGTATGTGCTCGTGCCGGATCTTGAGAAGTGCCGCGCCGATCTGGAGGCGTTTCTGCCCATTGACTGACGGCAGAAAGAAGGCCGAGATCATGAAAGCGCTTCCCTCCGAAGTCAAAGCCCGAACCGCTTGTGCCGGAAAATGACCGCTTGTGCCACGGTAATTGAATGATGTGAAAAAATGAGCTAAAATATATAATGTACGAACAGCAGATCACCGAGCGGGTGATGTCTTCATGCCGCCTAGCCGCGCGACGCGCGGCGGCTTTTGCCGACGGACGGATAAACTATCCGCAGCTACAGTGATCATTCTGCAAAGCATTACAGCCGTATGCCGACGGCGGACAACCTGTCGGCGTCTGCGGCAGAAACCAAAAGGAGAAGATATGAAAACAAAATTCAAGCTTTTGAGCCTTGTTCTCGCTCTGTGCTGCGCTGCGGCGATCATCCCCACCGTGGCTATGGCGACAGAGGTCGAGGGCGTATGGACAGACTATGCCGCAAGCGCTTTTGCGGGCGGCAGCGGCACCGAGGAGGACCCTTATCAGATCGCAACGGCTGAGCAGCTGGCGCTTCTTGCCTCCGACATAAACTCAGGCGTAAAAAATCTGGATCACAGCGGCGAATACTTTGTAATCACCTCAGACATCGACCTTTCCGCACACCGCTGGATACCTATCGGCGACGGTACGACCGACGGATCTCACCACGGATTTTACGGCAGATTTGAGGGCAGCGGCAAAACAATTACCGGTCTGTATGTCGACGAGAGCGACAACCAGTTTGCCGCAGGTCTTTTCGGCAACTTCAGCGGTGAATACATTAAAAACCTCAACATAAAGGACGCGTATGTGACCACCGAAACAGAGCGCGGGGAAATAGACGGCGCGGGAATACTTGTGGGTAATGCAGCGCCGCTGTACGGCGCGAGCATCCTTATCGAAAACTGCAGCGTTACCGGAAAGGTTGAGAGCGCAAGCGCCTATACAGGCGGTCTTGTGGGATCCAACAGCTACGGTACATACAATAACTGCACCGCAAACGTTACCGTTGAAGGCGCAGGATGGGCAGGCGGCTTTGTAGGCAACGATTTTCAAGGCAATTTCAACGGCTGCGTTTCCCACGGCAAGGTAAGCGGATACAACAGCGTTGGCGGCTTTGCAGCCAGCCTCTATTACGGCAGCAAAGCCGAAAAGTGCGCAAGCTATGCGAATGTTGAGGGCGCCAACTGGCACGTCGGCGGCTTCGTAGGCTACACCGGCGATAAAACCGACGGTGACACCAGCATCTGCAAAATTAGCAACTGCGTTGCATTCGGCGACGTTGAAAATACACTTGTTTACAGCGATATGAGAACCGGCGGCTTTGTGGGCACGAACGACGGCTGTGTTATTACCGCGTGCCACGCGGCAGGTAAAATAAGCACTCCCGCCGCAAGCGGCGAAGCAGGCGGCTTTACGGGAATAGATATAGACGGTACGACAGCGGGCTGCTCGTTCGACCATGAGAAAAATGAAGCGCTCAAGGGTATTGCAAGCTACATTACAGAGGGCACAAATGATGTAGATGCCGAAACCTCCGCGGGCGTTGCCGCAAACATCTGCGTTGACTATTACGGCGGACACAACTACGGCGCATACCGTCTTGACGACGAAAACGCGCTTATGCACGCTCGCACCTGTCTCAGATGCAGCTATGTTGAGAAAGAAGAGCACAACAGACTCCCCTCCTGCGGAGATCAGGTGTGCAGCATATGCAATCTTACCTGGAACGCGCCCCACGTTTGGGAGCCCGACAATGCGACCGCGAACAACGACGCGACCTGCTATAAAAACGGTACAAAGACCGTGCCCTGCAAGTACTGCGACGAGACCGATACGGTAGAAAACAGCGACGACCCCAAGAAGGACGCTCACCTGTTTGAAAATTACGTATACAACAACGACGCGACCTGCAATGCAAACGGCACCGAGACCGCAAAGTGTAAGTGGTACGACGGCGTAAACTGCACCGCCGAGGACACACGCGAGGTCGCGGACTCAAAGCTTCCCCACAGCTTCAGCAACAATTGGAGTGCCGCTGCAAACGGGCACTGGCACGAATGCACGAACGACGACTGCACCGCAAACGACGGTGTTGTGCCCCACAGCGCAAGCGACGACGGCGACTGCACTACCGCAGTTGTCTGCGATGTCTGCGGATACGTTCTGGTCAGTGCAAGCGAGGGACACACCCTTAAGTACACCTCCAACGGCGACGGCACACATACCGTCACCTGCACGACCGAGGGCTGCACATACAGCATGCAGGAGAACTGCTCCGGCGGAGAGGCTACCTGCACAGCTAAGGCAAAGTGTGATTCCTGCTTCGGAGAGTACGGCGAAATAAACAAGGACAACCATGTAAACTCCGGCCATGTTGACGCACAGCCCGCAACAAAGACCGCCGAGGGCAACATTGAGTATTGGTACTGCTCCGACTGCGGAAAGTATTTTGCAAACGACGATCTGACCGAAGAGATCAGCAAGGAAGATACGATAATCGAGCGCCTTCCCTCCGGGGACGACGGTAAGGGCAGCGACGGCGGCAAGGGCGATACAAAGCCTGCAGGCGGCGACACTAAGGATACAAAGAGCAATGAGGAATCAAAATCCGACAACCCGAAAACAGGCGAGCGTTACAATCCCGTGATCTGGATCGTAATTATTGCGATCTGCGCCGGCGCCGGGGCAGACATTGTTCTGCGCAGAAAGAAAGTCAGCGAAAAATAATCTTCGGCTGACGCAGTCAACATAAACTCAGAAAGCACCGTATGCGGCAAATGCCGCATACGGTGCTTTTGTGCTTGCCGCTGGTTTTCATACGCTATATGTCCGTCTGCGCAGCGCACCGCAAGCTGCACTTCTCCTCATCCCCGCTGCTGACCGCTGCCTACGCCTACACCGTCTCCGCTTGCCTTGCCGCCACCGCACCGCTCGTCCGCCGTTCCCCGCGCCCCGCGCACTATCCGCCGCAAGGCTCGTGCACCGCGACCGCACCGTCCCTCGTCCCGTCATTCCTCCCGCGCCCACCCCCCGCGTCCGCATCCGCCGCGCACACATCGCCCACGCGCCCTGCCGCGCCCCCATCCTTCGCGCGCCGCACCCACCGTCCCTCGTCCCGCCGTTCACCCGCCGCATCGTGCTTGCACCCACTCGCCCACGCGTCTGCTCTCTGTCCGCGCCTACCGCGTCCCCGCACCCGTACCCGCTTGTCTCCCAACCGAAGTTCTGAAACTGCAGGACTTTAGTTTATATCAAAGCATTTCAAGCTTTGTGGTCAGCTTACCGAACGTAAGTGAGAAGGACGTGAAGGGACTACTTTTCCGTAAGTAGCCACGGAACGAGCGTTGGCTTTCGGCTTTTCGAGATTGGAAAAGCAGTTCAAACTTTAACGTCAGCCTGCCGAACGTATGTAAAAGATGTGAGGGGGCTACTGTCCCGGCAGTAGCCGCCCTCACACTCCCCCGACC
>CAUGPT010000062.1:0-7102 GCA_959601495.1 uncultured Eubacteriales bacterium
ACAAATCAGAGAAAGGGTGGGATACACAAGGGAGGGAAAGAGTTTTCTTTTTCCCGTCGGGTGCAGATGAGGGCTTGCCCTCATTGCACGGAGAAAAGCGGGCGACAGCTCGACCGCTTTTGCTCCATAGGTCGGGGGAGCGTGAGGGCGGCTACTGCCGGGACAGTAGCCCCCTCACATCCTTTACTCAAGTTCGGTAAGCTGACAATAAAGTTTGAAATGCTTTGCCAATTTCAAAAAGGCGAAATTCAAGCGTCTGCCGCTTACGGAAAAGCAGTCCCTTCACGTCTTTCTCACCAACGTTCGGCAAGCTGACGGCAAAGTTTGAATTACTTATCCAACCCCCGAAAGCCGTGAAAAAAGCTCCCCGTTCGGGGAGCTTTTAGTATGCGGTTTTCGCAGCGCGCAAGGTGCGCGGGTGCGCGGGTGCATGAGAGTGCGAGAACTAACTGATTACTCAGCGTCCTCAGCCTCTGCGGGAGCAGCGGGAGCGTCGGTGGAGTAAACCACTTCGTCGGACTCTGCTTCCTCAGCGCCTGCTTCCTCCTCAGCCGCCTTCTTCTCTTCGAGAAGAGCGCGGATGGAAAGGCTGATCTTGCGGTTCTCATCGTCGATAGCGGTGATCTTTGCGTCAACAACATCGCCGACCTTAAGAACGTCTGCGGGAGTTGCGATCTTGTGATCAGCTATCTGGCTGATATGGATAAGTCCGTCAGCGCCGGGAACGACCTCTGCAAATGCACCGAAGGGCATGAGAGAAACGATCTTGACGCTTGCGGTATCACCTACGGAGTACTTCTCGTTGAAGATGTGCCAGGGATCGGTGTCCTCGGTCTTGTAGCCGAGAGAAATTCTTCCCTTTTCTCTGTCGAGCGCCTTAACGTAAACTTTGATAACGTCGCCTACGTTTACGACCTCCGAAGGATGACGGATACGTCTCCAGGACAGCTCGCTGGTATGTACCATACCGTCAACGCCGCCGAGATCGACAAATGCGCCGTAGTTAGTAAGGCTCTTGACGGGGCCCTCGTAGATCTGACCTACCTCGACCTGTGCCCAGAAAGCCTCTTCCTTCGCCTTGCGCTCCTCAGTCTGTACGGCACGGATAGAAGCGAAAGCTCTCTTGCGGTCCTCTTTGATCTCGATGATCTTCACCTTCTGAACGGTTCCGACCAGTGCCTGAAGTGCGTCGGGACCTGCGCTCTTGGAAACGCCGGAGAGAGAAGCGGGGATGAATACGCGAACGGAATTGATTGAGATGATAAGTCCGCCCTTGACGCACTCAACGATCTTGCCCTCAACAGTTTCGCCGGACTCGTATTTTGCAACGATGTCGTTCCAGTTTGCGTCTGCGTCAACGCGGAGCTTGTCGAGAACGGCAATACCCTCGATATCGCTGACTCTGATAACTTTAGCCTTTACTTCGTCGCCTACCTTGAACATCTCATCCAGCTTTGCCTGGGGGTCATCGGTAAGCTTATCATGCGGAATGACGCCGGTAGTCTTGGCGCCGAGATCAAGTGTTATCTCATTCTGTGAAACCGATGTAACAACACCGACGACGATATCTCCTGGATTTATAGTTTTCATGGTCTGCTCGAGCAGTTCAGCAAAGTTTTCTGTTTCTGTGCTCATTGTTTGTTTAACCTCCTGTATTACACTGAACGGCGTTGATGCGCCGGCAGTAATAGATAATGTGTTACATTCGGGAATGACCAGGTCTCTGAGAGAATCTGCGTCTTCACAAAGAAATGTGCTGCTGCACTTGTTTTTACAGATTTCATAAAGCTTGACCGTATTTGAGCTTCCCCTGCTGCCGATAACGATCACAGCATCGCTTTTCGCCGCGAGGGACTCAGCCTCGGTCTGTCTTTCTTCAGTAACATTACATATTGTATCAAAAACTTCGGCATTTGTATATAGTTTTTTGAGAATTTTCAAACATTTTTTCCATTCGGACAGCTTTTGCGTCGTCTGCGCGGCAATACTCACCTTTACGCTGCCCGCCTTCGGCGCGTTTCCGCCGTTCAGAAAGGCTTCAAGCTCCCCGGCGTTTGCAAACACCATGCCGCCTGATGAGCAGCAGCTCATGATGCCTCTGACCTCGGGGTGCTCCTTTGAGCCTATGAGGATAAACAGCTTTCCCTCGCCGGAGTTCTCCGCCGCTATCCTGCGCACCTTGTTGACGTACGGGCAGGTGCAGTCCAAAAGGGTGAAATTTTCGTATTTATCCCTGAGCGCCTGCAGCTTTTCAAGATTTTCGCGTATCTCGCCGTGGGCGCGGATGATAACAGTGATTTTCTCACCTTTCGCAGCGTCGGCGGCAATGCCGTCTATATCGCCGGCGCCGATCTCCTCAACGCCGCGCTCGCGAAGGGACTTCGTGTAGCCGTCGTTGTGGATGAGCCTGCCGAGAGTGCATATCCTTCCGCCGCCCGAAAGCGCCGCCTCTGCCGCGTCCGTTGCCCTTTTTACGCCGAAGCAGAATCCGGCATGACGCGCGATTATTATATTCATACCGTGCCTCCTTCGGTTTCTGATATTTCGGTGGATGTATCCGTTATTTATCCGCCGTCTCGCCAATGGTGCATATGCGGTCAAAAACAAGCTCCGCCGCGGCGTTGTATTCCTTCATGCCGCCGTCTGTAAAGCCGAGCTCGCCGTACTCGATGGGCGCGCCGATATACAGATCGGTACGTTTGAAAAAGCGGACATGGTTGTTTTTCGTTTTTATATACATGGGGATAACGCCGCGCTTCGCGCGATACGATATAAGACCCACGCCGTGCTTTACCGGTGTTGTGCGCGGGTCGACCTTCGGGCGGCGTGTTCCCTGCGGGAAAATGCCCACAAGGTCGCCCTCTTCAAGATATGATATGGCTTTTTTGATAGATGTCACGTCGGCGCCGCCGCGGTGTACGGGGTACGCACCGAGTGAAGACAGCAGCTTTCTTACCACCGGTACGCGGAAAAGCTCTGCCTTTGCCATATACATTACCTGCCTTCGGGTCGCGAGCGACACGATTATAACGTCAAGCGCGCTTGTGTGATTGGCGCAGACGAGCCAGCCCCCCTCTTCGGGCAGGTTTTCCTCGCCGTGTATGTGAAGCCCGAACATAAGTCGAAACGGCTTTGCAAATATCTTGTATACGTTATTATAAAATGACATTTGTCCCGCGTCTCCCCCGTAGAGTTTTGCGCCATCGGCGCTTTTTCAGATGGATCTGGAAAGTTTTTCTTTTATGATCACAAGGGCAGCGTCAAGCGTCTGCTCGGCGTCAAGCTCGGAGTTGTCGAGAAAGATCGCGTCGTCTGCGGGAACGAGAGGCGCTATCTCGCGGCTCGAGTCGTTTTTGTCGCGGCGCTCCATATCCTTCATAACATCCTCGAGCGTGCTGGTGTCGCCCTTCTCGCGAAGCTCGAGATAGCGTCTTTTCGCGCGGATCTCCGGCTTTGTTTCAACAAAAAGCTTTACATCGGCGTCGGGCATGATGACCGTGCCTATATCTCTGCCGTCCATAACGACTCCGCCGTCGCTCGCCATCTTTTTCTGGACCTCGAGCAGGTATTTTCTCACTGCGGGCACTGCCGATACCGCGGACGCGTACATGGAAGCCTCGGGCGTTCTGATAAGATCGGTAACGTCCTCGCGGCCCAGATATACGTGCTGGGCGCCGTCGGTGTATCTGAGGGATACGTCGGCGCCGTCGAGAAGCGCGGCTACCTTTGACGCTTCCTCGGGAGCAATGCCGTTTCTTGCGGCAAAAAGACCTACCGTGCGGTAAAGCGCGCCCGTGTCAACGTAAACAAGACCGAGCGTCTTTGCGATCTTTTTCGCAAGGGTGCTCTTTCCGCTTCCGCTGGGGCCGTCGATAGCTATTCTCAGTTTGCTGGTGTTCATAAAGTTATCCTTTCGTATTATGCCCGATTGCCGCGCGCGGCGCGGACATCATCATTTTCAATAACGGAGTGCACACTCACGAATTTTCAAGCGCCCGTGCCGCCGCGGATCTGCCCGCAGCCGCAGCCGTTGACCACGCTATCTGCAGATTGTATCCGCCGGTGTAGGCGTCAACATCCAGAATTTCTCCCGCAAAGTACAGCCCCTCGGCTTTTTTGGACATCATTGTCGCGGGAGACACTTCTTTCGTGGAAACGCCGCCGCGGGTGATGATGGCTTCGTCAAAGGAGCGCAGCGCCGAAGGCGTCAGCCTGTAGTGCTTCAGCGCTTCCAGCAGCGCGCGGCGCTCGCCGCGGCTTACTTCTCCCGACTTTTTTCTCGGGTCGATGCCGCTGCGCTTTACTATATCGCCGCAGAGCTTCTGCGGCAGAAGATCGGACAGGGAATTTACAAAATCCTTTGCCCGATATTTTTCCAAATCTCCGATAAGACGGCGGTCAAGCTCCGCCTCGTCAAGCGCGGGCTTCAGATCGATCTCAAGTGTGAAAGCCGAAATATCGCCCTGCATGTGAGCAGACGCGGAAAGCACAAGAGGTCCGCTTATGCCGAAATGGGTGAACAGAAGCTCTCCCTGCTCGCGGCTTATGCACCTTGCGCCCGAAAACACGGAAAGAGCCACGTTTTTCAGCGAAAGCCCCATCATGGGGGATGTGTCCTCGCGGCAGACTATGGGTACGAGAGAGGGGCAAAGCTCTGTAACGGTGTGCCCCGCGCTTTTTGCCATTTCGTATCCGTCGCCGACAGACCCGGTGGAGGGATATGACAGACCGCCTGTCGCCAGGATCACCGCGGAATGTCTGTGTTCGCCGTCGCCGTCGCGAACGCCGAGGCAGGCTCCGTCTTCAATTATAAGAGACTTTACGCGGGAGTGTACAAATGTCCCGCCGCCGGACAACACCGTGTTCTCAAGCGCCTTTACTATATCCGAAGCCTTATCGCTCACGGGGAAAACGCGCCTGCCGCGCTCGGTCTTCAGCGGCACACCCGCGTCCTCGAAAAACTCCATGACGTCGGCGGGGGTAAACCCGTACACCGCGCTGTACAGAAATTTCGGATTGCGGATAACGTTTTTCAGTATCTCCTCTGGCGGGCAGTTGTTCGTGACGTTGCATCTGCCCTTGCCGGTTATTCTCAGCTTTTTTCCCGGCAAAGCGTTTCTTTCGTATATAACGGCATCCGCGCCGCAGCGGAGCACCGCAGCGGCTGTCATAAGGCCCGCGGCACCGCCGCCCACAACGGCGACGCTGTTTTCGCTGTTCATTCTGTTCCTCCGCTTGCGCTTTTGTCTTTATCTGTTTTTCTTGTCGTATACGTTGTATTCGTCCCAGACTGATTCGAGATGGGCAAGAGTTCTCGCCACCTCGTCCTTTTTCTTCATGCCGATCGCCGCGAGCAGCGCGTTTATAATGGAAAGAGGCGCCACAAGAGAATCGGCGAAGGACGCCATGTCGCTTTTGGCGTAAAGCGCGGCGACCGCGCCTTTTGCGATGGGCGAGGATTCGCTGTCGGTTATGGCGACGACTTTAGCGCCGCAGGAGCTTGCGAAATCAACGGCGTTGATTATGCGGTTCGAATAGCGTGGAAAGCTTATGGCGACGACGGTGTCGCCCTCGCGGATGGTCATGAGATGCTCGAATATCTCGCTGCCGCCGGCGTTTCTCACAAGGGAGACGTTGGGAAAGATGAGGCTCAGGTTGTAGTCGAGAAATTCCGCAAGCGAAAACGAGGAGCGCATGCCCATAACGTATATCTTGTTTGCGTTCATGATAGCGTCAACGGCTTTTTTAAACTCGTTCTTGTCCGTCAGCGCAACGGTCGCGGAAATACGCTCCGCGTCCGCCGTGAGCACCTCTTCGAGGATGTTGTCCTCCGTGTATCTGTCGTTTGCGACCTCAAGACGCTGCACGCCTGTCAGCCGCTTTCTCAGCGTTTCCTGCATGGCGCGGTGCAGCTCGGGGTATCCCTCAAAGCCAAGCTCTATGGCAAAGCGGACAACGGTGGATTCGGACACACCGGACTGCTCGCCAAGTCCGGATGCCGTCAAATAAGCCGCCTTTTCGCAATGCTCCGTTATATACGAAGCGATGCGCTTCTGCCCCTTTGACATGGTGGGCAGGGCTTTTTCAATGATCTCTATAAGATCGGCACTCATAAAATACGCCGTCCTTTCGGTTTATGTTATATAATGTACCGCTTCGGCACTTATTTCCTAATATATCATTATACAGCTCGGATGGTGAAATGTCAAGCAGTGAAAGCCGCTTGGCGGGGCGCATGCTTGTGCTCGCCGCCCGCGCCCTCAACGCTCACCGCCCGCGCTGTCCCATCCCACGCCCGCACCGCCCCATGCCCTCGCCGAGCACCGCCCACACATCCGTACCACTCGCCCGCCTCGCCACGCGTACCCGTCGCTCACCCTGCTGCGCTCACTCATTTACCCGCCGTTCCTATCGCACCCGCCGCGCACTGCCCTCCATCCTTCGCGCGCCACGCGCACATCGCCCGCGCCGCGCCGCATCCGCCGCACACGCACCTGTACCCGCACCCGCTCGTCTCCCCCGCCGAAGTTTTGAAACAGCGGACTATTAGTTCTTTTACAAAGAAATTCAAACTTTTTCGCCAGCTTGCCGAACGTAAGTGAGAAGGACGTGAAGGGACTACTTTTCCGCAGGGGTGCGGTTTCACCTTTCAAAATTGGGAAAGCATTTCAAACTTTGTCGTCAGTTTACCAAACTTAAGTAAAGGATGTGAGGGGGCTACTGTTCCGGCAGTAGCCGCCCTCACACTCCCCCGACCGGCACAAGGGAGGGAAAAAGAAAACTCTTTCCCTCCCTTGTGTATCCCACCTTTTCTCTTGATTGTGCCGGTGAGTGTAAGAACAAAGCGAGTGCTTCATTCCTGCGAGATTCGACGAATTGACTTCAGCTTGACTAATAGCTATCCATTACGTTTATCTACAGAAATGAGAAAAGCTTTGCTTTCAGCTACTGAAAGCAAGGCTGAAAGGACAGCCTTGCTTTGCAAAGTATAATCTGAGAAGCTTTCTGCTTCAAAGATACAGAAAATTTCTTGTGCTGATAAAAGCATTTCACGTTAGTTTTGAACCATATCAATTCAACAACGAAACAAAACGAAGCAAGC
>CAUGPT010000063.1:0-6758 GCA_959601495.1 uncultured Eubacteriales bacterium
AGCCGTTTATCTTTAATCCCCCTTATTTTTTGTTCAGTTTATTGACAAAGTCCCAGGCAGGGGGGCCCGCCTCTCCTCTCTTAGAAATCTCACCTCACCACCCCGATTGTGCCCGCGAGTTGAAAGGCAAAGCAAGTGCTCCAAGCCAGAGAGATTCGACGAATTGGCTTTAGCGTAATTTATAGACACGATTGACGTTTCTCTTGCGGAAGTGAGGAACGCAGCTCCCATAGATAGCAAAAGCAAGCTCGAAAGACGAGCTTGCTTCATTTTGTTTCGCGGTTTATTTCTTGAACTGCGGATTTTTAGTTTCAAAATTTCGCAGATAAACTGTAAGTACATTTTGCGCTAAACAAATAACAAGGCTGCCAAAGGCAGCCTTGCTTGCTATCTATGCTTGATAGTCTTAAACCTTTTCAGTTTGGTTTTTTCGGGTCTCGGGGACTTTTTCCCAAAATAAGTCCGCGAGGTGGGATAAATCCCACCTCGGTTCAGGGTGCGGGGTGAAACCCCGCATATATAATTCCCGCACGGTCGGAGCGCGAGGCGGAGCCTCGCATATATACCTTTCCCTCGTGTCGGGGTATGGGGCGAAGCCCCATAAGAACCGTTTCCTCATGTCGGGGTGCGGGGCGCGGAGCCCCGCTATTTACCGTCCCCCTGCGGGGTGAAGCCCCGCGAATAACCGTTTTCCCTTCGGCAGCGTATCCTATTTTACTATAAGCGGAGAGCCGTCGCACAGGCTGTCGCCCGTGACCTTGTTTATGCGCTCGACTTCGGAGAGAGAGGCGCCGCAGCGCTTTGCCACCTCCCAAACGCTTTCGCCGCCGCGCGGATAGCAAACGCGTATGCAGCACTCGCCGCCGTCCGGCCTTCTGTCGCCGATAACAGCCTCACACACCGGCTCGAAATGCGTTTTTCTTGCTGCCTCGGCGCTGACAAACAGATCCGCGCTTACAGTCACCTTTCCTCCGTCGACTCTTGCTCGGATATCCGTGACTTCGGCGTGCGCCGACCATACGCACTCGCCGGACGGTATGCTGTCGGCATGCTCCGCATCCCCCGACAGTGCCGCCTCAAATTTAAACGGCAGGCTCACATCCTCACAGTCGACCTCGCCGCTGTGCGCAATATACACCTTGACATCCGCCGCGCCGGAGAACACGGCTCTGCCTCCGGAGAACTCAGCCTTTTCGATGCGCGGCACGGCAGCTGTATCCACAATATACGCCTGAGGCTCGCCCGCCTTGCTTTTCGCGATCTCTCCGGAGACGCCCACGCTGCCCGCGGCGCAGCACAGCATGGATATGACCTCCGCATCTGTGCGTCCAAGCTCCGTTTTGTACTCAGTCGAATACGCATCGTCGCAGAGAATGACCTCGCCGGGTCTGCACCACTCCGCGTCAATATCGTATTCTATATCGGCGCAAAGCCCCGCGTCCGTGCGGCTGATGCCGACCGAAGCCGCGCGCCCCCAGGCACTCGAAATGTCTCCGTCTCTTGCGCCGTCGGCAGGTATCTCCTCTTCAAAGGGAACGGCGCTGCGGCTGCAGGTGTATGTGCCGTCCTCTTCAAGCGCAAGAAGATGAACGATTATGTTTCCCTTTACCGTTATCCTGTCGGCAGAGGCCGTCACCGTATGCGGCGCAACGCAGCCGTCGCACATCACGGGCTTTGCGCCCGCCCCCGCGTTCACCGTCCCCGAGGTGCTGCCCGTAAACGACGTTCTGCAGCGCATGACGGTCGGAACGCTTCTGCAGTGCTTTTCGAGAGTGGCGGCGCATTCGCCGTCTGCCGCATCCCCCGCGGCGGACGCCGCGGAAAAAGCATACGGCGTGCTGCTGTCGGCGCATATACGCGTGCGCAGCCTCGCACGCAGAGACAGCTTTCTCGGCGCAAGCACACGGCACTGCGGCGTTTCGGCACATGTGTCTATCCAAACGGAAGCACCCGGCACCTCCGCGGGCAGAGTCTGGGTGAAAGAATACTCGGGCGATGCAGAAACGCAGCTGAGCGCTCCGTCGTCACCGATATACAAAACATTGAAGCTGACCGTTCCGCCGTACTCAAGGTTTTTGTCGGACACAAACTTTGAGTCGGGCAGAGCCCTGGCGCTTACGCTTACGACTCTGCGTATTTCCGGATAATAGTCCGGCATAACGATCTCTCCGGAGCAATCGCCTGAGGCGCCCATGTCAAATTCGATCCCTCTGAGAAGACCGTCCGGCGCACCTTTGATTTTTTCCATATATGCAGTTTCCACCTTTCGACCGTCCCGCCGGGCGGGACAAATTATTTGTAGTAATAATATGACGGAAGGCGGATTTTAATGACCGCACGGCACCGCACAAAAATATCGGATTTTGTAATTATATAAACTGTGCCGCCATATATTATACCGATACGCCGCGGCGCGGCGGCATATTTAAAGAAAAGCGGGGGCAGCAGCATTATGAAAGATAAAAACACAGAAAAATACAATGCGGCTCACAAACATGAAATATGCTTCGGCGGCACAGACGACGCAGGACTCGGCAGCGCGGAGCGCGGAGGAAACATCATATATACCGATATACGAGAGGAAAACCGACAGGATGCTGCCGTCTCACCGCAGACTGTCACACCTGTATATATCGCCGACGGCGAAGGCGAAAAAGAAATTCTGCGCTGCGGCAGAGCGGGATCACGCACAGCACGCATAGCCGCCGCAAGCGACCCTCTTTCATGCAGCAGCGTATGCGTCTCGCACCAATATGACAGCGCGCGCCGCTCAAATGCCCCGCCGCGGCAAGGCGGCGGACGACGCGGCACCTGCGCACGCATCGCCGCGCCCATATGCGCCGCCGTCTGCGCGCTCTCACTTATAAATTTTTCATTTTCTTCGGGGGACATTCGCCCGAAAGCCGGACTTTCCTCCGACTATGTTCCCGCCGCCATAACGTTTACCCCGCCCGAAAAGCTTGAGCCCAAAGGCTTCTGGGACTATTTTTCCGAGGCTATGGCGGAGTTTTTCGGATTTTACGAAAGATAGGGGAGTCGTGCTTTGGAAGCTTTTGCCGTTTTCATACTGTGCGCCGCCGCGTCACCGCATCCGGCGGCGCTTTTTTCGGCTATGCTCACTCACGAGGCGGCGCATATCATCTGCGCCGCCGTTCTCAGGCTGGGCGTGCCGCACCTTGAGGCAGGGCGTACAGGTATACGGATAGTATACAGAAACGGCGGCGCCGATTCTAAAAAGCGGCTGCTGCTCTGCCTTTCGGGTCCGGCTGTCGGGGCGCTGTCCGCGCTTATATTTTCACGCTTTTACTATTTCGCCGTGTACAGCGCGGGCTTTTCGATCGTAAACCTTTTGCCCCTGCCCGGCTTTGACGGCGGCGGCGTGCTGTCCGCACTGCTTGAAATGCTGTTTCTCCCCGACACCGCCTCACGTATAGAACGGGTTGTTTTTGCCGTGTGTGCCGCAGTGCTTTGCGCGGCAAGCGCTGCGGTCCAGCTTAAATACGGCGCAAATCTGTCTCTCGCGGTGCTTTGCTGCGCCTGCGTTGTGGCAGCGCTTTGCGGCGGCGCATAGTATGTAACGAAAATATCAAGCCGCATCGGTGTGTTTTTTGAAAGGATTTACATATGGACGAAAAAATGACAGACACGATGCCCGCAGAGGGTACGGGATATCTGCAAATAAGAGTCACCTCCGCAGGGGGAGCTTTCCCCATAAAGGACGCAGTGGTGACGGTGCTGAGCGATCCGCTCGTAAACGGCGCTCCGAGCTCGGTCATACGGACGCTGAGAACAGACACCTCGGGACTTACCGAAACGGTGCCGCTCCCCGCGCCGTCCCGCACGCTGTCCCAGTCTCCCGGGTGCGGCAAGCCGTACGCCACATACAATATAGCGGTATATAAGGACGGATACTACTCCGTTGAGGGGCTGGGGATACCTGTTTTTGACGGTATCGTTTCAACGCAGGCAATAAATCTTTTACCGAACGACGGACTCATGCCCGAAAAGGTCAACCCCCCCGAGCTTGTCATAGACGAAGACTCCAGGTATATGAATCTGCGCGCAGACGCAAAAAAGGAGGACGCCGCGGCGGGGCAAGAATACGGCATTGCAAATCCGGAGGAAATTGCCTCCGCCACGATTGACCCCGGTGATGCCTCCGTAAGCGGCGACCGCGGCGACGGTGTCCCGGGCGACATGAAAGGAGCGACGTATGATGAATAACGGCTACGGCGCCAAAGCCGCCGAGGGGCAGCAGCTCATACTGCCCTATATCCCCGAAAGTATTACGGTACACCTGGGACCTCCCGATTCCGACGCGCGCAACGTTACCGTGCCGTTCACCGACTACATAAAAAACGTTGCCTCAAGCGAAATATATCCCACATGGCCCGAAAACGCTCTGCGGGCAAACATCATCGCACAGACGACGTTCGCCCTCAACCGCATTTACACCGAATACTATCCGTCCCGAGGATACGATTTCGATATTACGAATTCCACGGCAATTGATCAGTCGTTTATATACGGCAGAGACATTTTTGAAAACATAAACGACCTCGTTGACGAACTTTTCGACACATACATACGCCGCGAGGGCTCGGTGGAGCCCATATTTTCCCTGTACTGCAACGGTACGACCGTCACCTGCGACGGCATGAGTCAATGGGGCAGCGTTTCTCTCGCAAACGAAGGGCGCACTCCCTTTGAAATACTGAAATACTACTACGGCGACGATATCGAGCTTGTAAGAAACGCGCCGGTTGCGGGTGTCTCCCGCAGCTATCCCGGACGCATTCTTGAGCGCGGCTCCTCGGGAAACGATGTGCGGTTCATGCAGGTGCGGCTGAACCGCATTTCCAAAAACTACCCCGCCATACCGAAAATACGGGAGCTTGACGGCATATATGCCGATGACACGGCTGACGCCGTCAGCGAATTTCAGCGTATTTTCTCCCTGCCTGTGACCGGGGCGATAGATAAAAGCACCTGGTACGCCATCCTGCGAATATACGGCGGGGTGAAAAGCCTGTCCGACCTTGACTCCGAGGGCATTCCCCTTGAGGATGTGACTCAGCTGCTTGACACGGTACTGTCCCTCGGCTCCCGGGGTGTGGGCGTCAGGGAGCTGCAGTATTTTCTGCGCTTTGTCTCCGTTTTCGACCCTGCCGTGTATTCCGTTGAAATAGACGGTATTTTCGGCGGGGATACCGAGCAGTCGGTGAGATCGTTTCAGCGCGAATACGGTCTTCCCGAGACCGGGATCGTCGACACAGCCACGTGGGAGAAGCTTTACAGGACATATCAGAGCCTTCTGCAAAGTCTCGGAGATGAGTATTTCTCAGCCACGACCGCGCCGTACCCCGGCTTTGCCGTGCGCATAGGCAGCACGGGCGCGGAGGTGGAGCGCCTGCAGGAGTATCTGAACAGGATATCCGATGTCTACACGCAGATACCGAAGCTTACGGTTGACGGCATCTTCGGACCGGCAACCCGATCAGCCGTTATTGAGTATCAGAAACTGTTCGGCCTTGACCCGACCGGTATTGTCGGCTTCAACACCTATAATTCGCTGACCGAGACGTACCGTGCGATAGTCGAGGGCGCGCAGGCATCACCGGGTCAGTATGTTGCACTGCCGCAGTGAGCAAAAAGGCGAAAGGAGAGGTACGGCTGTTGTTCGATTATTATAACATGGAAGACCCACGTCCGTTTGTATTGCAGCTTCAACGCATGCTTTCATATATAGGAAAGCACACGGGGGCACCGCACCTTATCGTTGCCGTTGACGGCATCTACGGTGACGCTACGGCGAAAGCCGTTGCGAGATATCAGAACGAGCGTGAGCTGCCCGCCGACGAGAGAGTCGGCTTTGACACGTGGCAGTCGCTGAATGATGAGTATAATCTTTACAGAGAACTGTATTCGACGGCGCGGGGGATAACCCCCTTTCCGCCGCAGGCGGATTTTTCGCTCGGCAAGGGCGATCGCAGTCAGCTGAGCTTGTTTGTGCAGCTGATACTGAACGACCTTCGCCTGTTTTACGATTCGTACGCATACATACCGCCGGGCGGGTATTATGACGACGCCACGGCGCGCGCCGTCAGAGCGTTTCAGATCGCAAACGGTCTCGGCGTGACGGGCAGGGTCGACCGCATAACCTGGAACCGCATGGCGGAGCAGTACGACATGAGCGTCGCGGGCGGACACTGAGAGACGCTTGGGAAAACGGCATAGCGGGGCTCCACTCGTTTGTCTCCCCGCGACCCCGTCGCTCATCCGCTGTATACACTTCCCGCGCACCGTCCCTGCGCTCTCGCCGCTCGCCGTCCCTCACCCTCACCACGCACCACCCACGCTCCCGCCATCACCCGCCGTTCCCTCCGCGCCCGCCGCGCCCACCGCACTCGTTCGTCTCTCCGCCAAAGTTTTGAAACTGCTTGCTTTCAGTTTATTTGTAAAGCAATTCAAACTTTGTCGGCGGCTTACCGAACGTAAGTAAAAAGGACGTGAAGGGACTGCTTTTCCGTAAGCAGCAGACGGTTGAATTTCGTTTTTTCGAAATTGGCAAAGCATTTCAAGCTTTATGGTCAGCTTATCGAACGCAAGTAAAGGATGTGAGGGGGCTACTGTCCCGGCAGCGGACGGCTTTGGCTTTTCGGAATTGGCAAAGCAATTCAAACTTTGTAGTCAGCTTACCAAACTTGAGTAAAAGATGTGAGGGGGCTACTGTCCCGGCAGTAGCCGCCCTCACGCTC
>CAUGPT010000064.1:0-6143 GCA_959601495.1 uncultured Eubacteriales bacterium
CAGTAGCCCCCTCACATCTTTTACTCAAGTTCGGTAAGCTGACCATAAAGTTTGATATGCTTTGCAAAAAGCTAAAAGTTCGCAGTTTCAAAACTTTAGTGGGGTGAACGAGCGAATTCAGGTGCGGACGGTGGGCGGGGTGAACGAGCGGGCACGGCGGGGTGTGCGCGGCGGGCGCGATAGGAACGGCGGGTAAATGAGTGAGCGCAGCAGGGTGAGCGACGGGTACGCGTGGCGAGGCGGGCGAGTGGTACGGATGTGTGGGCGGTGCTCGGCGAGGGCATGGGGCGGTGCGGACGGTGGGCGGGGTGAACGGCGGGACGAGGGACGGTGGGTGCGGCGCGCGAAGGATGGATGGCGCGGTAGGCGCGGGTGCGCGAGGCGGATGTGGGTGCGGGCGGGCGGCACGACAGCGGTACGGGCGTTGTATGTGCGGCGGGTGCGGGCGGCGTGTCCCCAAAGCTATGTTTTCATCCTGCCCGGCAGGATTCCCGGATGGTTTTTCAGCGAGACGGAGCAAAGCTCCGGCGCGGTCATGGACAGAGCGCTGACAATGGCGGCCTTGCCGTACTTTTCCCGCAGAGCGTCAACTGCAGACTCAAGATTTTCACGACGCTGAATTTTTTCAATATCCGGATCAAATGAAAGCTGCTCCGCTTCGCAGTAGTCCAGATCGCAGGCACAAACGCTCAGCGAACGCACGGGGCGCGAAAATCCGTGATTTTCGGCGTACAGCTCATACGCCGCCGTAAAGATAGCCTTCGCCGTGTGGCAGGGATAACCGAGCCTTTTCTGCCACACCACCGACGAAAGATCGCTCTCTCTTATGTGCAGCTGCACGCATCTGCACATAAATCCGCACCTGCGCAGCCGCGCCGACACACTTTCCGAAAGCTCCGTCAGCAGAATTTTCACATCGTCCGACGTCACCATGTCTCTCGGCGTAGTCGAGCCGCAGCTGACGCTTTTTATAAGGCTTTTCGCGCCGATATTCGAAACGGGCGACATATCCTCGCCGTTTGCAAAGCTGTGCAGCATTTCACCGCTCTTGCCAAGAAGATACGACAGAAAAACTCTGTCGGCAAGGGCAAGATCGCCGATGGTCCGTATGCCGTAGCGGGCAAGCTTTGCAACTGCGGAGCGGCCCACATACAAAAGACCGCCCACGGGCAGCGGCCAGACGACCTCCCTGAAGCTGTCCCTGTCTATAACGGTGACCGCGTCCGGCTTTTTCATGTCGCTGCCGAGCTTTGCGAATATCTTGTTGAACGAAACGCCGACGGATACGGTTACGCCAAGCTCTTTCTTCACGCGGCTGCGAATGGCGTTCGCAATGCAGCTTCCGTCGCCGAAAAGCCGACGGCTGCCCGTAACGTCAAGCCAGCATTCGTCAAGTCCGTACGACTCAACACGGTCGGTAAAATCACCGTATATGCCGCGCACCGCGTCTGAAAACTCTATATATTTGTCATAGTGCGGCGGTACAAAAAGAATATCGGGGCACTTGCTGCGCGCCTGCCACAGCGCCTCGCCCGTGGTAACGCCGCACCGCTTTGCCTCCTCGCTTTTGGCAAGCACGATGCCGTGGCGCGCCTCGGGATCTCCCGCCACGGCGATGGGACGCCCCCGCAGGGACGGGTCGAGACAGCACTCCACCGACGCAAAAAAGTTATTGAGATCCGAATGCAGCACCGTACGCTCCGTAACATCGCCCCCAAACATTTGTTCTGAATATATGATACACCAGAACTCTTGTTCTGTCAATGGCAAATAAAACAAAAGCTGCAAAAGTACTTGAAAATTTCATGCGGCGGGAATATAATATAGTAAACGCAGATGTAGTTCAATGGCAGAACTTCAGCTTCCCAAGCTGACCACGCGGGTTCGATTCCCGTCATCTGCTCCAAAACGAAAGCCTCGGCTGCGCGTTTTTCGCAGCCGAGGCTTTTTTATATCCGCCGCACGGCAGAAAAAATATCCGAGCCCGAAGCCGACAGGCTTCGGGCTCGGATTCCGTATACTCGTATTTCAGTCGCCTTTGAGCGCGGGGTGCGCGTCGTAATAGTCCAGTATAGTCTTGACATCCTGCTTTATATCTGCAATGTCATCCGGTTTGAACAGGTCGTCATAGTTGCCTGTGCAGAAGTCCTGCAGATCGTACCATGCTGTGTATGCGAGGTCTGCCGGATCATCCTCGGGAATACCGCCGTTTTCAATGCAGAACAACATACCCGCTATCAGCATAATAAGACGTTCCATGCCAAACTCATCAAACGCAAGGTTTAAATCATAATCTATCCGGTTTCTAACGCAGATGTCGGGGGTGTGTCTGTGAGTGCCGGTGATCGGGTCTTTGTTGAGCCGCCCTTCATAGATTTTTCGGTAATCATCCATGTAGCATTCAACACAGATGCGATAAGTTATTTCATCGTCGTCTATATAGTCATCTAACGGTATACGTTTCAGCATTACTTCACTCCCTTTATTATTCAAGCAAAGCGATGTCGATCTTTATTTTTTACTGATAATCCTTTGCCTGATTCTCAAACATTTCCGCATACTTTCCCTTCAGCTGCATCAGCTGATCATGTGAGCCTGCCTCAACGATCCTGCCGCCGTCCACAACGACTATCTTATCGGCGGATCTTGTCAGCGCCAGTCGGTGAGACACTATGACTGCCGTTCGGTCTTTGCACAGAACCCTAAGGTTATCTCTGAATTTCGCCTCGGAGATCGGGTCAAGGGCGCTTGACGGCTCGTCAAGTATCACCATGCCCTGATTATAAAGTATTGCGCGCGCAAGTGACAGCTTCTGATACTCTCCGCCCGAAAATTCGACTCCCTCGGGATCGAATTCTCTGCCGATGACGGTATCAAGCCCTTTGGGAAAGCTTCTTATCTTTTCCTCCATGCCGACCTGCCGCAGCGCGGAATATATCTCATCATCGCTTATGTTCTCTTTATACAGGCACAGATTTTCCCGTACGGACATGGAATAATGCTGCAGATCCTGAAATACGACGCCGATATTGCCGCGCAGCGATTTTATGTTATAATCGGAAACGGGCGTACCGTTATATCTGATAACGCCTTCGTCAACATCGTACAGCCTCAGCAAAAGCTTCAGCAATGTTGATTTTCCCACGCCGTTTTCGCCTACAACGGCAACTGCCTCTCCCTCATTGACAGTCAGGCTGATATTATCTATCACCTTTTTGTCCGTGCCGGGATAAGAGAACGAAACGTTTTCGATCTCGATCTTCGGCGATCGTCCGTAGCTCATGGATTCTCCCTGCAGCTTATCTTCTATCGCCGACCGGCTGTCCGAAAATTCTCTTATGTACCCCATATACATAGCGTTTTCGTGTATCTTGGGGATACAGTCAAACAGGCTTTCAAACTGGGCGTTGAAAGACTGGGAGGCGGTCAGCAGCGCCGCGAAATCTCCGACGGAAATATAGCCGCGGGACGCACGATATGACAGGTAGACCATTATCCCGATTATGTACAGGACGCTGACGGCGGATGACATCAGGGTAATTGCCGTTTGCTTTCCGGAATACTTTTTTGTCACCTCTATGCTTTGGCTGTTTGAATCGTTCAGTATTCTTTTCAGGTATCCGCCCAGGGTGAATATCCTGATCTCTTTCGCAAACTGACTCAGAAAGTAAACTCTGTCGACATATTGCATTCTCCGTTCCGGCAGAATGCTTTCATTGTCCTCCGCAAACTTGACGTTCTGCCCGAGAATGCTGAAGCCGACGCTGAAAACTATGGATATGAACGAGATAAGCAGTACAAACCAGTCCATGGAGATAGCAAGAGCCACCACGGTTACAAGGCAGCTTACGGAACCGACAATATTGCACATAATGCTTATCAGTCCGAATATCCTGCCTTCCATTTCCGACAGGGCTTTTACATATTTGTTGTAAAAGTCGGTATTATCGTAATACTCCAGATCCACACTTGAAGCGATCGAGTAAAAATACTCCCTCAGCCTGCCTCTGATCTTCTTGACCTCGACCGGTCTGTAGCGCTTTTTGTACAAGCTTGAAACTACATATGACGAAAGCAGGATCGCAAACAATATCATTAAAAACCGCAGCGTTTCGGCAAAAGGCTTTCCGCTTTCCACGGAATCTATCACGACTTTCAGACCGTAAACGTTTACTATGGGCAGCACCATTTCAAATATACTGAGAAACAGCGAAATTATCAGGTAGCGGCGCGCAAATCTGTTTATGAGTTTCAGCGAGTATATAACGTTACCCTTGCCGCTCGGCATATTTTTCACTCCTTTATATCGTTTTGCACCGCCGCCGCGGGAATCGGGCTTTCTGTTGCAGCGTATAGCATTTTTTTGCCTCAGATACAGTTTATCATATTGTTGTTCACTTTTCAATAAAAAGGGAAGAACTACGTATTTTAGGGATAAACCGCGTATTTTTCCGCTTTGCACGCAAAGAAAAACGGACCCAAACGGGTCCGTTTCGGCCTGTCGGGGAGAAAGACCGCAGGCAGCTTCTCCGCACGCAAAGCAGCTTCGGCTTGCTCCGGCAGGCTGTGAGTTTTGTTGTGAAGTCCCTGTCCGAAAGCCCCTCGCGCCTATTTTGATCTGTCCGGATAGGCTATGAGCCTGCCGTCGTTCACGCAGGCGCAGAATATCTCCTTTTCGTTCGAAAAGCCCAGGGCGGCAAGGCTTTTGTCAAGCCAGCGCCTGTCCAGTCCCTCGCATTTCAGAGCGGACTCGGACACGCAGCCGTCGCAGATCACCGCTCTGCCCGCCGCTGCCGACGACACGGGAATGCCAGCGTCCTGCGGGGTGAGCGGGCGGTTGGCGGCCTTCGGCAGGATGCTGAGAGAGCCGTTTGTTTCAAGCACGGCACACTCTATCTGCGACAGGTCGAAATAGCCCTGATTGCGGCACTGCATGAGAAATTCGTCAATATCCATGCGGGCAGCCTTGAAATTTTTTCTGTACATGGCGCTGCCCTTCAGAAGCACAAGCGGCGTTCCGTTGACGGCTGCGCGTACTTTGCGCGATTTGCTCGTGATCACCGCCAGAAGCACGGTGACCGCGCCGTATATCACCGTTGCCAGAAACGGATGGATAAAGTCGTCGGCGGACGACGTCGCAAGCTCCGCTCCGATAGAGCCGATGGTGATACCGTTAATGTAGTCGAACATGGTCATCTCCGACATCTGACGGTAGCCGATTATTCTCGTAACGGCGAACATCGCCAATATTGAAAGGACCGTGCACAGCACGGTCGTAAGGATCTCTGTTCCCATAGATCAAGCCTCGCTTTTATATGCCGTCACAGTTTATGGTTTGCAGATTTCTCTGTATTATGCGCAAAGGCGGCGCAAATTTTGACGTCGGTGCTGCTTTTCCGAAAGCCGCCGCAGACGGACGGTGGCGTTCGCCTTTGAAATTTGCAAAGCAATTCAAACCTTGTCGTCAGCTTACCAAACTTAAGTAAAGGATGTGAGGGGGCTACTGTCCCGGCACGGACAGCTTTGGCTTTTCGAAATCGGAAAAGCATTTCAAACTTTGTCGTCGGTTTGCCGAACTTAAGTAAAAGACGTGAAGGGACTGCTTTTCCGTAAGCAGCCGCGAACGGACGTCGGATTTCGGCTTCTCGAAATTGGAGAAGCAATTCAAACTTTGTGGTCAGCTTACCGAACTTAAGTAAAAAGACTGAAGGGACTGCTGTTCCGGCAGCGAGCGGGAGGTTTTGGCTTTTCGAAATTGAAAAGGCATTTCAAACTCTATCGTCAGCTTACCGAACTTAAGTAAAGGATGTGAGGGGGCTACTGTCCCGGCAGTAGCCGCCCTCACACTCCCCCGACCGGTCTAAGAAAGGAGAGGCAGGTGTTTCCCGCCTCTCCTTTCTTAGATATCTATCCTCACCACCCCGATTGTGCCCGTGAGTGTAAGAACAGAGCGAGTGCTCCAAGCCCGAGAGATTCGGAGGATTGGCTTTAGCATGGTTTATAGACACGATTGACGTTTTGGCTGCGGAAATTTGCAACGCTGCTCCCATAGATAGCAGAAGCAAGCTCGAAAGGACGAGCTTGCTTCGTTTTCGTAGGACAACCACTGGCTCTGCCAGTGGAAAAAAAGCTTTAGCTATGGA
>CAUGPT010000065.1:0-5842 GCA_959601495.1 uncultured Eubacteriales bacterium
CAAGAAAAGGAGAGAGATTCTCAAGAGAGAGGAAAAGAGCCCGTCTTTTCCTTTCTCTTGAGCCGGTCGGGGGAGTGTGAGGGCGGCTACTGCCGGGACAGTAGCCCCCTCACATCTTTTACTCAAGTTCGGTAAGCTGACGACAAAGTTTGAAATGCTTTGCAAAATAACTAAAAGTCTACTGTTTCAGAACTTCGGCAGGGAGACGAGCGGCGCGGGCGATGTGCGTGCGGTGTGCGGCGTGCTGTCTGCACCGAGCAAAAAGCAAGGCTGCCAAAGGCAGCCTTGTTCGCTATCTTAATTTGATAGTCTCAAACCTATTCAGCTTGGTTTTTTCGGGTCTCGGGGACTTTTCCCAAAATAAGTCCGCGAGGTGGGATAAATCCCACCACGGTTCAGGGTGCGGGGTGAAACCCCGCATATATACCTTCTCGGGGTGCGGGGCGCGGAGCCCTGACAATACCGTTCTCTGCGGGGTGCGGAGCGCCCGGCTCCATATATGCCCATCCCCGAAAAACCGAAGCACAGGCGCGCGGCATTGCCGCGCGCCTGTGCTTCGGTTTTTGAATATTATCGCCCGCTGTGCCGTGTCGGAAATAATTAATAAACCCTGCATGTGCAAGGCGGCACCCGCGCCATGGTGACTTTGTGCTTCCAACATCCGTGCTGCCTGTCAAAAGAGAGGCAGGCGGGAGGCCTGCATACCCGCCCCGGGGTTAGGTTCCTTTAATCAATCGTGGGTTTAACTACATTCCGTATCACGAACACCGCAGGACGCTCACGTCGCTGCAAAAGCGGCAGTGTCCCGTCGGCTTATCGGGGCATTTCCCGTCTCAGCCGACAAAAGAGGGAGCGGACTCAGTTTTCGTCCTCGGGCTCCATGTCATAGTCGATATCCGCAAACTCATCGTCGAAAATATCGGCAATGCGGTCGAACTCCTCGTCGTCCTCAATGGAAACAAGGATCTCCTCGCCGTTCTCGTCCTTTTCGCCGCGGAGCACTATGTACTCTTCGGGATCGGTGTCGTCATCCGTGTAGGGGATAAGTGCGTAGTAGGTAACGCCGTTTTCCTCGATGGAACCGATCAGCTCGTAGTCGCTTTCGTTTCCTTCCTCGTCGGTAAGGGTGTAAATATCTTCGTTTTCAAAGATTTCGTCGTTTTCTGCCATGATGCTTTCCAAACCTTTCTGTTTGTGTATTCCGCCGGTCTCGGACCGATGTATTTTCTACTATTATTCTATCTGTATTACGCCGCTTTGTCAAGTAGTATTTATCAGCAAATTCCGACATACGGCGCAAGCGTCGCTCCGCGCCGCGCCCATCGCCCGTATGGGATGAAGCTTGCCGCAGGCGAAGTCCCGCCGCGGGCGCCGATTTATTTGAGTTGCGGAGCGACACACCTATTTTGCCGCGTCCTTACGTCCGGCGGCCCTTTTTGCCGCGCGGCGTGGTTTTGGAAAAGCTTTTCCTTGCCGCCGCATCCTCGCTCTCCGCTGCGTCCTTCAGTGCCTCGAGAGAGCGCAGCTTGTCACGCAGAAACGCCGCTTCTTCAAATCGCAGCTCCGACGCCGCCTTTTTCATTTCGGCGCGCAGATGCTCTATCTCGTCGGCGCGCTTCATCTGTCCTCTTTCGCCCTTTGCACCGCGTCTGCCGCTGTCGGGCGCGCCTATCTGTATGAGCTCGCCGATATTCTTCTTGATAGTCGCGGGGGTGATGCCGTGCTCCTCGTTATACTTTTTCTGTATCTCGCGGCGGCGGTTCGTCTCGTCTATGGCGGCGCGCATTGAGCCCGTTACGGTATCGGCATACATTATGACCTTGCCGCGCGAGTTTCGCGCGGCGCGCCCGATAGTCTGGATGAGCGAGCGCTCGCTGCGCAGAAATCCCTCTTTGTCCGCGTCAAGTATGGCGACAAGCGTTACCTCGGGCAGGTCTATACCCTCACGCAGAAGGTTTATGCCCACAAGCACGTCGTACACGCCCAGACGCAGATCGCGCAGAAGCTCGCTGCGCTCCATGGTGTCAACGCTGTGGTGTATATACTTTACCTTTACCCCCTGAGCGTCAAGATATTCGCTCAGATCCTCTGCCATTTTTTTCGTAAGCGTTGTGACGAGCACCCTTTCGCCGCGCTCGGTGCGCAGGCGTATCTCGCCGAGAACATCGTCCACCTGAGTTGAAACGGGACGCACCTCCACCTCGGGATCGAGAAGCCCCGTGGGACGGATGATCTGCTCCACTGTCTGCGACGAATGCTGCATTTCATAGTCGCCGGGCGTAGCGGAAACGGTGATTATCTGGTTTATGTGCTCCTCGAATTCCTCAAAATTCAGCGGTCGGTTATCGTATGCCGACGGCAGACGAAAGCCGTAGTCTATAAGATTTTTCTTTCTCGCCCGATCTCCGCCGTACATGCCCCTGACCTGTGGCAGGGTAACGTGGCTCTCGTCCACGAACATGAGATAATCCTTCGGAAAATAGTCAAGCAGGGTATATGGCGTTGAACCGGGCTTTCGGCGCGCGAATATGCGCGAATAGTTTTCAATGCCCGAGCAGAAGCCTACCTCGCGCAGCATTTCAAGATCGTAGCGCGTGCGCTCCTCAATGCGCTGCGCCTCGATAAGCTTGCCTGCGTCCTTGAAGAACTTTACTCTTTCCTCAAGCTCTTCTTCTATCTCGCGGAATGCCTCCTCCCGATTGTCTGGCGAAATGACATAGTGGTTCGCGGGATACACGGGGGCATAGGAAAGCGTCTGCAAAACCTTTCCCGTAAGCGGGTCTATCATGGAAACACGGTCTATCTCGTCGCCGAAGAACTCCACTCTCACCGCCTTGTTGTTCTCGTTTGAGGGAAAGACCTCCAGCGTGTCGCCCTTCATGCGGAACGTTCCGCGCACAAAGCTCATGTCGCTGCGGTCATAGCTTACGGAAATAAGCTTTTTCGCAAGCTCGTCCCGTTCCATTCTCATGCCCGGGCGCAGCGCCGTCACCTGCGAGGAATACTCCTCCGGAGGGCCGAGAGAGTATATGCAGGAAACGCTCGCCACAATGATCACATCCCGCCGCTCGAACAGTGAGCTTGTAGCGCTGTGGCGCAGCTTGTCTATTTCGTCGTTTACGGACGAATCCTTTTCAATATAAATATCCTTGCCGGGAACGTACGCCTCGGGCTGATAATAGTCGTAATAGCTGACAAAATACTCCACCGCGTTCTCGGGAAAAAATTCCCGAAACTCGCAGCAAAGCTGCGCGGCAAGGGTCTTGTTGGGCGCGAGAACAAGGGTCGGGCGGTTGACGTTCGCAATGATGTTCGCCATTGTAAACGTTTTGCCCGAACCGGTAACGCCCATAAGCGTCTGAAAGCGCTCACCCGCCTCAACTCCGGCGCTCAGCCGGTCTATCGCCTGCGGCTGATCGCCCGTAGGACTGTACGGAGAGCACAGCTTGAATTTATCCATAAAAAACAGTCAGTCTCCTTTTTTGTTAGTATGCCTCGCGGTAATTTTTCCTCCCGGGAATTTTCGCGGCGCTTTACTCAAAATATCCGTGGTACTTTATAACGTCCTTGTCTGGGAAGAGCCAGCGGTGCAGGTCGACGAAATAGTCGTCGGTCATTGCGGCGATGTAATCCGTTACTATTATGTCCGGACTTTCCTCGATATAGGGCTTTTCCCTGTGATAGAACGAAGAGTTTATAGGCTCGATATGGTGCTTGAATACAGGCGACTCGCGGTCGCCGTCCTTCACCTGGCGTACAAGCTTTTCGTACATACGCCCGAACATGGGACGTATGATCGCGTCCTGCGGGCGCTTTACGGCGTCGCTTAAATATATCTCCTCGTAGTTGGACTTTTTCGCGGCGCTGAGCGCCTCGAAATAGTCGCTGCTCATGGAAATGTACGGCTTGCCGTAGCTGTTTTCGATTATGTTGACGCTTAGGTTGTTTATAATCTCGGCGTTGACCCTTCCTATGACTCCGTAGCCGAAAACATCCTCCTCGCGGGATATGAGTCCCGCTTTTTTCGCGTCCTGCCTGTCTTTGCCCAGATACGATATTATGTCGCATATACGCACAACACAGCCTTCAAGAGTACACGGCATAAGACGCTTATTGTTTTCGGGATCCCTGTAGCAGCCCTCCAGCGCCTCGTCAAGCTCGGCGAAGGTCGTCATGGGCGCGGGCGCGTAATGTGATTTTTCAATTTCGCCGTTGTGGGCGGCGATACCGTTGAGCGTCTGCAGGGTGATGTTGTAGGGATATATGCCGTCAAGCACCCTGACGGAGTGGATATTGTGAGCGAAGTGGCGCCCGGTCGCACCGAAGCAAAGCTCGTCCAGATACTTTTCGCCCGCGTGTCCGAAGGGCGTGTGGCCTATGTCGTGACCCAGCGCTATGGCCTCTATGAGATCGGCGTTCAGATTCAGCACCGCGCCGATGGTGCGGGCAATGCGCGACACAAGCTGCACATGGAGCGCGCGGCGGGATATGTCGTCGTTTTTGTAAAACGAGAAAACCTGCGTTTTGTCCGCAAATCTTGAATAGTATGCCGAATGAAGTATTTTGTCCGTATCCCTGACGAACGCCGGACGCCAGACCGTCGGCTTATCATGGGCGGCGCTGCGGCGGACAGCGTCCTGCTCGCGGAATCCCACATTGGGGCGGCTGCCGGTCATGCGGTCGTGTTCGATCCGCTCAGTCAGCTCTTTTGAAAGGCTGTCGTATTTCATAATTTTCTCCGTCATCTGTACTGTATGTATATATTTTACCACCATGCGGCGCATATTTCAATACGGCGGACAAATATCGGAGCGGACGTATCCCGCCGGCGTTTCGGGGCATATAATATATGTAAGGCGGAAAGCTTTCCGCCGCAGGGTCCGATGCGCCGACCACGCCGGGGCGTATCGGGCGCTGTTACATACGCGGCGGGCAGTAATGCCGCGTTTTTGCTTCCGATTATCTCCCCGCGCGGAGGTGCCGTTACATACGCGGCAGGCAGCAGGATGCCGGACAAGATGAATACGGACGGCGCGGGCGGACGGTCTGATACGCGCCCTCACGCATCGGCGGCGCGGGCGGACGGTCTGATACGCGCCCTCACGCATCGGCGGCGCGGGCGGACGGCTTAACGCGCGCCATCCCACCTCCGACGGCAAAGTGTAGCGCTCGGAGGATAAGTGCAGTCGCGCGGACGTTCGCGCAGCTGCAGTGCCGCGCCGCCACGCCTCAGCATAATATCGCCGCGGCCGCTTATGCACGGGCAATATATCGGGAAATAAACTTGTCAAGCATATTTTGCAGAAAAATGAATTTCTACGTTTTACACATTTTCGGTGTTAACGGACATCGCAAGTCACAAAGTTTTCAACGCCGCGAAAATCGCGGAAAGCCTATGAATATGAGATTTCCAAAGAGTTTTCAAAAGCCTTTTGAAAACTCCGTTTTCGCTTTTATAAAATGAATTTGTTACAAAATTGTGAAAACTGTACAAACCGTCCCAAAACGCCCGCTTTTCGACGCAGCGCCGACGGGGAGACGCGGCGTTTGCATAAGATCGGGAGCTTGCTGCATTGCCGCCGCACATGTGCCGATCCGCACCGCAGAAGTTTTGAAACTGCGGGTTTTGGTTTCTTTGCAAAGCAATTCAAACTCTGTCGTCAACTTGCCGAACGCAGGTGAGAAGGACGTGAGGGACTACTTTTCCGTAAGTAGCCGCGGACGGTTGAGTTTCGTCTTTACGAAATTGACAAAGCAATTCAAACTTTATTGTCAGCTTACCAAACGTAAGTAAAAGATGTGAGGGGGCTACTGTCCCGGCAGTAGCCGCCCTCACACTCCC
>CAUGPT010000066.1:0-5764 GCA_959601495.1 uncultured Eubacteriales bacterium
GAAGGGGCTGCTTACGGGAAAGCAGTCCCTTCACGTCTTTCTCACTTACGTTCGGCAAGCTGACCACAAAGTTTGAATTGCTTTGCCAATTCCGAAAAGCCAAAGCTGTCGCGCCGGGACAGTAGCCCCCTCACATCCTTTACTTAAGTTCGGTAAGCTGACAACAAAGTTTGAAATGCTTTTATATAAAGCTGAAGGTCAGCAGTTTCAATATTTTTTGCGGTGAGACTGTAAGAACAGTTTTCACCAAACATAAAACAAGGCTGCCGTGCGGCAGCCTTGTTCGCTATTTATATTTGATAGATTATACCTTACCCAGTCCGGTTTTTTCGGGTCTCGGGGACTTTTGGGGAGAAAAGTCCCCGAGCGGAGCGCGAGGCGGAGCCTCGCATATATTCCTTTTTCCCGTGGTCGGGGTGTGGGGCAGCGCCCCACATATACCTATCCCTCATGTCGGGGTGCGGGGCGCGGAGCCCCGCAAAAAACCGTACCCTCGCGGATGCTTACTCCGCCGCGGAGGGGAAGAATACCGTGAACGTCGTGCCTGCGCCGGGAGTACTGTCAACGGAGACGGTTGCTTTGTGCAGGAGCGCCGCGTGCTTGACTATGGAAAGTCCCAGTCCCGTACCGCCGACGTCCTTGGAGTGGCTCTTGTCAACACGGTAGAACCGCTCGAAAATACGGTCCTGCTGATCCTTCGGTATACCTATGCCCGTATCGCTGACTGTAAGCGTTACTCCGCCCGCGCCGTTCTCGGTCGTCACCGTAACGCTGCCGCCGCGACGGTTGTATTTAATGGCATTATCGCACAGATTGTAAACTATTGTGCCCAGAAGCTGCGGTATTCCGTAAACTTCCGCGCCATCGCCGCAAAGCTCGAGAGCTACTCCCGCTTCCTTTGCCGCGTTTGAAAGACTGTCTATCGCCGTTTCTGCAAGTTTGTGCAGAGCAACATTCGTGCGCTGCATGTCCTCGGCGCCCTCATCAAGCCTCGACAGACCGATTATATCCTCCACAAGGGATATGAGCCGCTGCGATTCCGAATATATCCTGTGAGAAAACTCGGGAACATCCTCAGGCTTTACCATACCGTTTGAAAGCAGCTCCGCGCAGCCGGATATGCTCTGCAGCGGGGTCTTCAGCTCGTGGGAAACATTTGCGGTGAATTCGCGGCGGATCTGCTCCGCCTTTTCCTTTTCGGTAACGTCGAATATCACAAGCGCCGCACCCGCGACCTTGCCGTCCGACATGACGGGCGTCGCGTTTATCTGATAGTCGGAGCCGCCGACGGGAAGCGTCGTTTCCGTGTGCTCGCCGGAAAGCGCGCGGTGAACAAGCTCCTGCATCTCGTACGAATTGTTGAGAAGCAGTATGTCCTTGCCCACGCAGTAGGGGCTTACGCCCAGAAGACGGGACGCCGCCGCGTTTATACTGAGAAGCTCGCCCTTGTCGCTGAGAAGAACTATGCCCTCCATCATGTTGCCCGTGGCGGTCAGAAATTCGTTGCGCTTGCGCTCAAGCTCCGACGCCTGCAGCTTCAGCTGATGCTGCTGAGCGGCAAGTCGGCTGAGAAGCGGCTCAAGCTCGGGATACGCGCTGTTTTCGAGAGGCGAGTCAAGATTCAGAGAGTTGAGAGGCTTTACGATATTCTTGGAAAGTCTGAACGCGAGCAGCAGCGATATCGCGACCGCAGCGGTCACTATAAACAGTATGGGCTGCATCATGCTGAGCAGTATGGTCCACCAGGTGTACTGCGAATCGGAAAGACGAAGCACCGTGCCGTCGTCGAGAAGCTTTGCGCAGTACATCTGACGCTCGGTGAGCGTTGTGGAATAGCGCATACTTTCGCCGTAGCCGTTTTTGCGCGCCTCTTTGACCTCTTCGCGCTCGTTGTGGTTCTCCATCTGCGAGCTGTCCGTTTCGCTGTCGTACAGAACGGTGCCGTCCTCGGCGATCCATGTAAGGCGCCATCCGCTGGTGTCCAACGAGTTTATATAGTCCATGCCGCCCGCCTCAACGCCGCCGGCGCACATATCCGTTTCTATCTTGAGCTGCTCGGTGCGCGAGCCGGACAGATAGCCGTACAGTATCCCCATTACAATTGCAAGGGATGCGGTAAATACCGAAATTGCCACAATGCATATTGCCTTAAAAATACGTTTTGTCATAAAACCTCTGTCCGTCCTTTCGTTTGCCTGTCTGCCGGGGGGGATCCGTCAGCCTTTTCTGCACATGCGGTAGCCCACGCCGCGCACGGTCTCTATTGCCTCTCCCGGCGCGCCGAGCTTCTGACGAAGCGTGCCTACGTGCACGTCCACCGTGCGGCTCTCGCCCACAAATTCTTCGCCCCATATGCGGGAGAGCAGCAGCTCGCGGCTGAATACAAAACCCGGATTTTCCATAAACAGACGCAAAAGCTCGAATTCCTTCAGCGTCAGCTGAACTTCTTTTGAATCCGATATCACCCTGTGCTCGGCAATGTTAAGCTCTATGCCGCAAAGCCTCAGAACGCTGTCGCTTTTCTGCGGCGCGCTTCTTCTGAGGACCGCACGCACACGGGATACCATTTCCATCATGCCGAAGGGCTTCGACAGATAATCGTCAGCGCCGCAGTCAAGACCCTTGACCCTGTCAAACTCCGTTCCCTTGGCAGACGCCATTATCACGGGCACCTTTGCGGTGTCCGCACGGCGCCTCAGCTTTTCAAGCACCGTGATCCCGTCCTCGCCCGGCAGCATGATGTCAAGCAGTATAAGCTCCGGCAGCTTTTCCGACAAAGCCTGCCAGAACTCCGATGCCTCCGCAAAGCCCTGTGCCTCAAAGCCCGAGGCTTTCAGTGTGTATATCATCAGCTCGCGGATACCGGTATCGTCCTCAACACAGTAGATCATAGCGGAATGTCCTTTCTGTATCTAAGCATATTTTAATTGTATAAGGTAAGATCGGATAGCGCGCATATGTAAAATTTAAGTAAAATCCCACCACTATCTGTATTTTAACACTCGGAAATGCATTTTTCAACATAAATCCGAAAAGGGGCAGGCGCGTTACCATAAGTCTTCCGAACGTCCGCCGTGAAAACGAAAGGCTCGCCCGATAAAGCGTAAGATTTCGGCGGCGCAGCCGTCACCGGACTTTTCTAAGAACCGAAAAGTCCCCCGCCCGAGCGGAAAAATATCCCTTCGCCTATTGAAATAGCGGCGGCAATATTATATAATTATGCTGATAGATAATGCGCGAAAACAGAGTACGGCTCTGAATACACTTTTTCGCGCTGCCGACAGAGCCTGTCGGCAGAAAGAGATCATTATGAAAATAATTCCTACCCCCCTGCATTGCGAGCTGCATGAGGGCACCGTCGCGCTGGACACGTTGTGTTCGGTCGCGCTGAAAAACGGCAGCGACAGACGAGTTTCTAAAATTGCCGCAACGCTCAAGGGCGAGATCGACGAGCTCCGCCAGTCCCCCGTAAAGCTGCGCGTATGCGGCGAGGGCTGCGGCGCGGCAAAGCACGCGAGAGTACATATCTCCCACGGCGAGGACGGAGAGAGCTACACGCTCGACATTAACGCCGAGGGCGTCACCATAAAGGGCGCCGGCGCCGCAGGCGCATACTACGGCGTTCAGACCCTGCGCCAGATCATTCACGAGTACGGCGACAGCCTGCCCTACTGCCACATCGAGGATAAGCCCGATTTCTCCGAAAGAGGCTTTTATCACGACGTTACCCGCGGCAGAGTGCCCACTCTCAAGCAGCTTTGCCACATAACCGACCTTCTGGCATACTACAAGATAAACGCTTTGCAGCTTTATGTGGAGGATGCGTACGAGTTCGTTGAGTACGACGGCATCATGAGCGCGCAGGACGTGCTCACCGCCGAGGAGATCATGGCGCTTGACGACTACTGCTACGATAACTTTATCGAGCTTGTGCCGTCCATTGCCACATTCGGTCACCTTTACAATCTTCTGCAGAGCGACAAGTACAAGCACCTCTGCGAAATGGAGGACTGGAAACCCTGCCAGATGTACTGGCTTGAAAAGATGGCGCACCACACCATCGACGTTTCGAACGAGGACAGCATAAAGCTGGTTTCGAGCCTTATCGACCAGTTTATCCCCCTGTTCCGCTCCGATAAATTCAACATCTGCTGCGATGAGACCTTTGACCTCTGCCGCGGAAGAAACGCCGGCAAGGACGCGGGCGAGGAGTATTTCAAGTTCCTTATGAAGATCATCGACCACGTCAAGAGCCGCGGCAAGACCGTCATGATGTGGGGCGATATCGCGCTTGAGCAGCCCGATAAGCTGCACTATATCCCCAAGGATACCATCATGCTCAACTGGACGTACGTTTCCGATCCCGACGAGAGCAAGGTGAAAGCTTTTGCGGACGCGGGCCTCAACCAGATCGTCTGCCCCGGCACATCAAGCTGGAACCGCTTCGTCGAGGAGATCGACCGCAGCGAGGGCAATATCACAAAGCTTATGGACTACGGCGCAAAGTACGGCGCAATGGGCATCCTCAATACAAACTGGGGCGATTTCGGCAACATCTGCGCATTCAACTGCTCGCTGTACGGCATGGTCATCGGCGCGCAGAAGAGCTGGAGATGCCAAAGCGAGCTCACCCCCGAGTTTGAGATGGCAGCAAGCTCTCTTCTGTACGACTCGGACGAAGTCAATATGATAGAGGTCATCCGCACCATGGGCCGCTGCGAGCGCACCTGCGACTGGATGGAGTTCATGTACTGGTACAGCGCAAACACCGTCGAGGGCAGAGTGACCGAGCTCAACTGCGACACCGCAAAGGCTATCGAGCACATCGCGACGCTCGACGAAACGATCCGCCTTATAAACTCCGTCAGCACGGACGACGACAGAATGCGCGATCTTGTTATCGCCTGCCGCGCGATCCAGCTTATGAACCGCGTATGCCTGAAGATCAAGGGCGTTGAGGGCTATCAGGACAAGGTGCAGCTTCTGTACGACGTTGAGGAATGGCTCCGCGATTACAGAGCGGCATGGCTGCGCGAGAACAAGCTCAGCCAGCTTGATCTTATCGACAGATTTATGCACGAAGTTGCCATATATTAAATAAAAGCTCGGACGGCGCTGCCGTCCGAGCTTTTATTTAAACGGCGAACTTTGGGCAGAGACAGCCGACTCACGACATTCGCCCCTCGCCCTCGCCCTAGCCGCGCGCCGCAAGCCGAACTTCGCCGCATTCCCGCTGACTTCTGCCCGCGCCTACAACGTCTCAGTCTCCGCTTGCCCTGCCGCCTCGCCCCGCCGTTTGCCCACGCTCGCAGCATTGTCCCGCACCCACACTCTCACCGCCTCGCACCGTTTGTCTCACCGCCGAAGCTTTGAAACTGCGGACTTTCAGTTTCTTATCAAAGCATTTCAAACTCTATTGTCAGCTTATCGAACATAAGTAAAAGATGTGAGGGGGCTACTGTCCCGGCGCGGACAGCTTTGGCTTTTCGAAATTGTCATAGCAATTCAAACTTTGTTGTCAGCTTACCGAACTTAAGCGAGAAAGACGTGAAGGGACTGCTTTTCCGTAAGCAGCCCCTTCACACATCCCCGAACGGTGGAGCAAATGTGTGCGAGCTGTCGCACACATTTCTCCGTGCAATGAGGGCAAGCCCTCATCTGCACCCGAAAGGAGAGGCAGGGGGCCCGCCTCTCCTCTCTTAGAAATCTCACGGGATGTTATCATAAAACTGAACAAAAGATAAGAGGGGTGTGGTAAAATAGA
>CAUGPT010000067.1:0-5725 GCA_959601495.1 uncultured Eubacteriales bacterium
CTTCTCACTTACGTTCGGTAAGCTGACCACAAAGCTTGAAATGCTTTCCCAATTTTGAAAGGTGAAACCGCACCGCTGCGGAAAAGTAGTCCCTTCACGTCTTTCTCACTTACGTTCGGCAAGCAGACGACAGAGTTTGAAATGCTTTCCCAATTTTGAAAGGTGAAACCGCACCGCTGCGGAAAAGTAGTCCCTTCACGTCTTTCTCACTTACGTTCGGCAAGCAGACGACAGAGTTTGAAATGCTTTTCCAAACGAAAAAACAAGGCTGCCGACGGCAGCCTTGTTCGCTATCATTATTTGATAGGTAAAAACCTATGCAGTTCGGTTTTTTCGGGTCCTTAGGGAGCTTTTTCCCAAAAAAGCTCCCTAAGTCAGGGTGTGGGGCAAAGCCCCATAAAAATCGTCTCCCATGTCGGGGCTTGGGGCGAAGCCCCATAAAAATCGTACCAGTGTCGGGGTGCGGGGCGCGAAGCCCCGCGCGGTATGTGAAAAAAGCTTACGCTTTTTTCACATACTTGAAATAGCAGCTTTCGTCCTCGCGTTTGATGATAAGCGCGAAATAATCTTTTCCCGTCTCATCGCCCGACGTGCAGTTGAACGTCAGCCTGTACGTGTTCTCCGTTTCCTCAAGAGAGACGGGATTTACGGTGACGAAATCCGTATTTGCGGGGACGGCGGTGCTGTAGCACTCTATGGCGGCGAGATACTTGAACATTCTGCCGCTTACGTTTGAGACCTTTTCTTTTCCGCCGAAATACTTATACGCGGCGTTTGAAAAATCCTCCGCCGGGATTATCACCGCAAACTTCATGTGCGGATAAGCCTCGGCGGCAGCCTCCAGAAGCGTTGGGTTGCCGCTGTACTTCGCGTACTCCGTGTTCATCATATAAAACAGAAGAG
The DNA here is from genome assembly GCA_959601495.1 of uncultured Eubacteriales bacterium. Classification (GTDB taxonomy): domain Bacteria; phylum Bacillota; class Clostridia; order Oscillospirales; family CAG-272; genus Avispirillum. The sequence continues at coordinate 904 of CAUGPT010000067.1, forward strand.
AGTCGCGGCAGTGGGCTATGGCATCCTTCGTTCCGTTGAACTCGGGCACGGATACGGAATCCACCGTAAGCGTTTTTACCATTTCGCAGAGCTCCAGGCCCTTTTCGCTGTCCGTTTCGTAGACTTTTGTGACCTCTTCGCTGTCGTAATCGTGGGTGTCAAATCCGAGGGTCGCCAGAAACTCCCGCGCGGCGCACCCGCTGAGGCAGACAAGCAGCACGGCGCAGACCGCGGCAACGAAAATGCGGCGCGCCGCGGCGCGCTGTGCACTGAAACGTTCTTTTTTCACTACTGTCACCCCTTTTGACGGTTTAATTTAGTTTATCATAACATAATTTATGCCCCAATTCAATACGCATTGTGTCAAAGCGGGAATTTTGGCTTCATGTATTGACCGCATACTTTTAAAATGGTAGAATTGTGTCAGAAAATGAAAGGCGGAGGACATATGGCATTTATAGAATTTCGCAATGTGTGCAAAACATACGGCTCGGGCGAGGTGAAGGTAGAGGCGCTGCGGGACGCAACATTTGATATAGAAAAAGGAGAAGTGTGCGTTATCGTCGGACCCTCCGGCGCGGGCAAAACGACGCTGCTCAACATCCTCGGCGGCATGGACAGCCTGTCCGACGGCAGGATCTCCCTCGACGGCGAGGAAATATCGGGATACGATGCCCGCAGGCTGACGGAGCTGCGCCGATACAGCGTCGGTTTTGTTTTTCAGTTTTACAATCTGGTGCCGAACCTTACCGCGCTTGAAAACGTTGAGCTTGCAGCGCAGATATGCAGGCATCCTCTTGACCCCGCCGAAACTCTTGCGGCGGTGGGACTTTCAAATCGGGCGAAAAACTTTCCCGCGCAGCTTTCCGGCGGCGAGCAGCAACGGGTCGCAATCGCCCGCGCGCTTGCGAAAAATCCAAAGCTGCTTTTGTGCGACGAGCCGACAGGCGCGCTGGACTATCAGACGGGCAAATCCATATTGAAGCTTTTGCAGGACACGGGCAAAAAAACCGGCATGACCGTTGTCATCATAACTCATAACTCGGCGCTGTGCGCCATGGCTGACAGGGTCATCCGCATAAAAAACGGCACGGTGGAGTCGGTAGAGACAAACCCCGCCCCCGCGCCTGTGGAAGAAATTGAATGGTAAGGAGAGACGCGGGACGTGAAAGCACTTAAAAAAAGCACGCTGCGCGAGATAAAGTCAAGCCTTGCCAGATTTATAGCTATATTTGCCATAGTTGCGCTGGGTGTGGGCTTTTTCTCGGGGCTGAGAATTACAAAAACAGACATGCTGAAAACGGGCAGCGGATATATCGCCGACCACGCCATGTACGATTTTCGTCTTGTGTCAAGCCTCGGTTTTACCGATGAATCGGCAAAGAACGCCGCAACGACTGCCGGCGTGAGATATGCCGAAGGGGAAATATCTGCCGACGTGCTGCTTGAAGCCGACGGCGCGGACGCCGCCGTCAGCGTGCACAGCCTGCCGAAAAACATAAGCACCCTCTCCCTTTGCTCGGGCAGGCTTCCCGAAAAGGCAGGAGAATGCGTTGCCGACGCACGCCGATACGGTGAAAACGATATCGGCAAAACGCTTACCGTCGTACCCCCGGCGGACACCGATACAGGCGCGGACAGCTTTTCCGTATGTGAATTTACAGTCGTCGGCACGGCAAATTCCTGCAACTATCTGAACTACGAGCGAGGCTACACGACGGTCGGCAGCGGCAGCGTTTCATATTTTCTGTACACGGTGCCCGAGAGCTTTTCTTCCGAGGTTTACACATCGCTGTACATAAAGCTTGACAGCGACCGCGAAATATACTCCGACGAATACAAAAACGAGATCGACAGCCGAGCTGACGACATGAAAGAGCTGTGCCGCAGCCTTGCGGACAGCCGCAGAGCGGAGCTTATTGACGCGGCAGTCGCGGCAGCGGGGCTATCGGGTATTCCGGGTGCGGAGCAGGCTGCGGAAAACAGCATCCCCGAGGCGGACACATATGTGCTGACAAGGAGTGAAAACACGGGATACGTCTGCTTTGAGAACGACTCTGCCATTGTAGAGGGAATATCGGGAGTTTTTCCCGTGTTCTTCTTCCTTGTGGCGGCGCTTGTGTGCGTTACCACCATGTCCAGAATGGTGGAGGAGCAGCGCACGCAGATAGGAACGCTTAAAGCGCTCGGCTTCTCGCCTCTTTCAATTGCATCCAAGTACATATTCTATTCCGGCAGCGCCGCCTCTCTCGGTGCGCTGTTCGGATATTTTGCGGGCTGCATATCCATTCCGAAAATAATCTGGAAGGTGTACGGCATCATGTACGGCTTCAGCGAGCTGAGTCTTGACTTCAGCCTGCCGCTGTTTCTTATCTCTCTTGCGGTGTCCCTTCTGTGTTCCGCAGGAACTGCCGCCATTGCCTGCAGCGCCTCTCTGAGAGAGCGTCCCGCCGCACTTATCCGCCCCAAAAGCCCCAAGGCGGGCAAACGGCTTTTAGTTGAAAGGCTGGGCTTTATATGGAATCACCTGGGCTTTCTCGGTAAGGTCTCCGTGCGCAACATTTTCCGCTACAAAAGCAGAATGATAATGATGATCCTCGGCATCGGCGGCTGCACGGCGCTGCTGGTCACGGGCTTCGGCATAAACGACTCCGTCAGCAACATATGCAACTACCAGTTTGACGAGATCATGACATACGACATGACCGTTTCGTTTTCAAAGGACATGGACGGCGACGCCCGCGGCGATTTTCTCTCCGCCTGCAAGGACGGTGACGATGTGCTGTTCCTCCACTCCGGCGAAATAACGGTAAAGGGCGGCGATGCCTCTGACAATGCCACTCTTATAATTCCGGAGAGCAGCACGGAGGGCTTTATCGATCTGCACGACAAAAAGCGCGGCATCGACTACCCCGACTCGGACGGCGTTGTGCTTTCCAAGGCGCTTGCGGACAATATCGGCGCCGCCGCCGGCGACACCGTCACCCTGACAGACTCCGACGGAAAGTCGGCGGACGTTACGGTCATTGATCTTTGCGACAACTATGTTTACGATTATATTTATATGAGCCGCGAGGCATCCGAGGGGCTTTTCGGCGAAAAGCTGCCTGTCAGGACCGCATACGTAAGGGTCGACGGGGACGTGCACGAAGAGGCCGCAAGGCTGGGCAGCGCCGACGGCGTTGTAACCGTCAGCGTAACCGCGGACCTGAGGGACAACGTCAACAAAATGATGTCAAGTCTCAACTACATCATCCTGCTCGTTTCCGTATGCGCGGCGGCGCTTGCCTTCATCGTCATCTATAATCTGACGAACATAAACATAACGGAGCGCATACGTGAGATAGCCACCATAAAGGTGCTCGGCTTCAGACGGGGCGAGGTGGGCGCGTATGTCTTTCGCGAGAACTTTGCCCTTTCCGCCGTCGGCGCCATTGCGGGGCTTGCAATGGGCGTTGCGCTGCACGCATATGTGATGATGTGCATAAAAGTGGATATGGTCTCATTTGAAACGCGCATCGCGCCGAAAAGCTTTCTTATCTCCCTCGCAATGACCCTGTTTTTCACGGCGGCTGTCAACCTGTTCATGTACAAAAAGCTGGACGGCATAGATATGGCGCAGTCGCTGAAGTCCGCCGACGGCTGATTTCGGTATGCTGTAACATTTTTACGTTTTCTCCTTGACGGCAGCGGGCGGATTATGTATAATTTATGTATAAAGTATAAGTATCCGGGCATATCCCGGCACTATCATCATGAAAGGCTTGGTTTTGATCATGGCAAGATTTTGCGAAAAATGCGGAACGCAGCTTGACGGCGTTGAGGCTTTCTGCCCCAACTGCGGAGCACCCGTTGCCGCCGGACCCGAGACCCCTGCCGCTGAGACGGCGGCAGAAACCGTTGCGGCAGAGATGAACGCGGCAGAGACCGCAGCCGCTCCCGCGGCTCCGGCTGAGGAAAGCGCAAGCGGCAGCGCCGACGGCGCACCCGCGGCGTTTGAGTACAGTGAGCCCGCTGCTCCCGCACCTGCCGCAGCGCCCGAGGCAGCTGAAAATGCTCAGCAGGGCTTTGCGTACGGCGCACCCGCGGCACCTGCACCCGCACCCGCTCCCGCACAGTCGCAGTATCAGCAGACTCAGCCTCAGTATCAGCAGGCGCAGCCGCAGCCGCAGTACCAGCAGGCACAGCCGCAGTACACTGTAGTGACGGCAGCACCCGAACCCGATCAGACTGTCAGCACAGCGAGATTTTTCTGGTTCAGAATTCTGTTTGTGATCCCCTTTGTGGGCTTTATTCTCAGCATTATCATGTCCTTTGCGCCCCGCAATGTAAACTTCAAGCACTTTGCGCGCTCGTATATGATAATGTACTTTATCGGCATCGGACTTGTTCTTGTCGGGCTGATAATTGCAATAGCAGGCGGCGCGGCGCTCTCCGATATTTTCCGCGGTGTTCCCGATATTTCGTATATGTTCTGACAAAGCAGAAAAGAGACCGCTCCGCGGTCTCTTTTTTGTTTTGTCAAACTTTGCGCGCCGCAGCGCAGGGAAAAACGGCTGTACGCGGGGCTTCGCGCCCCGCACCCCGGCATGGGGAACGGAACGGTTTTCATGGGGCTTTGCCCCATGACCCGCGCATCGCCCGCCGCGCACCTGCACCCACTGTCCGCGCCGCTGCGCCCGTTCGTCTCCCCGCCGAAGTGCTGAAACTGCGGACTTTCAGTTTTTTGCAAAGCAATTCAACCTTTTTTTGTCAGCTTACCGAACATAAGAAAAAGATGTGAGGGGGCTACTGTCCCGGCAGTAGCCGCCCTCACACTCCC
>CAUGPT010000068.1:0-5625 GCA_959601495.1 uncultured Eubacteriales bacterium
GGGAGTGTGAGGGCGGCTACTGCCGGGACAGTAGCCCCCTCACATCTTTTACATAAGTTTGGCAAGTTAACATCAAAGTTTGAAGTGCTTTGTCATTTTCAAAAAGCCGAAAAGCCGAGAAACCGAAACGTCGAACTCAACCGCCCGTTCCATGACTGCTTACGGAAAAGCAGTCACTTCTTCCTTCGGTGGCTGCTGAACAGAAAAAACGGAAACGGAAAGCGTTTTTTGTCCTTTTTCCCGCCTATGCCCGTTTTGCCGCCTGTCGCCGTGCCGATCTCCGCTTCTTCGGCGCTCTTTGCGCCGTCGGCGGAGCAGACGGCTCCCGACTTCGCGCCGTCTTCCGATGGAGCCGGCAGGCCTGCCGCGGCGCAGAGCTTCTGATATATCTTATACAGTGCAAAGGTGTCAAGCGCACAGTATGTGTCAAGCTCGCTTATGTACTCGTCCGCCTTGGGATCGCCCGCCGCTGCCAGCGAATACGCCACCTGCGCCTCCTGTCCGTTATGCACACCGCTGAGCTGTCTGTAGTCAAGCTCGGCGTCTCCGGGATAAAGCGCCGCGAGCACTTTTTTCAGCGAATACGAACCGTTCATGCCCGGTGCGTAGCACCAGCCCTTCAGAAACGGGACCATGATATCTTTCATATTTCGGCAAATTTCGCAGAGACGCGCCGAATATTTCGGGTATCTCTTTGCAAGTGCCGAAACGACCTGCTTTTCAAGCTGCATACTGTATGCCACAACGCAGGCGCCCTTCGGTATTTCGCTTGCGAGGCGCTTCGCGATCACGGGTCTCGGGTCCTTGCCCGTGGGAACTATGCATCCCGTGTGGATGGGGGCGCTGTCGGGACTTTTCAAAACGTGCAGCGAATACTGAAACGCCACCGACTCAAACGGGTGAACACCTTCGTATTCTGGGAAAGGCAGCTGCACGGCCTCAAAATCCAGAAAGCACATGGGGTATGTGAGCGTTGAGAGAAACTCCCGCAGCTCACGGCGGCGCACCTTCATTTCGCCGCCGTCGATAGCCGCGCGCACCTGCGCGCGGATGTTCTCGGGCACGTCTCCGCTCTCTGCCACGTCCTCAAGGCTGACAGCCCCCGCGCGGTAAAGATCGAATTTTGTCTGACGGCGCAGGCCGCCCACATCGAAAACGTTGTGCCGCGGCAGATTTTCAAAGCAGCTTTGCCGACATTCGCATTCGAACGGGTTAAAGCACCCGTTGTGTATATCCTTGTCCGGCAGACTTTCCGAGGCAAGTGTTTTCAGCATTTTTTCGAGACGGCCGGCAACCCCGTGCACCTGCGACATAACGCGGGAGGTAATGCGCTCCGTCAGAAACAGGGGAGCCTTGCCCTCGGGCGTATACGCGGTGTTGATACGCACGAATTCAACGCAGTTAACTTTTATGCCGCACGCCGCAAGCACAAAGATCTGATATGCCGCGTCGTGGCAGGCTATCTGCCTTATATGCGCCGTTGCACGGACGACCGACAGCGTATAGCTCGACTGCGAATTGCGCCTAAGGAGATCGCAGCGAACGGAAAGATTTTTAACGATGAACGCCGCGCCGCAGATGCTGTCAACTCCGCTGTCGGCAAGCGCGTCCGCGGTTTTCGCGACGGCGGTGTATATATCGTCGTCGATACGGCGGCATTTTTTAAGGTTTTGAGTATACTTTTCAACCGCTATGCGGTTGTTCAGCTGACCGAGATGCCACTCGGACACCCCGTCGCCTGCATCCCTCCCGTGGCGGTACGACCACAAAAGACGCGGACAACGGATACCGAGAGTATAATCGGTTCTTGTGAACGGTACAGGCATATTTCCTCCTCGAGTATCCGCCCCCGCCGTGGAGGGCATTCGGCATAATTACAGATTTTCTCCGTTTGAAGCTATAACTCCCTTGTACCATTCAAAGGAGTCTTTCTTTATGCGGCGAAGATCGTTGAGATAGTCTACGTATATAAGGCCGAAGCGCTCCGTGTAGCCGCCGCCCCACTCAAAGTTGTCCATGACGCTCCAGTACATATATCCGCGGATGTCGGCGCCTTCGTCTGCGGCGCGGCTGAGCTCTTTCAGATAGCGGTGCACATAGTCGATGCGGTTGGGATCGTGTACTTTACCGTCAAGAGATATCGTGTCGTGGCAGCCCATGCCGTTTTCGGTAATGACGATAGGCGTTTTGTATCTTTCGTAAAGGAATTTCGGTCCCCAGTACATACAGCGGGGAGAGACGCACCAGTTGTTGGAGGTCTTTGAAAATCCGAGGGGATTGCGCACCCATTTCCAGCCGCCATTGCCGTCGCTTGCCCAGAGGGACTGGGTGTATATGTTCTGACCGTAGTAGTCGATGGGCTGGCAGATGGTTTTAAGATCCTCCTCCCACGTTTTGGGCAAAAACTGCATATATTTCTGCAAAAAAGGCTGGTCGGTGGGATATGTACCGAGCATTACGGGGTCGCTCCAAAGAGAGACGCACCACATCCACTCGTCGATGGGTACGGCGAAATAGCGGCGCTTTGCCGCTTCTATATCCTCGGGAGAGTCTGTTGCCGGCGCGCACACATCGGAGCTGGGCGCGTATCCGAATTTCAGATCGCCGCGAACGCTTCTCATTGTCTGAACGGCTTTGCCGTGGGCAAGGAACGCGTTGTGCAGCGCGGGCAGGATTTCATATTTCTGCCACTGTCTGCCCGGGGCGTTGCAGCCGTCGAAATAGCCGTATCCGAGGAAGCACTGAGGCTCGTTGAGCGTGTAGAAGACCTTGCAGCGGTCGCCGAACTCCTCAGCGCAGACCTTTGCGTAGTATGCAAACCAATCGGAGGAATCGGGGTTCAGCCATGCGCCGCGCTTTTCAAGCTCATAAGGGTAGTCCCAGTGGAAAAGCGTAGCAATAGGCGTGATGTTGTGAGCAAGAAGGCAGTCTATAAGCCTGTTGTAGAAGTCGACGCCTGCGCGGTTGACCTCGCCGATACCGTTCGGTATAATGCGCGGCCAGCTTATGGAAAAGCGGTAGCATTTGACGCCGAGCTCCGCCATGAGCTCAACGTCTTCTTCATAGCGGTGGTAGTGATCGCAGGCAACGTCGCCGTTGTGCTCCTCGCGGATCTTGCCTGTCTGATGGGTGAACATATCCCAAACGGAAGCGCCCTTGCCGTCGTCAAATGCGCCGCCTTCTATCTGGTAAGCGGAGCTGGCAACGCCCCACATAAAGTCTTTTCTGAAGCTCATAAGAAATGTCCTTTCGTTTTTGCTTAACAACACAATAGTAGCACAATTCTTGTGTTTAGTAAATAAGTAATGAAAAATTGGTTTGAAAAAGTCGCATAATGCCTCCGGCGGGGGAGGTGCGAGGCTTTGCCTCGCGCTCCGAGCATGCGGGGAATATATATGCGGGGCTTTACCCCGCACCCCGACTTAGGGAGCTTTTTTGGGAAAAAGCTCCCTAAGAACCCGAAAAAACCGGACCGGATAGGTTTTTATCTATCAAATAAAGATAGCAAACAAGGCTGCCGCACGGCAGCCTTGTTTTTATGTTCGGCGCACACGGTGCGGCACCGTATAATCGCCCCGACGCCCCACTCGCCCACCGCACCCCCAGCACCCCGCCGCTCACCTATTGCACACCTGCCGCAAGGCTCGCCCGTCACCGCGCTGCCGCGCCCGCGCCCGTAACGAACACCTGCCCGCCGCTCTCCGCGCCCCCAGTGCCCGCCGTACTCCACGCTTCGCACTGCCGATGTGCTTATTTTCCAAGCCGCCCGCTGCCCGAACCAGCTCGGCTCCCTGCTGAAGCTTCATAATTTCGGCGGGACGGAAATGCGAAAGGGCGCGGACCGCGGACATAGGGCGGGCGCGTGGGCGTGAACTGCAGCGCAGCTTACGTAAAAACAGCAAAGTGTCCGTGCAGAAACCGATCCGGCGCGAGGATCACCGCATAGCCGTATGTCGGTTTGTCAATGATATGTTACACCGAGGCGCAAAAAATTATTGAGAGTAGTTTTGGGAGAATTCCAGTTAAGCGGGCGCATGGGAAAGTTATTGTAATTGCGAAGATGAACCGCAAGCTGAGACTTAAAGTCGCTGCTGGATATCATCGATATTCTGGGGCAGCGTCTCCAGAGCCAGTGTGCCGTTGTTTTTCATGTATGTGCAGCGGAGCACTCCTGCTTGACCCGTCAAGAGAGCTGACTCTTCGCAAGCTGTATACAAAAAATGTGCTGCGGATAGTTGTATCCATGCTTGTATGGGCATCGTTCTATAAGGTGTTCCATCTGGTTGTGGGAAAGGCGCTGACTGTCGCAAACCTTATTCAGGCGTTTAAAGAGGTCCTGCTGTTCAGACATGAATATCACTTTTACTTTCTGCACATTATTCTCATAGTATATGCCTTTCTTCCGATCACCCGCGCTTTTGTTAAAAGCGCTTCGCGGAAAGAGCTTCGGTATGCACTGATAGTATGGTTCCTGCTCGGCATAGCGTATCCTACGCTGAAACCGTTCTGGCCGCTTACGCTTATAAGCGGTATACCGTCGCAGTGGATGATAAACATGACATATGCAAGTATCGGATACGGCCTTGCGGGATACTATTTCAAAACGTACAGACCTTCCGTGCGCCTGGGCGCCGTTCTCACCGCGCTCGGATTTTCGGCAGTGTTCGGATTTACGGTATACTTTTCGGCAAAGAACGGAAAGCTGTGCACCAATTATTTCGAGGGAATGTCAATAGGCGTTGCGGTTCTTGCCATGGGTGTGTTCGGTTTGCTGTACAACCTTAAAGACCGGCTGACGGCAAAGCCAGTGCAGACATTTCTGCGCCACGGATCGAATGCGTCATTCTGCATATATCTGGTGCATGTATTCTGGCTGTACATATTCCGCTCGCTCAAAATAGATGTAAATCTTCTGCCGTGCATAGTATCTGTTCCGCTTATGGTATGTGTGATCGCAGCGATCTCTTATCTGTGCTATGCAGTTATATCAAGAATTCCCTTTGTAAAGAAGTGGATCATATGATGCGGCATCGTTCTCTGCGAAGTTCGCATCTGTCATGTTCGGGTGCGTGCAGCTCTGCGAAACGCAGGTATGCTGCATTACAATAAGTATTTTGAAAAAGCAAGGCTGCGCATGCAGCCTTGCTTTTACGTTGGGTACAGACTGTTACCTCAGTCTCTCCGACGAAGTTTAGAAACTATAAGTCCGAAGTTCAAATAATAAGCCGCCAAACGAAACATAGCAAGCTCGAAGGACGAGCCTGCTTAGTTTTGTTTCGTTGTTAAATTGGTATGGTTCAAAACAAGAGTTATTTAACTTTTTATCAGCACAAGAAATTAACTAACTGTATTTTTGAAATTGAGATTTATTCGAATATACTACCCAAAGCAAGGCTGTCCTTTCAGCCTTGCTTTTGGTATTTGACGCTGACGTTTTCCTTATTTCTGTAGATACACATAATGGATAGCTATAAGTTTAGCAAAAGCCAATTCGTCGAATCTCTCGGGCTTGGAGCAGTCGCTTTGTTTTTCGACTCACTGACACAATCAAGAGAAAGGGATGGATTCTCAAGGAAGGGAAAGAGATTTTTTCTCGTTCCCTTCGAGGGCAATGAGGGCAAGCCC
>CAUGPT010000069.1:0-4936 GCA_959601495.1 uncultured Eubacteriales bacterium
CAAAGTTTGAAATGCTTTTCCGATTTCGAAAAGCCAAAGCTGTCCGCGCCGGGACAGTAGCCCCCTCACATCCTTAACATAAGTTCGGCAAGCTGACGCCAAAGTTTGAATTGCTTTGCCAAACACAAAAAGCACGGCTGCCGCACGGCAGCCTTGTTCGCTATCTATGCTTGATAGCCTGAAACCTATTCAGTTCGGTTTTTTCGGGTTCTTAGGGTTCTTTTTTCCAAAAAAGAACCCCAAGTCGGGGTATGGGGCGAAGCCCCATATATAACGTTTTATGGTTTGGGTTTGGGGCGGGGAGTCCCGCAAAATCGTCCCCACTGCGCGGCGCGGATATGCGCAAATACCGTATCAGCCGTTTACAGCTTTCTTTGCGTGTCAAACGGCAGAAGGTCGGCGGGGTCGGCGGTGTGCTCGCCGATGAGCTTTTCCATCCATATCATATCGTACCAGCGGCCGAATTTGTAGCCGCACTTCTGAAACCTGCCCACAAGCGCGAACCCCAGCTTTTCGTGAAAGCGAACGCTGCCGTCCGTGATGTGCGGGTCGCATTCGCTGTCCTTTGCCGCAACGGTAATGCAGGCGTTCATATTCAGAAACCCCTGCCCGCGCAAAAGCTTTTCAAGGTCATCGTACAAAAGCGCGCCTATTCCGCAGCCGTGCGAGTCCGCGGCAACGTATATGCTCGTTTCGACCGAGTACATGTATGCCGCTCTTTCACGAAAACCATGCGCGTAGGCATATCCGAGGATCTTTCCGTCTTTCTCGGCGACTATATACGGATATTTCGGAACGGTATTTGCTATCCTGCGTCCGATCTCTCTCGCGTCCGGCGCTTCGTACTCAAACGTTATAGCCGTGTTTTCCACATACGGGCGGTATATTGCCGCAATTTCGGCGGCGTCGTCTGCCCGAACGGGCCTTACAGTCACATTTTCCATAATTTTTCCTGTGGAGATCTTTTTCTCAGATTTTATAAATTTCGTATTCGCCCGAGCTGTTCTTTCTTACCGCGGTAAGCACTTCTCCGTCCTTGTTCTTTTCGGCGCATATTTCCTTGCCGCGCGCGGCACGTATGTCCATGACCACGGACGCGTCGGTGCCGACGACTGTGCTCTCTCCCTCGCCGAGAGGCTCGGAGAGAAAATATACACGGCAGCCGTGGGGCTCTATCTCATCGCTCACGTCCGTCTCCGAAAGTCCGAGAAAACGCTGCGACCAGAACTCAAAAACAAGCTTTGACGCGCTGTCGGGTACGCTCATCCGCCGCTTTGTGTCGCCCCAGTTTATAAGCGCCGCGGTGCGAACTCCGTGCCGTGTGCCGAAATCGAGAACGCCGGGCACAAAGCTCTCCATAATGTCAAGCGGGCGCGCGGGCTCGCAGTTCTGCGGGAAAAGCTTTTCTATGAGCTCGAGCTGCCAAGGCTTCAGAAGCGTCATTTTGTCGGACAGCATAAGCGCGCCGCCGGACGCCGCCATTGCGGTGACGTATGTGCGTATTTCATCGGGCGTGCGCGAGCAGGGACGAAAACATCTCCCGTCCTCCTCGTCCTTTGTGCGCACAAGCAGGCAGTCGGCGTCGGTTATAAAATATCTTCTGTTCATGTAGCTGCGCTTGAAAACGCAGTTGAACACGGACAAAAGCGACTCCCAGCTTTCGAAAATGTCGCCGCTTATGCGCATCCCGTCCACAAGTCCGCAGCCCGCGGCAAGCGGCGCCGTGCAGCCGAGGAGAAACACATCGTCTCCCGCCGCCTCACGCACGCAGCGAAGCCCCGCGCGGTAGTTGCGAAGCGCTGTGAAATCCGGGTCGCCGTACACTCCCGGCGCAAGCGTTCCGGTTATGATATCCATTTTTATGTAGCCTATGCCCCACGAAACTATCCTGCGGATAACGCTTTTCAGGTGCTCCCGCGCGGCGTCGATCGACATATCAAGGCAGGGCGGCTGCCACATTTCTCCGCTTTTTGTTTTTACAAAGTATTCGGGATGCTCCCGGCAGACCCTGCTGTTTTTGTCCGCCCCGAAGGGGGATATCCAAATGCCGGGGATAAAACCCGCCCCCCTTATCTCGCGGGCAAGCATTTCCATGTCGAAGTCGAACCGATCGTTCGGCTGCCAGTCTCCCCAGCAGTCGTACCAGCCGTCGTCCGTCTGGATATATTTCACCTTTGGAAGGGTATTTTTCATAAAAGCGAGATTTTCGCGCACATCCGAGCTTCTCACAAGATATCCGTAATAGTACCAGGTGCAGAATCCCGCGGGGGTATCAAAATGCGTCGGCGCCGCGCCGGAAAGTCGGTGCACCGTCTTTGCGTACTGTATAAGCGCGTCGTTTGCGTCGCTCGGCGCGGGTGAGATGTACACGGTGTCCGACACGATAATTTCGCCGCGGCGCACGGGATGCCCCTCCATGTACTGAAAGGCGCGGTATATCCCCTCGCCGCAGACCTCCACCGAGCCGAAACGGTTCTCAAAGCCGGCAAATCCGAACAAAAATCCGTCTCCGCCGCGGCGCATATCGCCGAAAACAAAGTCGGCGCTTTCAAAGCGCTCGCCCCAGACGGGGCGCATTACGTCGATATTGGACTGCATTTCATGCACGCGGTTTCCGTTTGCGCACGTCGGGCGAACGGTATACAGGCGCTCCGGAGCGTCGCAAAGCGTGCAGCAGAAGGCGAAAAACCGCCCGCCGTCGGCTATATCATCGCCCATATGCGTATACTGAGTGCGTACAAGCATACCGCCTTCTTCGCAGGGGGTAAGATCCATACGCACGTTGTCGCAGAAGGCGCTCATGCCGTCGATGGTCCAATTGCCGACGGCGTGGGCTTTGAGAGTATTGTATTTATCGCCGGGATAGCGCAGACCGGCGGTTATGCCGTACGCCCAAAGCTCTCCCAAGTCCGTAAAAAGCGCAGGGGCGCTGCAGTGCAAAGCAAGTTTCATTTTCAGCACCTCCGAATGCCGCTCATATCGTTGTTGCGAAAAGTATAACACGCGCTCCCCGCCCTGTCAACCGCGATCGGGGATATTTCAAAAAGCCTTGACAACGGGGCGGCGCGGTGCTATATTAATCGTGTTGAATTTATAATTATATGTAATTTTCGGAGTAAACGATGCAGATGCTTTTAACTGTTGCCGTAATTCTTTTGGCGGGACTTATGATGTCCAGACTGGCGAAAAAGTGCCGGCTGCCCGCGGTCACGGCGTATATCATAACCGGTATTATCATGGGGCCCTATCTTATAGGCGCGCTGAAGATCCCCGGCGTAGGCTTTCACAACGCCGAGGCGCTCAAGAGTTTTGACATTATAACACAGGCGGCGACGGGCTTTATAGCCTTTTCCATAGGCAACGAATTCCGCCTTTCGGCGCTGAAAAAAACGGGCAAGCAGGCTACCGTCATCGGTATACTTCAGGCGCTTGCAGCCACTCTTGCGGTCGACGCCGCGCTCGTAGCGCTGCATTTTGCTTTCCCCGACAAGATATCGCTTGCGTCTGCGATAACGCTCGGCGCGATCGCCGCGGCTACCGCGCCCGCCACTACCATGATGGTCGTCAACCAGTACAAGGCGAAGGGCCCCGTTACGGATCTTCTGCTTCCCATCGTTGCGCTTGACGACGCTGTGGGCCTTGTGGTCTTTGCGGTATCCTTCGGAGTCGCGAAATCGCTTACAAGCGGAGTTATAGATATCCTGACCGTTGTGGTAGAACCGCTTCTTGAAGTTGCGGCGTCTCTCGCGCTCGGTTTTGTGGTGGGCATACTGTTCACGGCGGTGGAGAAAGTTTTCCACTCCCGCAGCAAGAGAATGTCCATGTCGATAGCTTTCGTGCTTCTGACAGTTGCCGTATCCAGCATGAAGATAAAGCTCGGTGCTGTAGTGCTCGGCTTTTCGCCGCTGCTTGCGTGCATGATGCTCGGCAGCGTGTTCTGCAACATGTGCGAGGTCTCCGAGGAGCTTATGGACAGAACGGATCGCTGGACGGCTCCGCTTTACATAATGTTTTTTGCCGTCAGCGGCGCACAGCTTGACTTCAGCGTATTCCTTGACCCGGCGGTCGTTGCGGTGGGACTTGTATTCGTCGTTTTCAGATGTCTGGGCAAGTATTTCGGCGCGCGCTTCTCCGCAAAGGCGGTCGGGTGCCCCGATTCGGTTGTGAAGTTTCTGGGAGTTACGCTGTTCCCGCAGGAGGGCGTTGCCCTCGGCATGACGGCTACCGCCCTGTCGCTGGGCAGCGACGGAACATATATACGCAATATCGTACTGTTTGCCGTTCTGATATATGAGCTTTGCGGTCCTCTCGCCACAAAGATCGCGCTCACCAAAGCGGGCGAGATCTCGCCGGAGGGCAAGAAGAGCTCCAGAGGCGCTGCCGATATGGCAGGCGGCCGCCGCTGAGGGAAAAGGTATATATGCGGGGTCTCACCCCGCAGGGAGAACGATTTTGCGGGGCTGGGCGCCCCGCACCCCGACATGAGGGAAGGTATATATGCGGGGTTTCACCCCGCACCCTGACTTAGGGAGCTTTTTTGGGAAAAAGCTCCCTAAGAACCCGAAAAAACCAACCTGCATAGGTTTCAGGCTATAAAATAAAGATAGCAAACAAGGCTGCCGTCGGCAGCCTTGCTTTTTGTTTAGCGCAAAATGTACTTACAGTTTATCTGCGAAATCTTGAAACTAAAAATCCGCAGTTCAAAAAATATACAGTGAAACGAAACGAAGCAAGCTCGTCCTTCGAGCTTGCTTCTGCTATCTGACGTAGCAGCGTTCTTTACTTTGTAAGTAAAACGTCAATCGTGTCTATAAACTACGCTGAAATCAATTCGTCGAACCTCTCGGGCTTGGAGCACTCGCTTTGCCTTTCAACTCGCGGGCACAATCGGGGTGGTGAGGTGAGATTTCTAAGAGAGGAGAGGCGGGGATGTTAT
>CAUGPT010000070.1:0-4933 GCA_959601495.1 uncultured Eubacteriales bacterium
CGACGGCGCGGGCGATGTATGAGGTGGGTGCGGAGACGAGCAGGTGCGCGGGGCGAGCGGCGAGCGCGAGCGGTGCAGATGCGGGCGGCGGGTGCGGAGGCGAGCAGGTGCGGGCGGTTCGGGGGCAGTGTCGTGAAGCTAAGGCGCAAAAGCCCTGAGATCTTTGTTTTCCCGCACCGTATGTTCGCACCTGCGACACATACGTAAAAAACATACGCTGTGCTATTGATTTTGTCCGACACAAGTGTTAGAATACATGTAGATAAATATTATTTATACTTAAGGAGAAAAACAATGTCCAATAAGGTACTTGTAGAAACCAGCGCGCGCCACGTACATCTGACGAACGAGCACATCGAAGTTCTGTTCGGCAAGGGCGCAACTCTTACACACAAAAAGGACCTCAGCCAGCCCGGTCAGTTCGCCTGTCAGGAGAGAGTGACCCTCGTAGGTCCCAAGAAAAGCATTGAGAACGTTATCATCCTCGGACCCGCACGTCCCGCAACTCAGGTCGAGGTTTCCCTTACCGACGCGCGCACTCTCGGCGTCTCTGCTCCCGTGCGCGAGAGCGGTGACATTGCCGGCAGCGGCGCCTGCAAGATCGTAGGTCCCTGCGGCGAAGTTGAGATTTCCGAGGGCGTTATTGCAGCAAAGCGCCACATCCACTTCACCCCCGAAGAGGCTGCTGCCGCAGGCGTTGAGGACAAGCAGATCGTTTCCGTAAAGATCGACAGCGCAGACCGCAGCACGATCTTCGGCGATGTTGTCGTCAGAGTTTCTCCCAAGTTCTCGGCTGCTATGCACATAGACACCGACGAAGCAAACGCAGCTTGCGCTTTCGGCGAGTGCTACGGCGAGATCATTAAATAATCTGTTTGTTATAAGGTTTGAAGGGACTGCCTTGCAGTCCCTTCAGTTCGTTTCGCATATAAATGCCGACAGCCGCATACAGTTCGTATATGCGCCGCACCGTCGAAAGGAGTCTTTTCCGTGTTCACATACCAAAACTGCATCTGGCAAAGCAGCGTGCTTAAAAATACCCATGTACGTCACGGCTTTTCCACCCGTCTGGGCGGCATAAGCACAAAAGCGCACCTTGCCTCCATGAATACCGGCTTCTACCGCGGCGACAGCGACGACACCGTGCGCGAGAACATACGCATTCTCTGCACGCTTGCGGGCACACCCACCGACGTTGTGGGCGCGCCGCAAAAGCACTCTGTCACGGTTCGCCGTGTAATGCGGGAGAATGCAGGCGAGGGCATCACAAAAGAAGCGCCGTTTCCCTGCGACGGTTTTTTCACAACGGAGAGCGGCATCACACTGATTGTGCGCGTAGCTGACTGCGCGCCCGTTCTTATGTACGGAGAGCTTGGCGGCGGCAAAGTCGCCGTTGCTGCAGTCCATGCCGGATGGCGCGGCGCCGCGGCAGGTATTGCGGGAGTTGCCGCAGAAAAACTGAAAGCCGTCGGTGCAATGAACATAAAAGCAGCCATAGGGCCCTGTATCCATCCCTGCTGCTACGCCGTCGGCGAGGATATGAAAGAAGAGGTCGCGAAATTGCGGGGCGCGGATTTCGCGGACCGTTATGTTTCGGAGCGCGCGGGGCAGCTGTACGCCGACATTGCAGGAATGAACCGCGAGATACTCTTGTCCT
The DNA here is from genome assembly GCA_959601495.1 of uncultured Eubacteriales bacterium. Lineage (GTDB taxonomy): Bacteria > Bacillota > Clostridia > Oscillospirales > CAG-272 > Avispirillum. The sequence goes on from CAUGPT010000070.1 coordinate 1,658, forward strand.
CCGGGGTCGAGGAAACAGACGTATGTCCCGAGTGCACGGCGTGCAAGCCGTATCTGTACCACTCGCACCGCGCCACAGGCGGGGTGCGCGGCACAATGGCAGCCGTTATCGGCATTGTGTAAAAAAGCACTCCCGCGGCAAGCTTGCCGCGGGAGTGCTTTTCGTTATTTTACCGAGGCGGCGCCAATCCCGACACGCTCGCCCATGCGCACAACGGTCTCAAAGCCCTCGCGCGAATTTTTCACAATATCCGTATCCGGCACGACCGCGCCCTTTTCAAACATCAGAATAACGGTAGAGCCGCCGAACTCAAAATATCCCTTTTCGCTGCCGCAAGAAACGGGATGCGCCGTGGGCTCGGCGTTAACGATGCGTCCGACCATCATGGCGCCCACCTCCATCATTATCACTTTGCCGAACAGTGGGGTGTCAACAAGCGCATATTCCCGCGTGTTTTCGCGGTATATCCCGCGGGCGGCGGCAGCGGCGGGATTTACGGTGTGGTATTTGCCGTCTATATGCACCGTATCCCCCTGAACTCCGTCAAAGGGATAGCTGTATCTGTGGTAATCGTCAACGGTCAGCCGAAAAAGCATCAGCGTGCCGCCGCAAAAGCTTTCGGCAAGCGAAGCGTCGCGCAGAAGCTCCGCGCAAGTATAACGCTGCCCCTTTATGAGAAAGCGGGAGTCGCTTTCAATACGGCAGATACTGAGCTTTGCGTCGCACGGGGACGGCAGAACACCCAAACCTTTTGCGAAAGGCCTTTTCTCCGGCTTTATGCGGCGGGTGAAAAAATCGTTGTAGGAGAGAAAGCTGCTTTTTTCGTAGTCCGAAAGATCAATATTGTTTTTCTTTACGAAAGACGGCACAAACACCTTGGAGGGGCGGCTCGAAAGAAAAGCACCCGCCGCGCGCGACACCCATCCCGCGGTAAGTATCCCTCTCAGCGGCGCGCCGAAAACGCAGCCGTACAGAAAGCGTATGATCCCGCCCTGTCCGTCAAAGGTCTTTACCGTGTTTCCGTTTCTGTCACGGCTAAGCATTGCCTGTCCCTCCCATCATAAAGAATAGTTTAAAAGCGCAGGGCGCCTTTTCGGGAATGTCTCCGAAAGGCGCCCCTTTTTTACATCCTGAGCCATTTTGTAAAATCAAAGTATTTCCATACCTTGATGTCGTATTCCGAATAAAGAATGGTTATTACAAGAGCCGCTGCCACGGCAGCGCCTATGGCGATCATCGCGGGCAGAGGCGGTCTTTTGAACTTAAAGCCGACTATGTAGCATGTGCCGATGCCGAACAGCATTACGATGAGCACCACCGGAAATACCTTTGCCGGCACAAAAAAGTTTGTAAGAAAAATTATGGGCAGCGCCACCGCGATGGACGTTATGGGAAGCCCGTAATACACCTTCGGTCCCGGCGCGCTCTCTTCATCGCTGAGAAGCTGCTTCGTTTCGAGCGTGTTGTAGTACGAAAGCCTTATAACTCCGCATATGCAGTAGTAGCTTATGGCGATACAGCCCACATAGCCGCGAACGCCCAGAAGATAGCAGATAAGCGCGGGGAAAGCGCCGAAGCCTACCATGTCGCAAAGAGAGTCGAGCTGTATGCCGAAAAATCTCTCATCGTCAGTGCGGCTCTTTTTTGTGCGCGCGACCTTTCCGTCAAAGGCATCGCACAGGCCGGAAAAGGCGAGACATATAAGGGCGGTCTTAAAATGGCCGTCGATAGCCTGCGTCATGCCGAATATAGACGATACAAGACTGAGAAACGTGAGGATGATCGTATAATTGTAAAAACCTATCATAGCTGTTTCCTGACCTTTTTATTTCTGCCGAACACAAAAAACGCAACGACGGTAAAGAGACCGCCCAAAAGCATCTGCGAATAATAGCCGATGCCGCGGCTGACTATCATGACCGGATATACAAGCTCGTCGCCGAGAAGCGGACCCATCACTCCGGCGAAGAAAAGCTCGCTCGCGCCGGTGCCGCCGGGCAGCGGAAGCATATCCACCGCAGAGGATATCATGGCCTGCAGCATTACGGAGACCGCCGCTTTGCCGAGCGGAAGTCCGAAGGCATAGCAGCAAAGACCCGTTACGGCAAACAGAGCATAGCGCTGAAGCACCGTCATCAGAAACGCCGCAAGCGTGCGCAGCCGCTCACGTCTGAAGCACTGAGTAACGCCCTCATACTGACGGCTCCATTCCTCAGTCTTCGCATAAAGAGGAGCGCAGTCGCGCTTTTTGAAAATTTTAGAATATACGGAAATGCAGAAGCCTATAAACGACTTTACGACCGCGGGCTTTACAATAAACAGCACCGCCGCGGCTATAAACGCAACGTTCAGCCCAAGTCCGAGCCAGAACCAGAATATGTACGGATCGATATACTGCATTACCGCCGCCGGGCGGAATATAAGCACGGCAAGCCCCGTTGCCACAAGCACGCCCTTGTACAGTATTGTGACCACCGTGAGCACGGGGACGGACTCCGAAAGCGGGATACCGTCTTTTTTCATGAAGTATACCTGCATAGGCTGTCCGCCGCTTGCCGACGGAGTGATCCCCGAAAAAAAGAAACCCGCAAACGAAACAAGGAACAAATGCCCTATATTGCGCTTTCCGGGGAAAAGCCGCATGAGATAATATATAATGACCGATTCGCTCATCACAAACATGAGAACGAGCAAAACCGACAGTATCATGGGGAAAAGCGACGCTTTGCCGATAAGCTCGGCGGTTTCATCAAAATCGCTGCCGCGGAACACGAACCAGACCGTAACTCCCGTGACAGCTACAAGGATAGCTATATTTATAAGCCACTTTTTTAAGCTTTTCACCGAGTCACCTGCCTTACAAAAATTATTCCCCCCCGGCGAAGGGCCGACGGAGGCGGCGCACGCCGCGCGTGCGGACGCGGGGCACCTCCCCGCACTATATGTATATATATCCAACGTTTCGCAAAATTAGCAGAAATGCTTGCTTGCAAGGGCATTTTTGCTCTGCCGTCAAATGTCGAGTCCGTGCCGCAGGCACGGTTGGGGGCAAAGCCCCCGGAGGCTGCAAAGCAGCATCCGACGAAGACAATTTAACCACGAAGTGAAAATGCTTGCTTGCAAGAGCATTTTCACGAGGCCGTCAATACCGCAGACGCACCTTTGGTGCGTGGAGGCGTCAGCCGTGAAGAATTGCAAAGCAATTCTTTCTGCGGATATTATACCACGAAGCAAAAATGTGTGCTCGCACAGACATTTTTGCGAGGCCGTCAATTG
>CAUGPT010000071.1:0-4926 GCA_959601495.1 uncultured Eubacteriales bacterium
AAATGCCCTTCTAGGGCTTATTCAAGCCTCCGGCTTTGCCGGAGGTTGTGACTTGTATTTGTTTCGGCATACCGAAGCAGCGCTCAAAGATCGCTCCGCAGCAGCTTGTTTGATACGCCCGCCGAGTCCGGCTGCCCTCGTTTGACGGCACGTTTTCCGCTCCGACAGCTTTGCCGCAGATTTCTTTTTACTCCTCGCCCCAGAAGCGGTACAGCGCCGTATTGAGCGAATAGGGATCTCCCGTATATTTTATATGCCGCCAGTTTTTCGGAAAAAGCCTGTATGTGGCAGGCTCGGCATATCTGTCGTCCACAAGAACGACGACCCCTCGGTCCGTCTCGCTTCTGATAACGCGCCCAGCCGCCTGTTCTACCTTTATCATTGCGGGGTACGTATACGCGTAGTCGCGGCCGTTTTCTCTCGTTTTTTCGAAATACTCGCTGAGGATATTAAGCTCCGAGCACATTTTAGGCAGTCCCGTTCCGATTATGATCGTGCCTATAAGCTTTTCGCCCTTGAGGTCAACGCCCTCGGCAAAAGCCCCGCCCAGAACACAGAAGCCCACCAGCGTGCCGTCTCTTTTTGAAAACTTTTCGAGAAAGGCGTTTCTCTCGCCGTAGCTCATGGAGCGCGACTGCACCGCGCATTCCGTATCCGGTGACAGCTCGCGAAATGCTTTTACCACGCCGCTCATGTATTCATATGAGGGAAAATAAACTATATAATTTCCTTCTTTGGCTTCGCACACCGCCGCAATGACCTCGGCTATCTCGTCATAGCAATCAGCGCGATCGGCGTATCTGGTGCTTATGGAGTCAAAGCCGATAAGACACAGATTTGCGGGATCGTACGGTGAATCAAGCTCCAGCCGCACGGCGCCTCGGCAGCCGAGCACATCCGCAAAGTAGTCCATGGGGGTAAGCGTTGCGGAAAACAGTATAACGCCGTGCGCCGCCGTCATCATACGGTCGAGCATCTCGGACGGGTCAAGGCAGCGCGAGCTTACCGTAAGTCTCGGTCCCGAAAGCTCGCAGTAAAACACAAATCCTTTTCCGAAAAGCGCCGCGCTTCTGAGAAAATCCCCGGCAGACTGTACGGCTTTTTCCAAAGGCTCCGCCGCGCTGCAATCATCCGGCAGAACGGTTTTCCCCGCCGCCCTTGAAAACTGCAGAAGCGCCTCCGGCAGCCCGGGATACATCTCGTTTGAAATGTAATATCCCATGCGCTCGCCGCCCTCAACTATCTCTTCGCTTTTACAAAGCGCGGTTATATCTCTGAGCTTTTTGACAACTTCGCCGACGGCGTCAAAGAGCGGCTTGTTTCCCGCGAAAGCCTCCGCGCCGAGCCTGTAAAGCTTTACAAACGCAGAGGCGTCAAATGCTCCGGAATACATTTCTCTTGCTCTGTCCGGCAGGTTGTGCGCCTCGTCAACCAGAAACGCATACTTCTCTCCGCGCGCCGCGCCGTTCTCGAAATAGCGACGGAAACGTACGGACGGGTCAAAAGCATAGTTATAATCGCATATAACGACCTCGCAGTATTCGCTTATATCAAGCGAAAGCTCATACGGGCAAAGCCTGTATCTCTCCGCCGTATTCTTTACGGTTTCGGTGTCGATTATGCGGTTGCCCTTCAAAAGCTCCAGAAGCGCCGAGTCCCGCCGCTCCTCGTAAGGTATGCAGCCGATCTCGCCCATAAGAGGGCATTCTCTGCACCGCCGCATTGCGCGCAGTGTGCCGCCGCGCCCCATAACGTCCGACATGGAGCACAGCTTTTCTTTGGCAATAACGGTAATGCAGCGAAGGGTCTGGACCTGCGAACTCATCACGCGGCACGCCTCCGCCGCCGATTTTCCCGTAGGGGTCTTTGCCGTCAGATAAAATATTCTGTCAACGGTGCCGTTGCCCAAAGCGCGCAGCGCCGGATACAGCGCGGATATGGTTTTTCCCACGCCCGTAGGCGCGCTTACAAGCAGGCGCGACCCGCTTCTGAGCGCTCTGTACGAATCATTTATAAAATCCCGCTGGGCATCGCGTATACTGCTGTAGGGAAACGCCATTTTCACAAGCGACGGTCTGCCGCACAGTATCTTCTCTGCCTCAACTTCTATAAAAGGCACGGCGCGCAGCAGCAGCGCCTGTGTCATGTTGTGAAGAAAGCCCGTCTGCAGAACGGCATAAAAGCTTTTTTGCGCTTCGCCGCTCCTCGACGTGTATGTAAGCACAAGCGTTACGTGTGAAAGATCGTCACGCTTTGCGATCATATATGCCAAAAGTACACCTTTTGCCATAAACTCGGGGTCAGCCGCAGGGTGGGTCCGGCTTGTGACACGTCCTTTTTCGGCAAATGTCTCAATTGCCGTGCCGCCGTCCGACGTGCGGCACACAACGTCCGCCACTCCCGTGACCGTGAAATCAACGCCTTCTTCATTGACCGTATACGAAAGTTTTTCGTCAAATGTCGAAGCTGCAAAATCATTCGAAGAGCACTCAATAAAGCTGAGTCGTGAGCGCCCGCCGCGGGTGCGTGCGAAATGCGCAAGCTCTTCGCAGGGAACGCTGATATTGCTGTTTTCTTTATCCACCGCTATGCGCACAGCCGCACCTCCTTTGAAACTGTTATGTATACCGCGCCGCAAGGCACCGCGGGCGAAGAATCATGCTTTGATCTTTGCCATAAGCTCGCCTACATTGCATCTGCAGACCGCGCCGGCGATCCTGTCGTACTGTGTCTCGGCACGGTTGATGAGCACAAGCTCACTGCCGCCGAAATATCTCAGAAAACCCGCCGCGGGATATACCGTCAGCGATGTTCCCGCAACTATCAGAAGGTCCGCCGCGGATATTTCGGCAATTGCCTTAGAACATACATCGCTGTCAAGCGGATCTTCATAAAGAACCACCGCCGGAGAGATCACTCCTCCGCAAGCGCAGGTCGGCACCTCTCCCATATTAAGGTACTCGCTGCCGTAGCGCTTGCCGCAGCGCGTGCACCGACCTCTGTGTACAGTACCGTGCAGCTCATATACCCGTCTTGAACCTGCAGCCTGATGCAGACCGTCGATGTTTTGCGTTATAACGCAGGAAAGCTTGCCCGCGGCTTCAAGCTGCGCAAGCTTTTTGTGCGCTTCGTTCGGACGCGCGTCGCCGGGAAGCATCTTCTCGCGAAAAAACCTGTAAAAGCCCGCAGGGTCTCTGTTAAAATATGAGCGACTGATGATCTCTTCGGGGCGCAGATTGCCGTATTTTTCGCTGTACAGCCCGTCTGCGCTGCGAAAATCAGGTATGCCGCTCTCCGTCGACACTCCCGCGCCGCCGAAAAATACGGTTTTTCGCGAAGTATCTATCATTTTTTGAAGTTCTTCGGCGTACTCGTCTGTCTCAATCGCTCTGCTCTCTTCACTCCGCGACATATCTCCAAAGCCTCTCTCTGTCTTTTTGTTCCGCATAATCGATTCCGATGCGCGGCGTTGCCGTATAGGGCAAACTCTCGCCGTCTTCTATCCACAGCCTGTCAGAAAGATAAAATATCTCTCCGTTCAGCTCTCTCGTAATATCCATCGCTTTTGTAAGTCTGCCGGGACCGCTTATCCCGCGAACACCGCGTATGAGCACCGCCTGGGGAAAATTCTCCTCACCCGTGACAACATTCAGCATATTGTGCATACCGTAGCACAGGTATACATATGCACGTCCGCCTCGCATATAGAGTATTGAAGTACGCGCGGTTCTGCCCTTTGAAGCATGGCAGGCGCTGTCGTCCTCACCCATATAGCACTCGGTCTCGCATATGACGCCCCTCATAATGCCGCTTTCTGTCCTTCGGACAAGCACCTTGCCGATAAGAGCACGCGCGGCGCTGTCGGCGTCCTGCATATAAAATTCTTCGTTCAATCTGTTATTCATGCTACAATTCTATCATATTCTGACTTGAAAATCTATAATTATTGTTGAATATCATAATATTTTGTGTTACAATATCCGAGGTTAAGCGCACTTTGAGCGCAAAATATGACAAAGTTGGAGACGATCGGACATGGAAGAAAAGAAGCTTATACTCCCCGGCAATTTCGGCGACGACGAACATCATGTGGATGCCGACAGCCGTCGCTGTGAGTTTGATATTAAAAACGAACAGATAGTTTTCGGCAAGATCAAGGCTGATATTGTATTTGCGGGTGACTCAATAACGCATTTTATGGAAGAAAACAGATTCTACAACAAATACGGTTTTGTTGTAAACCGCGGGATCGGCGGCGATATGTCAAAGTATATGCGGATGCGCTTTTCCGCCGATGTGACGCAGCTTGAGCCGAAGCTCTGCATTATGCTTATCGGCTGCAACAATCTCTGGCCGCTTGAGGACGAGATCGACGGGAATACCGGAGACTATACCGAGAGTGCCAAGGCAAAGTACGAAAATGAACTTCTTGACGATCTGCGGGCGATGCTTGACGAAGCAAAAGAAAACGGCTATCCCATGTGGCTTGGTTCCATACTGCCTCAGGGTGGGGGAATTCCCAATGCGGAGCACCGAAATAAGGTAATAGTCCGTATAAATGAGAGGATCTGCGCGCTGGCAAAGGAATACGGCACTGAGTATATAAACTATCACGACGCGCTGACACTTGATGACGGTCTGACTATGCGCGAGGGGATCAGCCGCGAGGGTATTCATCCCAACCATGCGGGATACGAGCTGATGAACGAAGTTCTGACTCCCCTGCTCGACAAATTTTTCGACAAATAAACGATGCTGCAAAAGCGCTGCTTTTCAAAATGAAAAGCAGCGCTTTTTTGTATTATCCGCAGTCAGTGCAAAACAAAAACCGCACATACGTGCGGTTAAAGTTATCTCATATAAAGTAGGTTTCTGCAAAGCGCATAGAAAACCGAATAAAGAAGGAATACAGCGAAACAAGTGAGA
>CAUGPT010000072.1:0-3832 GCA_959601495.1 uncultured Eubacteriales bacterium
AGAGTTTCTCAGATTATACTTTACAAAGCAAGGCTGTCCTTTCAGCCTTGCTTTCGGCAGCTTGCGCTGACGCCTTTCTTATTTCCGTAGATACACGGAATGGATAGCTAAAAGCTTAACTGAAGTCAATTTTCCGAATCTCTCGGGCTTGGAGCACTCGCTTTGCCTTTCAACTCGCGGGCACAATCGGGGTGGTGAGGTGAGATTTCTAAGAGAGGAGAGGCGGGAAACACCTGCCTCTCCTTTCTTAGACCGATTCGGGGATGTGTGAAGGGGCTACTTACGGAAAAGTAGTCCCTTCACGTCCTTTTTACTTACGTTCGGTAAGCTAACCACAAAGTTTGAATTGCTTTTCCAATTTCGGAAAGCCGAAAGCTATCGCCCATTCCGCGGCTACTTACGGAAAAGTAGTCCCTTCACGTCCTTCTCACTTAAGTTCGGTTAGCTGACGTTAAAGTTTGAAATGCTTTCCCAATTTCGGAAAGCCGAAACTCAACCGTCCGTGGCTACTTACGGAACAGTAGTCCCTTCACGTCCTTCTCACTTACGTTCGGTAAATTGACGATAAAGTTTGAAATGCTTTGATAAAAACTAAGGTCTGCAGTTTCAAAACCTCGACGGGAGACGGGCGGGTGCGGGCGCGGGCGGTGCGGTGGTGCGGGAGGAACGGCGGACGAGTGGGGCGCTGCGCGGCGTGCGAACCTTGCAGCGGGTGCGCGGGGCGGATGCGGGCGGCGCGCGGGATGGCGGATGCTATTGTCAGCGGGGGCAGTTCGCTCCAAACATAAGAACAAGGCTGCCGCACGGCAGCCTTGTTCTTATGTTTACCCCTCCGTCTCGCGGCGCTGCTTCATATCGATTATTCTCTGATTTGAAGAGCCGCGGAACACAAGACGCAGATCCTTCTTTTCTTCAATAAACTCTCCGTCCACCAGCACATCCAGAAGCGACAGGATCTCATCCGTCGCCTCACAGTAGTACGCGCCGCCGGGCACAAGATCTTTTTCAAGCGTGCAGCCAGTATAGCACCATATATCCTTTTCGGGATACGTTTCTCTCACGCGTCTGAGCAGCGGCAAAAGCGCCTCCTGGTTTTCCTTTTCCATAGGCTCTCCGCCGAGCAGCGTAAGCCCGTTTATATACGAAGGAGACAGCGCCTCGATTATCTCGTTCTCCGTCTCATCCGTATACGGCGTGCCGTACGTAAAGCTCCATGTGTCGCTGTTAAAGCAACCCTTGCAGTGGCGTCTGCATCCGGACACGAACAAAGAGACACGCACACCGCGCCCGTTTGCTATATCGGTTTTCTTTATTTCACCGTAGTACATTCAAAACACCGTCCGATACGCTCATTACAGGTGCAGCACTCTGTCGCGGATCTCCTGTGTGCGGCCCTGGTTCCAATACTGCGTTCCGATATATCCGCAGGTGCGGCGGGCAACATTCATTGTATCCTGGTCCTGATTGCCGCACTGCGGGCAGGTCCAGACGAGCTTTCCGTTGACTTCTTTTATAACTATCTCGCCGTCCCAGCCGCACTTCTGGCAGTAGTCGCTCTTAGTGTTGAGCTCGGCATAGATAATATTGTCGTAGATAAAGCGCATTACCTGAAGCACGGCTTCCGTGTTGTTTTGCATATTGGGAACTTCAACGTAGCTTATAGCTCCGCCGGGCGACAGATGCTGGAACTGCGACTCAAACGCGAGCTTTGTAAACGCGTCGATCTTCTCGGTGACGTGTACGTGATACGAGTTCGTTATATATCCCTTATCCGTTATGCCGGGGATCACGCCGAAGCGCTTCTGCAGGCACTTTGCAAACTTATAGGTGGTAGACTCAAGAGGCGTACCGTATATGGAGTAGTCGATATTCTCCTCGGCTTTCCACTGGCTGCACTTTTCGTTCATATACTGCATTATGCTGAGCGCAAAGGGAGTTGCCTCCGGATCGGTATGGCTTTTTCCCGTCATATACTTTACGCACTCGTAAAGTCCGGCATATCCGAGAGAGATCGTGGAATATCCGTTATAAAGCAGTTTGTCGATAGGCTCGCCTTTTTTAAGACGTGCGCACGCGCCGTACTGCCACAGTATAGGAGCTGAATCGGAAAGGGTGCCTTTCAGCCTGTTGTGACGGTACTGCAGCGCCTTGTGGCAAAGCTCCAGTCTCTCGTCGAATATCTTCCAGAAGCTCTCGGTATTGCCGCCGGAGGAAAGAGCAACGTCGGGCAGGTTTATGGTAACAACTCCCTGGTTGAATCGGCCGTAATACTTATGCTTGCCGGGCTCGTAGTTGCCCGCATTGGCGATATTGCCGACGCCTGCGTCCGTAAATCTGTCGGGGGTGAGGAACGAGCGGCAGCCCATGCAGGGATAAACATCGCCTTTGAGCTCCATCATTTTTTTGGCGGAGATATAATCGGGCACCATGCGGCGCGCGGTGCACTTTGCCGCAAGCACGGTCAGATAGTAATACGGTGATGAAGGCTCGATGTTCTCTTCTTCAAGCGCATATATAAGTTTGGGGAACGCAGGCGTTACCCAAACACCCTTTTCGTTCTTAACGCCCTCATAACGCTGCAGAAGAGTCTCCTCGATTACAAGCGCAAGGTCCTTTTTCTCCCGCTCGTTCTTTGCTTCTCCGAGGCACATGAACACCGTGACAAACGGAGCCTGTCCGTTGGTGGTAAGCAGCGTCACCACCTGGTACTGTATGGTCTGAACGCCGCGGCGAACCTCCTCGCGCAGTCTGTCCTCGACGACTTTTGCGATACTCTCCTCATCGGGAGCCGCGCCGAGACTTGCAGCCTCGCTTTCCACCTGGCGGCGGATCTTCTTTCGTGAAACGTCCACAAACGGAGCAAGGTGCGCAAGAGAAATGGACTGACCTCCGTACTGGTTGGAAGCGACCTGCGCTATGATCTGCGTTGCAATGTTGCAGGCGGTGCTGAAACTGTGCGGACGCTCTATAAGCGTGCCTGTGATGACCGTACCGTTCTGCAGCATATCCTCAAGATTGATGAGGTCGCAGTTATGCATATGCTGAGCGAAGTAGTCGGAATCATGGAAATGGATTATGCCCTCGTTATGCGCGTCAACAATATCCTTCGGCAAAAGGAGACGGTTCGTGATATCGCGGGAAACCTCGCCTGCCATATAGTCGCGCTGTGTAGAGTTGACAACGGGGTTTTTATTGGAGTTCTCCTGCTTTGCCTCTTCGTTGTTGCACTCGATAAGGCTGAGTATCTTGTCGTCGGTGGTGTTGGACTGACGCACAAGCGCTCTGACGTAGCGGTATGTGATATAGCTCTTTGCCACCTCATACGCGCCGTGTGCCATTATCTGCTTTTCCACCAGATCCTGCACTTCCTCGACGCTGGGAGAACGCCCAAGCTGCTCGCAGGCAAGAACGACGTTTTCGGAAATACGCTGTATCTGCACGGGTGTCATACGAATGCTTTTGTCAACCGTTTCGTTAGCTTTACTTACGGCAACTACGATTTTTGAAATATCGAATTCGGCCTCAGAGCCGTTTCTTTTAATAATTGTCATTTTTTCACCCCTTCGGAATTATTAGTCATATTCGTGCTTAGCTATTATATTATAGCACATTAAATTCCGTTTGTCTACATGTTGTTGCAAATTTACAAATAAATACTGTATATTGTATTTTGCACCTATATATCGGGCTGTGCTTTATTGCAGGCAGACCGTCCGAAATGCCGCGGCGACGGCGGATAAATGAAAAAAGTGTCGGGACTCTGCCCCGACACTTTCCGTATTCGTAGGACAACCACTGGCTCTGCCAGTGGAAAAAAAGCTTTAGCTATGGA
>CAUGPT010000073.1:0-3718 GCA_959601495.1 uncultured Eubacteriales bacterium
TTCACGTCTTTCTCACCCCCGTTCGGTAAGCTGACTACAAAGTTTGAAATGCTTTTCCGATTTCGGAAAGCCGAAAAACGCCGCTCGTGGCTGCTTACGGAAAAGTAGTCCCTTCACGTCTTCTCGCTACCGTTCGGTAAGCTGACTACAAAGTTTGAATTTCTTTTCCAAATTCGGTAAGTCGAAACCTACCGTCCGTGGCTGTTTTCGGGATTTTTGAAAAAATCCCGAAAAAATATAAAAATTGCTATTGACAAACGAAACTTTTCTGATATAATAAGAACAGAAATAAGAATCATTCTTAAAACAGCTCCGTCGCTAAGACTTTGCGGAGCAACTATTACCGATTTTGAAAGGATTTTTAAAAATGGAAAAGAAAAACATCTATGCGGGCACCGAAACAGAGAAAAACCTTATGGCTGCTTTCAGCGGCGAGTCTCAGGCGAGAAACAAGTATACATATTTTGCGTCTGTCGCGAAAAAGCAGGGATTTGAGCAGATAGCCGAGATCTTTCAGAAGACCGCCGACAACGAAAAGGAGCACGCAAAGCTTTGGCTGCGCGAGCTTTGCGGCATAGGCGACACCGCCGAAAATCTCCGCGCCGCGGCTGAAGGCGAAAACTTTGAGTGGACCGATATGTACGAGGACTTCGCAAAGACCGCCGAGAAAGAGGGCTTCTCCGAGCTTGCCGCAAGATTTCGCCTTGTGGGTGCTGTTGAAAAGCGCCACGAAGAACGCTACAGAGCGCTGCTGAACAATGTGGAGACCGCCGCGGTGTTTGAAAAGAGCGACGTCAAGGTATGGGAGTGCCGCAACTGCGGTCATATATGCGTAGGCACGGCAGCGCCCGAGGTATGTCCCGTGTGCCGTCATCCTCAGAGCTATTTCGAAGTTATGAGTGAGAACTATTGATTTTACATCTGAAATTCAGGAAAAGAGGAATGGAATATGAACCGTAAATTTTACAGATGCGCGCACTGCGGCAATATAATCGCTTTCGTAAACAGCAACGGAGTTCCCGTGATGTGCTGCGGTGAAAAAATGCAGGAGATCGTGCCCGGCACCGTTGACGCTGCCGTTGAAAAGCACGTTCCCGTCTGCAAAATTGAAAACTCACTTCTTACGGTCACCGTCGGGGAAGTTGAGCATCCAATGGCAGAGGAGCACTATATTCAGTGGGTGTTCGTACAGACAAAGTTCGGCAATCAGCGCCGCGAGCTCTCTCCCGGCAGCGCGCCCACAGTGACCTTCGCCTTGTGCGAGGGGGACGAAGTGCAGGCAGTATACGCGTACTGCAATCTGCACGGACTCTGGGCAGCGGATCTAAAATAAAATCAGAACGGCAAAAAGGCTTCGGAGCGCGCTCCGAAGCCTTTTTTCGCTGCCTGATAATTAAACAGAAAATTTTTTATAACGATTGACAAAATTGCTTTGGCGTGGTAAACTGATAAAGTGAAATTATAATATTGAGGAGACATTATGAAAAAGTCCATAAATCTTGTACAGGGACTTTCCATTGTCGTTGGCATGATAATCGGCTCCGGCATATTCCTGAAGCCTGCCATCGTGCTCAAGGACGCCGGAAATCCCATAATGGCGCTTGCGGCGTGGATACTTGGCGGTATTATAACGCTTGCGTCCGCTCTGACGATTGCGGAGATCGCGTCAAACATCCCCCGCGCGGGTGGCTTGTATACATATCTTGAAGAGCTTTACGGCGAGCGCTGGGGCTTCCTTCTCGGCTGGGTGCAGACCGTGATATCATATCCCGCGTCCGTTGCGGCACAGGCGATAGCGTTCTCTATCTATGCGTCGTACTTCATCCCCATGACGGACTGGCAGCAGCGCCTTCTCGGTATAGGGGTGCTTGCGCTGCTTCTGCTGCTTAACATTCTGTCAACGCGCTGCGGTGCGGTCATACAGGTGATCGCCACTGTCGGCAAGCTTATACCCATTGCGGCAATACTTATTGTGGGACTTATAAACGGTGTGTCCGACGGCGCACTCGGAGTACGCAGCGGGCTTATCGGCAACACGGGCACTGCTATTCTCGGCACGCTTTGGGCGTATGACGGATGGATAAGCGTTACGAACATGGCGGGCGAAATGAAGAACCCCAAGAAAAACATGCCCCGCGCCATCATTGTCGGAATGATTCTTGTCATTGCCGTATATGCGCTGTTCAATGTTGTTATATTCAATACGCTCTCGGCAGACGTTCTCGCCGACACGGAAAAGGTCGGCATTGATGTCTCCGTTGCGCTGTTCGGCGAAAAGGGAGCAACGTTTCTGACGGCTGGCATTATGGTGTCCGTATTCGGTGCGCTGAACGGTTATCTTATGACGGCGGCGCGCGTTCCTCACGCAATGGCAGAGCGTCGTATGCTGCCCGCTTCCTCCGTGCTCGGAAAGATCAACAAGCGCTTTGACACTCCGGCAAATTCGCTGATACTTCAAGCAGCTCTTGCTGTGATCTACATATGCACAGGTACGTTCAACACGCTCACCGATCTTCTGGTGTTCGTTTTGTGGATATTCTTCACGCTCGGCGTTTTCGGAATATTTATCCTTCGCCGCCGCAAAATGTCGTCAAAGGAGGGCTATCGCGTGCCGCTGTATCCCGTAGTTCCCGCGATAGGTGTTGCGGGAGGCGCGTTTATACTGGTCAGCACGCTTATTGACAGCCCCGTACGCTCACTTATCGGCATCGGCATAACTCTTGTCGGTATACCGGTATACGAGATACTTCGCCGCCGCAACGCAAAGTCCGGCAGCTGATATGAAATGCGAGGCTGCGCCTCGCATGTGTGCGGATTTTGCGGGGCTTCGCCCCGCACCCTGACTTAGGGAGCTTTTTGGGAAAAAGATCCCTAAGAACCCGAAAAAACCAAACTGCATAGGTTTTAAACCATCAAGTACAGATAGCGAACAAAGGCTGCCGTCGGCAGCCTTGTTTTTTTGCTCGGCGCAGACAGCACGGCACCGCAACCGCCCCGACGCCCCGCGCACCTGCCGTACCACCCGCACCCGCCGCACGCCGCGCAGCGCCCCACTCGCCCGCCGTTCATCCCACGCTCACAGTCGTGCCGTCCGTCATCGCGCCCTCGCCGTGCACCTCCCGCGCCAGTCAGTCTCCCCACCGAAGTTCTGAAACTGCGGACTTTCAGTTTCTTTGAAAGCATTTCAAGCTTTATTGTCAGCTTGCCGAACGCAAGTAAAGGATGTGAGGGGGCTACTGTTCCGGCAGTAGCCGCCCTCACGCTACCCCGACCGGCTCAAGGAAGGGAACGAGAAAAAATCTCTTTCCCTTCCTTGAGAATCCAACCCTTTCTCTTGATTGTGCTCGTGAGCAGAAAGCCAAAGCGACTGCTCCAAACCCAAGAAATTCGACGAATTGACTTCAGCGTGACTTTCAGACACGATTGAAGTTTTTCTTGCGAAAATGGAAAACGCTGCCCCGCCGGACAGCAAAAGCAAGCTCGAAGAGACGAGCTTGCTTTGTACTGTTTCGCTGCTTAGATTATGCTTGTGCAGAACATAGGTTAATAAACGTTTCTTTTGCGCATCAATTTCTATACTTTTCCGTCCCGGCATTCCGCTTTGGTTTTATCAGCACAGGAAATGTATGTTATATATGATATTAAATCATTTTAGCAACCATGCTTCACAAAGCAAGGCTGTCCTTTCAGCCTTGCTTTCGGCAGCTGACGCTGACGC
>CAUGPT010000074.1:0-3456 GCA_959601495.1 uncultured Eubacteriales bacterium
GACCGATTCGGGGATGTGTGAAGGGGCTACTTACGGAAAAGTAGTCCCTTCACGTTTTTTCACTAAAGTTCGGTAAGCTAACCACAAAGTTTGAAATGCTTTTCCAAACGAAAATACAAGGCTGCCGACGGCAGCCTTGCTTGCAATCTTAATTTGATAGTCTGAAACCTATCCAGTTCGGTTTTTTGGGGTTCTTAGGGAGCTTTTTCCCAAAAAAGCTCCCTAAGTGGGGCATGGGGCGAAGCCCCATATATAATGGTTCTCGGTCGGGGCATGGGGCAAAGTACCGCATATGATCACGTCTCGTCGTCCGGAAGGCCGAAGCCGGCGACCTCTGCGGCGGGCAGCGAAAAAACTATTGCGCCCGCCGGGGTGTCGGGTCCCGCGTTCTCGGCAATCGCGCGCATGATCGCGGACTTATCCTCCGCCGGAGAGACTATCATTATGACCTCTTTTTCGTCCGCTATGGAGATATTATAAAACCTGCTGCCCGAGCCTGCGCCTGTGCCCTTGCCGTGAATGACCGTGCCGCCGCGCGCGCCCGCGGCGCGCGCCGCGTTCATGACGGCGTCGGTGCTGCCTTCGTTGGCTATCGCCACTATCAGCTCATATGCGTATTTCTCCCGCGGCTTGTATTTGGCAGCGCCGCTGCCGCCGTTCAGATATGTCACCGTTTTTCCTCCCGCAACACTTTTTACCGGCACTGCCGTCACTATGCCGTGGCCGGGTACCCCTATATGCATACGCCGCCTGAGCGCGCGTATGAGCTCTGCCGTCTCGTTTGCCCCCGCGACGGAAAACACTATCCGCTTTTCGTCGGAGTCTATGCCCAAAAGCTCGCGCATGCTGCTGACAGCCGTTCCGCGCCCGTGCGCGACAATGCTTATCGGCACGCCGAGTTCCTGACATATCGCCGTCATCAGCTCCGCCTTTGCGGGGTTTATGACCGATATTATAAAATTCATGTGTCGGCCTCCTCCCACAGCTCTATTATGTCAAGGTCTCCGTAAATCTCGCCGACCTCTGTGCGCGTTCTGCCGCGCCGCTCGTATATAAGTCCCACCGCCTGTATGGACAAAAGCGGCATCATTGCGACCATGGCGACAACACCGAACGCATCGCTCAGAACGTTTCCGCCCAATGCGGTGCAGGCCCCCACAAACAGCTGCAGCATAAACGCGGCGGTCATGGGACCGGACGCAACGCCGCCGGAGTCAAAGGCAATGGCTGTGTATATATCCGGCACGAAAAACGACATTACGATCGCCGCTCCGTATCCGGGGACCAAAAACCACAGTATCGGTATCCCGAACAGCACCCGCAGCATGGAAAGCCCCATCGCAAGGGCTATTGCGGCGGAAAGACTGAATTTTATCGCCCCCGCGGGGATGGCGCCCGCGCTGACCTCGTCTATCTGCTTTTCAAGCACGCCCACGGCGGGCTCAGCCGAAATGATGAACCATCCGAGAAGCATGGTAAGTGGAATGAGCAAATACTGCTTTCCGCCCGAGGCGAGGGCTGCTCCGAGCTCCGCGCCCATGGACGAAAAGCCCACATTTACCCCCGTCAGAAACAGTACGAGTCCCGCATATGTATAAATAATTCCTATAACGGTCTTGATAAAGCTGCGGCAGGACATATGCAGCGCCGTGAACTGAAAGACCAGAAATATCACAATGATCGGCAGCATGGAAAGCGCCGTTTCCGCCATATACAGCGGCAGGGCGCCGAGAAACGCCGAGCCTATCTCGCGCGTGTCGGAAAGGGCGGCGGAGCCTATTGCCGCAGCGCTCGGTTCTCCGCCGGCAAAAAATCCCAGCACGAGCACCGACAGTATGGGGCCGACCGAGCAAAGCGCCACCAGACCGAAGCTGTCCGCCTCGGCGCGGCGGTCGCTGCGGATGTTTGAAACGCCGTAGCCCATGGCGAGTATGAACGGCACGGTCATGGGACCCGTGGTGACTCCGCCGGAGTCAAAGGCAATGCTCAGCATATTTTTGTCGGTAAATGCCGCAAGCGCAAATATGAGCGCATAGCACGCCACGATTATCCACCGAAGATTTGCGCCGGTGATTATGCGCAGCATGCATACGGACATGAACAGCCCCACGCCGACGCCCACTACTATCATCAGAAGGCGTGTGTCAATGTGCGGCACCGCCTCGGCAAGCACCTGAAGATCCGGCTCCGCCACGGTAATGGCAAAGCCGAGAACAAAGCTTACGCCGAGAATGAGCGGCAGCTTTTTCGTTTTTGTAAGAGATGTGCCGATGCGGGTGCCGATGGGCGTCATGGACTGCTCCGCCCCCAGCGAGAACAGCCCCATGCCGACCGTCAGCATAAGCGCGCCTATAAGAAAGCTGAGCAGCACCTGCGGCTGCATCGGAGACACCGAAAGGCTGATTATACATACGATTATAACGATCGGCATGACGGAAACGGCAGCCTCTTTTATCTTATCCGCAAGCGCCGAGCGCGTTTTGTCAACATTTTCGCTTATTATAAGTTTTTTTGCGCGTCTGATAAGCTCACCTCCGAAATTGATTTTGTCCGCCGTGCGGCAGCCGACGCGAGACCCTGCGCAAGCTTTCGCTGCAGCCGCAGATACTCCGCTGCGTCCTCCGGACCGAGGCATTCAAGCATCTCCTCCAGCCGACGAAGCACCGCCCCGCGCCGCTCAGTTATGAACTGCCTGCCCGCCTCCGTGAGAAAAACGAGCTTGCTCCGTTCGTCCGCGGGGTCTTTTTTCCGTACCACCCAATGCTTTTTTTCAAGATCTCTGAGCATTGCGGAGATACGTGCAGAGCTTACGCTCATGTAGCGGCAAAGCTCGGTGGGGTGCGCGCCGCGCGCACTGTCGAGAATATATACAAGCGCCGAGTATTCTCCGCCGCTCGCCTCCCACACGGCGCGGGACGCGGGCAAATGGCTGAGAGACGCTGCAAGCGACATCAGCTCTTCTGCGATTTCGGTGTATTCCATGCACCCTCCGTATAATTTTACTAATACTGTTAGTAAAATTATACCATATACCGAAAGATTTTTCAAGAAGAAATTTTTTGTCTCTTTCAATGCATTATATGCGTCTGTCGGACCGCCGTGCGCGTCGGGTTTCGGCTTTTCGGAATCGGAAAAGCAATTCAAACTTTGTGGTCAGCTTCCCGAACGTAAGTGAGAAAGACGTGAAGGGACTACTTTCCCGTAAGCAGCCGCGGACGGACGGCGGTTTTCGGCTTTCCGAAATTGGGAAAGCAATTCAAACTTTGTCGTCAGCTTACCAAACGTAAGTAAGAAGGACGTGAAGGGACTGCTTTCCCGTAAGCAGCCCCTTCACACATCCCCGAATCGGTCCAAGAAAGGAGATGAGGGAGCCGCCCTCCTCTCCTCTCTTGGAAATCTCTCCTCACCACCTCGGCGGTTGGAGCGAGTGGAAAGTCAAAATGACTGCTCCAAGCC